>NZ_JBHXSA010000002.1:256060-453589 GCF_042716475.1 Streptomyces sp. NPDC058671 | reverse complement strand
GGGCCGTGGCCTCGCCCCATGAGGAGGTTCTCCCTACGGCAGGAAGCGCATGGCCCAGTCGGCACGATGGGCGACGGAGAGGTCGTCGTCCTCCGTGAGGGGCTGAAGGAGGGCGCGGGCGGCCTTCGGGTCCGCCTGGACGAGATCGACGATCTCGGCGGCCAGGCCGTCCTGGTCGTCACCGAGGTCGACGGCCGAGGCGCGGATCAGCGCGGGCAGGGCGTCCGGGCCGCCGATGGCGGCGAGGACACCACCGAGGAGTTCGCGGGCGTAGGCGTTCCGCTCGGTCAGGGCACGGTCCAGCTCCGACTGGAGGCGCGGAAGGAGACCGGCGTCGCCCGAGGCCGCGATCTCGTCGGCGAGGTCGATCGTCTCGTCGACGTCCGCGTCCAGATCGTCCAGCATCTCGGTCAGCCGGGTCAGTAGGTCGGTCATGGTGCCTCCTGGGAAACGCCGTCCGCGAGGACGGGGACGGCCGTCGGGCCGTCGACCTCCGCGGCCACGGCCACGTCCTGCGGAAAGCCGTACTCGTACAGTTCACGGCCCGGGTCACCACCGTGCAAGGCGGCGAGCGGGCCCACGGTGGCCGGCCACGGCCTGGCCGCCGACGGGGCGGGGGCCCGCGCTTCCACGGGTCCCCGGCCGAAGGAGACCGCCATCAGAGTTCGGTCACCTTGCCGTCGGCGACCTCGATGCGCCGGGTGGTGCGGACCGCGTCCAGCATGCGCCGGTCGTGGGTGACGAGCAGCAGCGTGCCGGTGTACGAGTCGAGTGCGGCCTCCAGCTGCTCGATGGCCGGCAGGTCCAGATGGTTGGTCGGCTCGTCCAGGACCAGCAGGTTCACACCCCGCCCCTGGAGCAGGGCCAGCGCGGCCCGGGTCCGCTCGCCCGGGGACAGGGTGGTGGCGGGCCGCATCACATGGGCGGCCTTGAGGCCGAACTTGGCGAGCAGGGTACGGACCTCGGCGGGCTCCGTGTCGGGCACGGCCGCGCAGAACGCCTCCAGGAGGGTCTCCGTACCGTGGAAGAGCTTGCGGGCCTGGTCGACCTCTCCGACGACGACGCCCGGGCCGAGGTACGCGTCCCCCGCGTCGAGCGGCAGCCGGCCCAGGAGCGCGGCGAGCAGGGTCGACTTCCCGGCGCCGTTGGCCCCAGTGACGGCGACCCGGTCGGCCCAGTCGATCTGGAGGCTGGCGGGGCCGAAGCCGAAGTCGCCGCGGCGCACCTCCGCCTCGCGCAGGGTCGCGACGACCGAGCCGGAGCGCGGCGCGGCCGCGATCTCCATGCGCAGCTCCCACTCCTTGCGGGGCTCGTCGACGACGTCGAGGCGTTCGATCATGCGCTGCGTCTGGCGGGCCTTCGCGGCCTGCTTCTCGCTGGCCTCGCTGCGGGCGTTGCGTCCGAGCTTGTCGCCGTCGGTGGCCTTGCGGCGGGCGTTCTTGACGCCCTTGTCCATCCAGGACCGCTGCATATGGCCGCGCGCCTCAAGGGCCGCCTTCCGGCCCGCGTACTCGTCGAACTCCTCGCGCGCGTGGCGCCGGGCGGTGTCCCGCTCCTCCAGGTACGCCTCGTAACCGCCGCCGTACAGGGTGATCTGCTGCTGGGCGAGGTCGAGTTCCAGGACCTTGGTGACGGTACGGGTGAGGAACTCGCGGTCGTGGCTGACGACGACCGTCCCCGCCCGAAGGCCCTTCACGAAGGCCTCCAGGCGCTCCAGGCCCTCGAGGTCCAGGTCGTTCGTGGGCTCGTCGAGGAGGAAGACGTCGTAGCGGGAGAGGAGGAGCGAGGCGAGCCCGGCGCGGGCGGCCTGACCGCCGGAGAGGGAGGTCATCGGCTGGTCGAGGCCGACGGTGAGGCCGAGGGAGTCGGCGACCTCCTCGGCGCGCTCCTCCAGGTCGGCGCCGCCGAGGTCCAGCCAGCGCTCCAGGGTCGTGGCGTACGCGTCGTCGGCGCCGGGCGTGCCGTCGACGAGGCCCTGGGTGGCCTCGTCCATGGCCGCCTGGGCGGCGGCGACGCCGGTGCGCCGGGCGAGGAACTCACCGACGGTCTCCCCGGCGCGCCGCTCCGGCTCCTGCGGGAGGTGGCCGACGGCGGCGGTGGGCGGGGAGAGCCGGAGCTCGCCCTCCTCCGGGGTGTCCATGCCGGCGAGCAGCCGCAGCAGGGTCGACTTGCCGGCGCCGTTGGCGCCGACGAGGCCGATCACGTCGCCGGGGGCGACGACGAGGTCGAGCCCGGCGAAGAGGGTGCGTTCGCCGTGGCCGGCGGCGAGGTCCTTGGCGACGAGGGTTGCAGTCATCAGGGAACGAATTCTAGAGCGTGTCGCAGAGGGTCCTGTCCTGGCAGGTCAGCTCCGGGGCGTCGAGGACGCGCAGCAGGACGGCCCGGTAGGTCGCGCCGTGGAAGCGGAACGGGCCGACGCCGCGGTAGCCCTCGTGCGCCGGGTCGGCGGTGGGGCCGGTCTGCCAGGCGAAGTCGCGCCAGACGACGTCCTCGCCGTCCTCGCCCGCCCGCTCGACGACGGCCGTGACGGCTCCGCAGCCGGGGTCCCGGCAGTCGGGACACGAGTGGATCACCTGGCGGCCGTCCGCGAGCGAGGGGCCGGGGTGGAGGAGCAGGCGGACGTGCTCGGCGCGGAGGGTGGGCGGCAGGTCCGCCGCCAGGGGCGAGACCATGTCGCCGTCGGCCTCGTCGAGCCGGTGGAGCAGCGGTGTGCCGTCGACGACGAGATCGACGTCGTCGGGCCGGGGGCGGGGAAAGCCCTCGGGAGGGGCGCCGTACGGGAGGACGGCGGGGGCGAGGTCGAGGGTCGTGTAAGCGGCCGGCATGCCGCCAAGCATTCCCCGGCCACCGGCCCCGTTCCATGGCTGGGTCGTCCCGGAAATGTACCGGTCCCGGTACGGGGGCCGGCGGGACCGGGGCGGGCCGGTCTCGGCGATCGGCTCCGCCCCGTGGATGTCGCTACTTCCAGAGCGGCGGCTTGCTGTCGTTCTCCGCGTCGGCGCACTGGCGGGCGCGACGCTCGAGGGCGTCGGCGCGGGCGATGGCCCTGCGGGCCTCCGTCGTGGCGCCGAGGCGCTTGAGCTGGGCGGCCCGGTCGCGCTCCTTGCGGGCGTCGGCCCTCAGCTTGTCGACGTTGCAGGTGATGGTGCCGGCGGCGGCGGGCTCGGCGGTCACCGTCTGGCCGAGCAGCACGCCTCCGGCGAGCAGCGTCGTGGCGAGCAGCGACGTCAGGGTGCGACGTGCGGTGGGGGTGGTGCGCATGGTGGTTCTCCAACTTCCAGGCCGTGAGGGCCTGTTCGAGGCATGGTCAGTACCGGTGGGTAACTTTACCGCGGCAAACGTCGGGTGCACGCCATCGCGACCCTGTGGCACATGATCGTCAACACCTCTCCACAGGAGCCCCACTGACGAGGTGGTAGGTCGCCCGTGCGTCGAGGAGCAGGGGGACGAGCGCGCGGTGCGACTGGCGCAGCGGCACGAACACTCCCACACCCCGGGGGCGCACGGTGACGCCGTGCAGGGCGAGTTCGTCGCCCACGTCGGCGTACTGGGCGGCGTCGAGGCGATATCCGCACGGGGGGTCGGCGATGATCTCCCCGGGCTCCGGCGGATCGTTGTCGGCGCCCCCGAGGTACACCGGCCCCCGGTCGGCGAAGCCGGTGAGCCGGGCCGCGGCGGTGGCCGCCGTGAGCGGTCCGCGCCGCCTCTCGACGTAGGCGAAGGCGCCCTCCAGAGCGGCGTGCTGAGTGGCGACCCGGCGCCGGTGATTGCGTGCGGGATCGTTCTGCTCGGACTCGTCGAGCGCGTCCACCCGGGTCTCGACGAGCAGACCCGCGGAGTGCTTGATACCCGCCGTGTTGCGCAGGATCCGCTCCTGGCCGTCGCCGGCGACCTGCTTGAGGGGTTTGCCGGTGAGCGGGTCGGTCCAGATGCCGTAGATGCCGCTGCTGTGGCCCGCGAGCCCGGCGGCGGGCCTGACGTAGGCCTCGGAGAGGGTCCGGGACTCGTCGTGGACGTGCGGGTCCGCGTCGAGGCTGCGCGGCCAGAGGGCGAGCAAGTCCTTGTCGTAGTAGCGGGGGGTGGCACCGTACTCGTGCAGGTCGTAGACGAGTGCCGGGCGCCGGTCGCGGATGACGGCGGCGACCGCCCGTGCCTCGGCGGTCCGCAGCGCGATGTGGTCGCGGTTGACGTCGACCCCGTCGCCGTTGCCCCGGGTGTCGGCCTCCCGGCCGTCGGGGTTGGCGGTGGGGACGACGAGGAGGGTGGTCCGGGCGAGGAAGTGCCGGGTCTGCCGGTCCTGGGCGTGGGCGAGGTCGCGCACCGTGCTCAGACAGGCCTCGCGGCCGGCCGGCTCGTCGCCGTGCTGACTGCAGACGAGCAGCACGGTGGTGCGGCCCGTGCCGAGGGTGGCGAGCCGGAGGGGACGGCCCTGCGCGGTGGTGCCGATCACCCGCAGCGACACCCGCTCGCTCGCCCGGTCGACGGCCGCGAGGAAGTCCCGCTCCTCGGCCTCGGTGGTCCATCGCGCACCTCGGGTCGCCTCGAAACCGGTGCGGGGCGGCGGCTTCGCGGGAGCGCTGTCCGCGGCCTTGGCGGGGACGGTGACGAGCGGCAGGGCGAGAGCCGCGGCGCCCGCCACGAGGGCGAGGGCGCGCCGCGAACTCCGGAGCGCGGTGGGGGGTTTCATCGGGCGGCTCCTGCTCCGGGAAGGCGCGGACCCGTCACGGCGACCGGCGGTGCGGCGCCGCTCGGGGACGGTACGGCGGAGGGCGACGGCACGGTCGGGTACGGCCCGGAGGTGGCCCGGCCGAAGGCCGCGGGACCTCCGACCAGCGGCAGTTCGGCCCAGGTACGGGCGAGGTCGAGGGTCAGGGTCGGGGTGGTCGACGGGGGGTCGAGGAGGCCCTCGTCGGTGCCGGCGACGATCAGGGCCAGCCGGTGTCCGGCCGGGACGACATGGTCGGTGGCGGCGAGGTCCAGGGTCATCGTGTACGCCCTGCCGGGGGTCAGCTGGCGCTCCTTGTCCGGGTCGGCCCAGGTGCCGAGGTCGGCCCATCCCCGGCTGAGGACCGTGTGGCCGACGTCCGCGGTACGGGCCTCGGTCTCCTTGAAGCAGGCGCTGTCGCCGGGGGCGCTCGCGCCCCAGCAGGTGCGGGCGGTGAGGGTGGTGATGCCTTCGCCGGGGGCTCCGTAGTCGCGGATCGTGTCGGGGCCCAGGTCGACGAGGACGGCGGAGAGGTGCGCGGTGGCGGTGCTCGGGGTGGCCGTGACCGTCACCTTCGAGGAGCCGGAGATCCGCAGGTCGCGGGAGAGGGGGAGGGTGACGAATCCGGCCTTCTCCGGGGTCGCGCTGTCGATCCGGGCCGCCCAGTCGAGCTCACCGAGGCTCGGGTCGTCGGTGAAGGTCGCGGTGGAGCCGGGGGCGGCGGGGGCACGGCCGAGGACGCCGGGTCCCGCCGGGGCGCCGGGAGCGGGCCGCAGGGTGGTGCCCTCGGTGGCGCGCGGCGGCCAGTGCCGGTCGGTGGTCCAGCGGTCCGGGGCGCGCTCGATGTCGGCGACCGGCTCGCGGTCGATGCCGTTCTCGTATCCGAGGAGGTGGTGGTCGAACCAGCGGTGCAGGGTGCGGACCCAGTCGGCGCGGCGGAAGTCGAAGGGGTCGACGTGGCCGGTCTGGGAGAGCCAGATCTTCCGCTCGACGCCGTGGGCGGCGAGCGCGTCCCACCACCGGCCGAACTGTCCGGCGCGCACGTTGAGGTCCTGCTGCCCGTGCACGACGAAGACGCTCGCCCTGACCTTGCCCGCGTTCCGCACGTGGTCGCGCTCGGTCCAGGCCGGGGTCAGGTCGCCGCTGTAGGGGGTGCCGGCGGCGATGCGGTCCTGGACGGCACCGCAGCGGGCCCGCGCCTCGGGGCTGCCGACGTGCGCGGAGAGCCAGCTCGGGTTGGCGTCGTAGAGGGGGGCGCCCTGGGAGTGGAAGTAGTCGTACCAGCTGGAGATGGCGCCGATCGGGACGATCGTCTTCAGTCCGTCGACGCCGGTGGCGGCGACGCCGTTGGCGACGGTGCCGTCCCAGCTCTTGCCGATCATGCCGACGTTCCCGGTGCTCCACGTGGTGGCGCGGGCCCGGGTGTCTCCCGTGCGGGAGGTGTAGCCGCGGGCCCGGCCGTTCAGCCAGTCGACGACGGCCTTGGCCGACTGGACGTCGGAGCGGCCGCCGACGTCGTCGCAGCCGTCGGAGCGGCTGGTGCCGGCGAGGTCGACGGCGGCGAAGGCGTATCCCCGGGGGACGAAGAAGTTGTCGTAGAAGAGGGGGAACTGGACGGGGTCGCCGTCGGCGTCGTAGGTCTTCTTCTGTCCCTCGTTGCCGCGTCCGCAGCAGGCGTAGTAGGGGCTGGCGTCCATGATGACCGGGATCCTCCGGCCGGCGGCGGCGGGTTCCCGGGGGCGCACGATGTCGACGGCGACCCGGTCCGCGCGCCCGTCGCCGTCACCGTCGAGTCCGGTGTCGACCCAGACGGACTCACGGATGGCGTCGGCGTACGAGTGGACGGGCCGGGATTCGCGAGGGGAGGGCCCGGGGGGCGCCGGCTGTGCGCCCGCCGGGGAGACCAGGGTCGCGAGCAGGGCAGCGGTGGCCGCGGCCACGAGGGGTCCGTACGGCAGTCGGGCTCCGCGGGTTCTCCGCGTTCGCATCGGCATGGGCCGGAACGTACCCCGGTCAACTCCCGTGCAAAAGAGTGCCGCAGGGAATCAGGGGTGATGCGGGGTGATCCCCGAGACGGGCGGCTCCATGTCGGCCGAATGGCGATCGTGTGACAGGGGGTCCTCTGGACGTGACGGTGCGTCGGGGGCTGAATAGTGTCCGGACCAAGGATCGACGCCCACCCACGTGTCTGACGTTTCTTATGACTTGGGGAGCACCTGTGCACCGCAGAATCATCGTTCCGAGCGCCCTCGCGGCCGCCCTGCTGCTGGTGATCCCGGCATCGGCGGCCGACCACGTCCCCGGGGCCCCGGGCATCGGCGACTCCTACTACCCCACCAGCGGCAACGGGGGCTACGACGTCTCCCACTACGACCTGCGCCTGACGTACCAGCCCGCCACCGACCTCCTGGAGGGCACGGCGACGATCCTCGCCACGACGAAGCAGAACCTCTCCCGCTTCAACCTCGACCTCGGCCTGAAGGTCAGCGAGGTCCGGGTCAACGGGCGCCTCGCGAGGTTCACCACCTCGGGAGCCCACGAACTGGAGGTCACCCCGGCCACCCCGCTGGAGAGGAACAAGGCGATCTCGGTCGTCGTCCGCTACGCGGGCAAGCCCTCCGAGGTGAAGATCGACGGCTGGACCGCCTGGGCCCGCACCCCGGACGGCGGGGTCGCCGCGCAGGAGCCGGATTCGGCCATCTGGTGGTTCCCGTCCAACGACCACCCGCTCGACAAGGCCACCTTCGACGTCTCCGTCTCGGTGCCGGACGGCCACCAGGCCATCAGCAACGGCGTGCTGCAGTCGCAGTCCTCGCGCCTCGGCTGGACCCGCTTCAACTGGCGCTCGAACAAGCCGCAGGCGACCTATCTGGCCACGCTCGCCGTCGGCAAATTCGACATCACGACGGACAGGACGGCGAACGGGCTGCCCGTCCTCAACGCGTACAGCAAGGACCTCGGCGACAACGACGGCGCCGCGCGCGCCTCCGTCGAGCGCACGACCGAGGTCGCCGAGTGGCTGGAAGGGGTCTTCGGACCGTACCCCTTCAACGCCCTCGGCGGGTACGTGCCGAACGTGACGAGCGGCTTCGCCCTGGAGACGCAGACCCGCCCGTTCTACAGCCCGCGCCAGTTCGCCCACGGCGCGAACGTGTCGGTGGTCGTCCACGAGCTGGCGCACCAGTGGTACGGCGACAGCGTGTCCGTCCGCGACTGGAAGGACATCTGGGTCAACGAGGGCTTCGCCCGCTACAGCCAGTGGCTGTGGTCGGAGAAGGAGGGCGAGGGCACGGCCCAGGAGCTCGCGGACTACGTGTACGCCCTCCGGACGGCCGAGGACCCGTTCTGGACGGTGAAGCCGGGTGACCCGGGACCCGAGAACCAGTTCCACATCGCGGTCTACGACCGGGGAGCGCTGGCGCTCCAGGCGCTGCGCAACGAGATCGGCGACGAGGACTTCTTCGCGATCCTGAAGGGCTGGCCGCAGGAGTTCGCCCACGGCAACGCGCGGGTCTCCGACTTCGTGCGGTACGCGGAGCGGGTCTCCGGCAAGCCACTGGCCGGGCTCTTCGACACCTGGTTGTACCAGCCGTCGAAGCCGTCATCGCCGACGGCGGCCGCGGCCGGGCTGTCCGCCCCGGCCGCGCGGTCCACCGCTCGGGCGACGACGCCGGTGAAGCCGCCGCAGCCCAGGTCGTGGAAGAAGATCGCCGAGACGAACACGATCCACGAGACCGGGGAGCACCACGCGCACTGACCGGTACGAGACCGGGGCGCGCCCGGACTCCGATCCGTGCGGGACGCGCGGAGCTGTCCGTCAGCGCGAGGCGCGGCGGGCGGCTTCGCGTGCCCTGCGGGCCTGCGGGAGGTAGCGCAGCCGCTCCGGCAGTACGGGGACCACGGCCCGGACGACCCGGGCGGACCGGCGCAGGGTGCGTTCCTGTGCGTCCGTCCACTCCAGACCGATGGCCTCCCGGGCGTCCGGCGGCATCAGGCCCACGGTGAGGAAGGCCCGCAGCCGCAGGAACGGGCGGCGAAGGACGGGCCAGAGCAGCCGGCAGGCGAGCCTGACCGGCAGGGGGCCGCGGTCCGGGGCGGGCACCGGCTGGTCGGGATCGAGCAGCTCCCGGACGACGACGGTCGCCTCCAGCTCGTCCGCCAGGACCTTCCGGTAGTACGGCCAGAATTCCTCGATCGTCCGCGGCATGTCCCGGTCGTGGATGCCGAGGATCCGGCCGACCTGGAGCCACTCCGCGTACAGCTGCCGTTCCTGGGCCTCGGTGAGGGGACGGACGAGCAGGCGGAGGCCCCGGGTGTAGACGGGGAAGCCGGTCGCGTGGACCCATGAGTAGTAGGCGGGGGTGAGGGCGTGATAGCGGCGGCCATGGGCGTCGGTGCCCTGGATCGTGCGGTGCAGTTCCCGCAGACGGCGCCCTTCCCGTGCGGCGTCCTCGCCGCCGTAGATCCACAGCTGGAGCGAGCGCAGGGAGCGTTCGCCGCGGCCCCAGGGGTCGGTCCGGAAGACGGAGTGCGCGTCCACGCCGGCGCCGATGGCCGGGTGGGCGACCTGCATGGTGAGGGCGGCGGGCAGCATCAGGAGCGCCCGGATGTCACCGGCGACGCTCCACAGCACGCCGCCGACGGGCGGCGGAGCGGGGTCGGTGGGGTTCACGTGTTCCATGGGGGCTCTCCTCACCTCCAGACTGCACCCACGACGAAGGGGCCGTCACCCGGGTCCTGCGACCCCGGGTGACGGCCCCTTCCGGGGACGCACGGATCAGACGCGGTCGGCGCCGACCGGCTCGCCGACGATACGGGCGGCGAGGGCGTGGGCCCAGGCGTCGACGTCCGCGGTGAGCTCGCGCTCGGCGGCGGCACGCTCGGAGGCGATCTTCTGGGCACCGGCGGCGAGGATCGCGTCCCGCTCGGCGTTGCCCTCGGCGCGGGCGGCGGCGATGGCGACCGAGCCCTCCTCGACGGCCTTGGAGCGGATACGGGCCGCGTCGTGGCGGGCCTCGGCGAGCTCGGCCTCGTACTGCTCACGGATCTGCGTGGCCTCGGCGCGCAGGCCGTCGGCGCGGTCGGTGCCGCCCTCGATGGCGTCCTCGCGGGCGTCGAGGGTGCGACGGATCTTGGGCAGGATGCCCTTCGCAAGGAGGAGGAAGGTGAGCCCGAACAGAACCGCGCCGAGGATGAGCTCGGCCAGGACGGGGTTGAGCGGACCGAGGTCCATGTTGAAGATCTGTGAGTTGCTCGCGAGGGTCATGCGCGCATTCTACCTGGACAAAAACACCACAAATCAGACAGCGGCGGGAGAGTTGGTGCGCTTGTGCGGGCCCGGCCAGATTCCCGGCACCCGAAGGCTACCGGAAGGTAACCACGACTGATTGTATGTGCGGCGCAAGGTCAACCCCCCACCCTCTTTTGGGAGTTCACGTGTCGTTCGCCGCGCTTCGCCGTGCCCCCGGCGCCGCACTTTCGCTCGCCCTCGCCGCCGTCACCGTGGCGGCGACCGCGCCCGGCGCGACCGCGGCCCCCGCCGCGGCCGCCGAGGGCCCGCGGCTGAAGGTGCTCTCGTACAACGCGTTCCTCTTCTCCAAGAACCTGTACCCGAACTGGGGGCAGGACCACCGGGCCGCGGCGATCCCCGCCGCCTCCTTCTTCCAGGGGCAGGACGTCGTCGTCCTCCAGGAGGCCTTCGACAACTCCGCATCGGACGCGCTCAAGGCGAACGCCGCCGGACGGTACCCGCACCAGACCCCGGTCGTGGGCCGCGGCAAGAGCGGCTGGGACGCCACCGGCGGGGCGTACTCCGCGACGACGCCCGAGGACGGCGGAGTGACGATCCTCAGCAAGTGGCCGATCGTCCGCAAGGAGCAGTACGTCTACAAGGACGCCTGCGGCGCCGACTGGTACTCGAACAAGGGCTTCGCGTACGCCGCCCTGGACGTGAACGGCAGCCGGGTGCACGTCGTGGGCACCCACGCCCAGTCGACCGACCCGGGCTGCTCGGCGGGCGAGGCGGCGCAGACGCGCAGCAGCCAGTTCAAGGCGCTCGACGCCTTCCTCGACGCCAAGAACATCCCGGCGAACGAGCAGGTGATCGTCGCCGGTGACATGAACGTCGACTCGCACACGCCCGAGTACGGCACGATGCTCGCCGACGCGGGCCTGGCGGGGGCCGACGCCCGCACCGGCCACCCGTACTCCTTCGACACCGACCTTAACTCGATCGCCTCCGAGCGCTACCCGGACGACCCGCGCGAGGACCTCGACCACGTCCTCTTCCGCGCCGGGAACGCCCGGCCCGCCGGCTGGACCAACCACGTGGTCCTGGAGCGGAGCGCTCCGTGGTCGGTCTCCAGCTGGGGTACGCGGTACACGTACACCAACCTCAGCGACCACTACCCGGTGCTCGGGTACTGACCTGCCCGAACCGGCGACCGGCGGCGGGCGCGGGCTCAGTACCCGGGCCTGCCGAAGAGGCTGTAGAGCCAGGCACCGAGGACCCCGGCGACACAGAGCAGCACGAAGAAGGAACCCAGGCTCGTGTGCCGCCCCTTGCGGGGCCGGCCGGGTCGGGCGGCGCGTGCCGCCCGACCCGGCCTCCTCCGCCTCCCGGCCGATCTCGCGCGTCCCGCCCCGGCCGGAACCGGTTCGGCGACGGCGGCGACCTCGGCGAGGAGGCTCCGGCAGACCGCCGCCAGCTCCGCCGTCCCGGCGGTCAGATCCACGACCACCTCGGTCCGGGCCGGGGCCGTGGTCCCCCCGTCGAGGAGCCGACCCGCCCGCAGCAACGCCTGGTCCCTGCCCCCGGTCGGCCCGAGACTGATCCAGCGCCCCACATGCTCGCCCCTGATCACCACACCGCCACCCCGCTCCCGGTAGACGGTGTGCTCCCGCCACAGGACCCCGGCCAACTCGTCGGCCGTCTCCTTGAGTTGCGCGTACATCCGCCCCCTGCTCTCCCGAACCCCCCGGTCCGATCAGCGGCAGACTCTAGCTCCCGCCCCCGGCCGGGTGCGCGGTGGGGTCTCAGGTGCGGGTGTAGTGGCGGATGCGGTAGCGGAGGGTGGTGGTGGAGTGCTGCCAGTCCGTGTCCGCCGTGAGCTGCCAGGTCGGGTCGAGTGGCGGGGCGTAGGTGTCGCCGGTGATCGGGGTGTCCACCTCCGTCACCGAGAGCGTGGTGGCGTGGGGCAGGGCCGCGCGGTAGATCTCGCCTCCGCCGATCACCCACGTCGTCGTCGCACCGGCCGGCTCGGTCGCGAGGCGCAGGGCCGTCTCGATGGACTCGGCGCGCTCCGCGCCCTCGGCCGTCCAGTGCGGGTCGCGCGTCACCACGATGTTGCGTCGGCCCGACAGCGGGCGGAAGCGCGCGGGCAGCGAGTCCCAGGTCCTGCGGCCCATGATCACGGGGTGGCCGAGGGTGGTCGCCTTGAAGTGCGCCATGTCCTCGGGAAGGCGCCACGGGATCGCGTTCGCCGCGCCGATCACGCCCTCGCGGGTCTGCGCCCAGATCAGCCCGACGGACATGCCGCCGTTCGCCCCGGTGCTCATACCGCTACCTGGGCCTTGATCGCCGGGTGGTGGCGGTAGTCCACGACCTCCACGTCGGCGTAGGCGTACTCGAACAGCGAGTCGGTCTTGTGGAGGCGCAGCTCCGGGAAGTCGAACGGGGTGCGCGAGAGCTGCTCGGTGACCTGTCGCACGTGGTTGTCGTAGATGTGGCAGTCGCCGCCGGTCCAGATGAAGTCGCCCGGTTCGAGCCCCGTCTGCTGCGCCACCATGTGGGTGAGCAGGGCGTAGCTCGCGATGTTGAAGGGGACGCCGAGGAACAGGTCCGCGCTGCGCTGGTACAGCTGGCAGGAGAGCCTGCCGTCGGCGACGTAGAACTGGAAGAAGGCGTGGCACGGGGCGAGCGCCATCCGGTCCAGTTCGGCGACGTTCCAGGCGGAGACGATCATCCGGCGGGAGTCGGGGTCGTCGCGCAGGGTGTCGAGGACCTGGCTGATCTGGTCGATGTGCCGGCCGTCGGGCGTCGGCCAGGACCGCCACTGCACGCCGTAGACGGGGCCGAGCTCGCCGTCCGCGTCGGCCCACTCGTTCCAGATGCTGACGCCGTGCTCCTGGAGCCAGCCGACGTTCGAGTCGCCGCGGAGGAACCACAGGAGCTCGTACACGATGGACTTGAGGTGCACCTTCTTCGTGGTGACCAGCGGGAACCCCTGGGAGAGGTCATAGCGGAGCTGGTGCCCGAAGACACTCCGGGTGCCGGTCCCGGTCCGGTCGGCCTTGGCCGTCCCGGAGGTGAGCACCAGTCGCAACAGGTCTTCGTACTGTGTATCCGCCACGGACGTCGAGTCTACTGCCGACCCGGGGCCGACCCGTACCCGCGCCCTTTTACAGCGCTGGTGAGACAGCAATACTGTTCAAGCGACCCGGACCGGCGGGTCGACCGCACGGGAAGTGAGGGCACCTCGGATGGGCGTCGGGAGCGGCGAGGGGGACGTGCCGGATGAGGACCTGCCGGGAACCGACGTGCCGGGTGAGGACGTGACCGCGCACGGCGTGACGGCGGAGGACGTGCCGACCTACACCGTCGACGAGCTGGCCGCGCGGGCCGGGGTCACCGTGCGGACGGTGCGGTTCTACGGGACCCGGGGGCTGCTGCCCCCGCCCGTGATCGGGGCGCGGCGCGTCGGCCACTACGGCCCGGGACACCTGTCGCGGCTCGCGCTCATCGAGGAGCTCCAGCGGCAGGGCATGACGCTGGCGGCGATCGAACGGTACGTGGAGCAGCTGCCGCCCGATCTCAGCGCCCAGGACCTCGCCATCCACCGGGCCCTGGTGGCCTCCTGGGCTCCCGAGTCGGCCGAGGTCATCGCCCGGCGCGACCTGGAGCGGCGCGCCGGGCGGGCACTGACGGAGCAGGACGTCGACCGGCTGGCCGCGATGGGCGTCCTCGACCGGACCGAGGACGCCGACGCCTTCCGGCTCGACGGCGCGCTCCTGCGGCTCGGCGTGGAGCTCCTGGACGTGCCGATCGAGCACGAGACGATCCTCGCCTCCCGCACCGTGCTCCTCGAGCACGCCCGCGCCGCCGCCCAGGAGCTGTCCCGGCTCTTCCAGGAGCGGGTGTGGAGCCCGTACCGGGAGAGCGGCGAGGACCCGGACCACCTGACCGCGATGAGGTCGCTGTCGGCGCACATGCAGCCGATGGTGGTCCAGGCCCTCGTCACCGCCTTCCAGCGCTCGCTGAGCGAGGAGCTGAGGGCCGCGTTCAGGAGTCGCTGAAGACCTCGCCCCGGTCCGCCTTCCGCACCAGGAGGGCCGGGGGCTCGAACCGCTCCCCGTAGGTGGCCGCCAGCTCGCGGGCGCGGGCCACGAAGCCGGCGACACCGCCCTCGTAACCGTTGACGTACTGCAGGACGCCGCCGGTCCAGGCCGGGAAGCCGATGCCCAGGATGGAGCCGATGTTGGCGTCGGCGACCGAGGTCAGGACGCCCTCCTCCAGGAGGCGGACGGTGTCCAGAGCCTCGGCGAACAGCATCCGCTCCTGCATGTCGCGGAACGGGATCTCGTGTCCGGGCTTGGTGAAGTGCTCGCGCAGGCCGGGCCAGAGCCTGCCGCGCCTGCCGTCCTCCCCGTACTCGTAGAAGCCCGCGCCGCCGCTGCGTCCGGGCCGGCCGAACTCGTCGACCATGCGGTCGATCACGGCCTCGCCCGGGTGGCTGGTCCAGGTCCCGCCGGCCTCCTCGACCGCCCGCCTGCTCTCGTTGCGGATCTTGCGGGGCAGGGTCAGGGTCAGCTCGTCCATCAGGGAGAGGACCTTCGCCGGGTAGCCCGCCTGGGCGGCGGCCTGCTCGATCGATGCGGGCTCGATGCCCTCGCCGAGCATGGCGACGCCCTCGTTGATGAAGTGGCCGATCACCCGGGAGGTGAAGAAGCCGCGCGAGTCGTTGACGACGATCGGCGTCTTGTTGATCTGCCGGACCAGGTCGAACGCGCGGGCCAGGGCCTCGTCGCCGGTCCGATCGCCCTTGATGATCTCGACGAGCGGCATCTTGTCGACGGGCGAGAAGAAGTGCAGGCCGATGAAGTCGACCTGGCGCTCCACGCCCTCGGCGAGGACGGAGATCGGCAGGGTGGAGGTGTTGGAGCAGAGCAGGGCGTCGGGGGCGACGACGGCCTGGATCTCCTGGAAGACCTTGTGCTTGAGCGCGGTGTCCTCGAAGACCGCCTCGATGACGGCGTCGCAGCCCGCGAGGTCGCGGACCTCGGCGGTCGGGGTGATGCGGGCCAGGAGCGCGTCGGCCTTGTCCTGGGTGGTGCGGCCGCGGGACACGGCCTTGGCGCAGAGCGCCTCGGAGTAGGCCTTTCCCTTGGCGGCGGACTCGGCGGAGACGTCCTTGAGGACGACCTCGATGCCGGCGCGGGCGCAGGAGTACGCGATGCCGGCGCCCATCATGCCGGCGCCGAGGACGGCGACCCTGCGGACCTGGCTCCGCGCGATGTCCTTCGGGCGGCTCGCGCCGGAGTTCACAGCCTGGAGGTCGAAGAAGAAGGCCTGGATCATGTTCTTCGCGTTCTGGCCGACGACCAGCTCGGTGAAGTAGCGGGACTCGATGGTGAGCGCGGTCTCGAAGTCGACCTGGGAGCCCTCGACGGCGGCGGCCATGATGGCGCGCGGCGCCGGGTACGGCGCGCCGGCCAGCTGCTTGCGGAGGTTGGCCGGGAAGGCCGGCAGGTTGGCGGCGAACTTGGGGTTCGACGGCGTGCCGCCCGGGATCCGGTGGCCGGGGACGTCCCAGGGCTGCCGGGACTCGGGGTGCGCGTCGATGAAGGCGATGGCCTTGGCCATCATCTCCTCGGGGGTGGCGGCCACGGCGTCGACGAGCCCGTTCTCCAGGGCGCGCCGCGGGTTGTACTGGGTGCCCTGGAGCAGCACCTTGAGCAGGGCGTCGGTGATGCCCATGAGGCGTACGGTGCGGGCGACGCCGCCGCCGCCCGGCAGCAGGCCGAGGGTGACCTCGGGCAGGCCGATCTTGGAGCCGGGGGCGTCGAGCGCGACGCGGTGGTGGGAGGCGAGCGCGATCTCGTAGCCGCCGCCGAGCGCGGCTCCGTTGACGGCGGCGACGACGGGCTTGCCGAGGGTCTCGATGCGGCGCAGCGCCCGCTTCATCTCGATGGCGGCGTCGAAGATGCCCTGGGCGTGCTCGGGGCCCGCCTGGATCATGTCCTTGAGGTCGCCGCCCGCGAAGAAGGTCTTCTTGGCGGAGGTGTAGATGATGCCGCGGATGGAGTCCTTCTCGGCCTCCACGCGGTCGGCGACGGCGATGATCGAGGCCCGGAAGGCCTGGTTCATGGTGTTGGCGGACTGGTCGGGGTCGTCCAGGACGAGGGTGACGATCCCGGTCGCGTCCTGCTCCCAGCGGATGGTGGTGCTCTCGCTCATGACTGATGCTTCTCCGTTTGAGGGGTTCGGACGGGACGGTCAGACGCGCTCGACGACGGTGGCGATGCCCATGCCGCCGCCCACGCAGAGGGTGGCGAGGCCGTAGCGCTTGTCCTGCCGCTCCAGCTCGTCGACGAGGGTGCCGAGGATCATCGCGCCGGTGGCGCCGAGCGGGTGGCCGAGCGCGATGGCTCCGCCGTTGACGTTGACCTTGTCCAGGGAGATCCCCATGTCCTTGACGAAGCGGAGGACGACGGCCGCGAAGGCCTCGTTGATCTCGATCAGGTCGATGTCGTCGATGGTGAGTCCGGCCTTGGCGAGCGCCTTGCGGGTCGCCGGGGCGGGGCCGGTGAGCATGATGGTGGGCTCGGAGCCGGAGACGGCGGCGGAGACGATCCGGGCGCGCGGCGTCAGCCCGTACCGCTCACCGACCTCCCTCGAGCCGATGGCGACGAGGGAGGCGCCGTCGACGATGCCGGAGGAGTTGCCCGCGTGGTGGACGTGGTCGATCTCCTCGACCCAGTGGTACTTCTGCAGCGCGACGGCGTCGAAGCCGCCGAGTTCGCCGATGTCGGCGAAGGAGGGCTTGAGGCGGGCGAGGGAGTCGGCGGTGGTGCCGGGGCGCAGGTGCTCGTCGTGGTCGAGGACGACGAGTCCGCTGCGGTCGAGGACGGGGACCACGGAGCGGGCGAAGCGCCCGTCCTTCCAGGCGGTGGCGGCCCGCTCCTGGGAGAGTTCCGCGTACTCGTCGACGTCACGGCGGGTGAAGCCCTCGATGGTGGCGATGAGGTCGGCGCCGATGCCCTGCGGGACGAAGTTGGTGTCGAGGTTCGTCATCGGGTCGGAGAACCAGGCGCCGCCGTCGGAGGCCATCGGCACCCGGGACATGGACTCGACGCCGCCGGCCAGGACGAGGTCCTCCCAGCCGGAGCGGACCTTCATCGCGGCCATGTTGACCGCTTCGAGGCCGGAGGCGCAGAAGCGGTTCTCCTGGACACCGGCGACGGTGTCGGGGAGTCCGGCGGCGATGGCGGCGATCCGGGCGATGTCGGAGCCCTGGTCACCGACCGGGCCGACGACGCCGAGGACGATGTCGTCGATCGCGGCGGGGTCGAGGTCGGGGTTGCGGGTCTGGATCTCCCGGATGAGGCCGACGACGAGGTCGATGGGCTTGGTGCCGTGCAGGGAGCCGTTGGCCTTGCCGCGCCCGCGCGGGGTGCGGATCGCGTCGTACACGTACGCTTCGGTGCTCACGGGAAGCCTTTCACGATGAGGGTGGGAGGAGTCGGACGGCGGGAGGTCAGCCGAGGAGGGAACGGCCGATGATCTCCTTCATGATCTCGGTGGTGCCGCCGTAGATGGTCTGGATCCGGCCGTCGGTGTAGGCCCTGGCGACCGGGAATTCGCTCATGTAGCCGTATCCGCCGTGCAGTTGCAGACACCGGTCGGCGACCCGCTTCTGCAGTTCGGTCGCCCACCACTTGGCCATGGAGGCGTGGACGGCGTCGAGTCCCCCCTCGGTGTGCTCGGTGATGCAGCGGTCGACGAAGGTCCGGGTGACGGCGCACTCGGTGGCCATCTCCGCGATCTCGAAGCGGATGTGCTGGAGCCGGGCGAGGGGCCGGCCGAAGGCCTCCCGCTCCTTGACGTACCGGGTGGTGATCTCCAGGAGGTGCTCGGCGCCCGCGATGCCGGCGACGGCGATGGCGAGACGTTCCTGGGCGAGGTTGGTCATCAGGTGGACGAAGGCGCCGTCGAGTTCGCCGAGCAGGTTCTCCTTGGGGACGCGGACGTCCTCGAAGAACAGCTCGGCGGTGTCCTGGGACTTCTGGCCGATCTTGTCCAGGTTGCGGCCGCGCTCGAAGCCCTCGGCTCCGCGCTCGACGACGAGGAGGGAGAGGCCGTGCGCGCCGCCCTCCGGGGTGGTGCGGGCGACGACGATCACGAGGTCGGCGAGGATGCCGTTGGAGATGAAGGTCTTGGAGCCGTTGAGTATCCAGTGGTCGCCGTGGTCCTCGGCGGTCGTACGGATGCCCTGGAGGTCCGAGCCGGCGCCGGGTTCCGTCATGGCGATGGCGGTGATCAGCTCACCGGAGCAGAAGCCGGGGAGCCAGCGCCGCTTCTGCTCCTCGGTGCCGAGCGAGGTGAGGTAGGGGCCGATGATGTCGTTGTGCAGGCCGATGGCGAGTCCCGGGGCACCGGCCCGGGTGAACTCCTCGGCGAGGACGGCGCCGTAGCGGAAGTCGGGGTCGCCGCCGCCTCCGTACTCCTCGTCGACGGCGAGACCGAGCAGGCCCTGCCGTCCGGCGGCGAGCCAGACCTCGCGGGAGACGACGCCGTCCTTCTCCCACTGCTCGTAGTGGGGCAGCACCTCCTTCTCCAGGAAGGTGCGGACCGTCGCCCGGAAGGCCTCGTGGTCGGCGGTGTAGAGCTGACGCTTCATGCTTCGGTCTCCTGGGTCTGCTTCGGTCCGCCGAGCGCGGGGACGGCCCAGTCACGGGCGACGGCCGCGGTGTCGGCACCGGGCAGGGCGGGGCCCGTACGCAGGGTGCCGGGGGTGACGGAGAAGCGGGGCGCGGGGGCGGGCTGGGCGATCCCGCCGTGCTCGGTGAAGGTGGCGCGGGCGGCGAGGTGCGGATGGGCGGGAGCCTCGCGCAGTGAGAGGACGGGCGCGACGCAGGCGTCACTGCCGTCGAAGACGGCCGTCCACTCCTCGCGGGTACGGCTGCGGAAACGGGTGGCGACGGCCTCGCGCAGCTCGGGCCAGCGGGCGAGGTCGTGGCGCGCGGGTGCGATGTCCTCGATGCCGAGGAGGCGGACGAACTCCGCGTAGAACTGCTCCTCCAGCGCGCCGACCGCCATGTGACCGCCGTCGGAGGTCTCGTACACGCCGTAGAAGGGGCAGCCGCCGTCGAGGAGGTTGACGCCCCGCCGGTCCTGCCAGCCGCCGGCCGCGAGCATGCCGTGGATCATGGTCGTGAGGTGCGCCGTGCCGTCGACGACGGCGGCGTCCACGACCTGGCCCTCGCCGCACGCGCGCGCGTGCTGGAGCGCCGCGAGGACGCCGATGACGAGGTAGAGGGAGCCGCCCGCGTAGTCGCCGACGAGATTCGCCGGGACGGCGGGTGGGCCGTCCGGGTCGGGGCCGATCATGCCGAGCGCGCCGGTGATCGCGATGTAGCCGATGTCGTGGCCGGCGGTCGTGGCGAGCGGCCCGTCCTGGCCCCAGCCGGTCATCCGCCCGTAGACGAGCCGGGGGTTGCGGGCGAGGCAGACGTCGGGGCCGACGCCCAGGCGCTCGGCGACCCCGGGGCGGTAGCCCTCGACGAGGATGTCGGCCCGCTCGACCAGGTCCAGGACGGTCGCCGGGCCGCCGTCGGCCTTGAGGTCGACGAGGACGGAGCGTTTGTTGCGGTTGGTGAGGTCGCGGGCGGGGTCGATGCCGAGGCCGGGACCGCCGGGGCGGTCGACGCGGACGACGTCGGCCCCCAGGTCGGCGAGGAGCATCGCGGCGAAGGGGCCGGGGCCGATGCCGGCGAGTTCGACCACGCGTACCCCGGTGAGCGGGCCGTTCCCGGTGGTGTGCGTCGTGCTCATCCAGCCCCCAGGCATGTGTGACACCAATGATGTAACACCGGAGATGCTAGGAACGTGTTCCACTCCGCACAAGCCCCCCGGCCGAGCAAGCGCTTGGAAATTACGGGCCCGGGGCGCGGGCCGGGCCCGGCACCGGACCCGCTATTCTCCGCCGACGACGAAACCGCGCGCGGCGCGGTACGGCCGAGATGAGGGGCTGGATGGAGACAGGGGCGGCGGGCGTGGGGCGCGAGGAGAAGGGCGGCTCCGGGCGCGGGAGCGGGTCCGGGGCGGGGGCGTCGGCTGGGGCCTCGGCCGGGGCCGAGGTGCTGTCCGAGGGCGGGGGTGGTCCGGAGCGTGGGGGCAGGCCGTACGACGTGGTCCTGTTCGGGGCGACCGGGTTCGTGGGCGAGCTCACCGCCGCCTACCTGGCCGAGCACGCGCCCGCGAAGTGCCGGTGGGCGCTCGCGGGTCGCGACCGGGCCGGGCTCACGGCCCTGCGCGAACGGCTCGCCGTCCGGTGGCCGCACTGCGCCGAGCTGCCGCTCGTCGTCGCGGACGCCGCCGACACCGGCTCGCTGCGCGAACTCGCCGAGTCCACACGGGTGGTGGCCACCACCGTCGGCCCGTACGTCTGGTACGGGGACGGACTCGTCGCCGCCTGCGCGGAGGCCGGTACGGACTGTGTGGACCTCACCGGGGAGGCCGAGTTCGTCGACCTGACGTACGTCCGGCACGACGCGCGTGCCCGGGAGACCGGCGCCCGGATCGTGCACGCCTGCGGCTTCGACTCCGTCCCGCACGACCTGGGCGTGTACTTCACCGTCCAGCAGCTCCCGGAGGGCGTACCGCTCCGGGTCGACGGCTTCGTCAGGGCCGGGGCGGCCTTCTCCGGGGGTACGTTCGCGTCGGCGCTGACCGCGCTCGGCAGGGGCCGGGAGATCCTGCGGGCAGCGCGTGAACGGCGGTTGTACGAACCGCGGTCGGTCGGGCGCCGGGCGCGGGCTCCGCTGGGCGGACCGCGCTTCAGCCGGGAGACCGGCACCTGGGCACTGCCGCTGCCGACACTCGACCCGCAGGTCGTGGCACGCTCGGCCGCGGCCCTCGAACGGTACGGACCGGACTTCCGCTACCGGCACTACGCCTCCGTGAAGACGCTTCCGATGGCACTCGGGGGCGCCGCAGCGGTCGGCGCGAGCGTGGCAGCCGCGCAACTGCCTCCGGTGCGGAGCTGGCTGATGGGCCGTTATCAGGCGGGCCGGGGTCCGTCCGCGGAGCGACGGGCGCGCAGCTGGTTCTCGGTGCGCTTCGTCGGCGAGGGCGGCGGGCGCCGGGTCTTCACCGAGGTGTCCGGCGGCGATCCGGGCTACGACGAGACGGCCAAGATGCTCGCCGAGTCGGCCCTCAGCCTCGCCTTCGACCCGCTCCCGCAGACGGCCGGCCAGGTGACGACGGCGGTGGCGATGGGCGATGCTTTCACCGCCCGGCTGACCACGGCGGGGATCCGCTTCCGGGTGGCGCACCACGGCTGACCGGAACCGCGGACCGGACCGCACGGGGGGACGCGGTGGGTACGGGGACCTCGACGCGTACCCGACTGGTCAGGGGCGTACGGGCAGGCCCGGCAGACCCGTGCCCGGTCAGGGCCGTACGAGGCGGAACGGGTGTCCGGCCGGGTCCGCGTAGACACGCCAGGCCGGGTCGCCGCCCCCGTCGTCGACCCCTCCCCCGCCGAGCGGGACGGCTCCGATCGCGAGGACGGCCTCGTGGGCGGCCTCCAGGTCGTCGACCCGCACGTCCAGGTGGAACTGCTGCTCGGGCGCTCCCCAGACCGGCGGACGGTGGTCCGCCACGCTCTGGAAGGCGAGGGCCCGCCCGTCGTCGCCGCGCAGCACGGCGGCACCCTCACCGACGGCCCACCGGGGATCGGATCCCTCCACCTCGCCACCGATCAACTGCCGGTAGAAATCGGCGAGTTCCCTGGCGTCGGGGCAGTCGAGAACGAGGCAGCGCAGCCGCCCGATCACGCGAGGACCCAGGCGGCGACGACGTACAGCATGGCGAGGACCCAGGCCAGGGCGACGAGCCCGGCACCGGCGAGGACGAGGTCGAGACCGCGCGCGGCGGAACGCGTGGGAGCGGAAAGGGGTGGTGTCATGGGCTTCACTCTGCCGGGCGGGATCATGGTCCGACATCCGTACAGATACTCAGCTCGTCGCCCGGGACGGCTCGGACGTCGAACGACGAGCCCGGCCGGTCTCGACGCCCGGCCACGCCGTCCCGCCCCCTCACCCCTCCCCCGACGCCTCCTTCAGCGCGCGGCGGCAGAGGGAGTCGGCGTGGCGGGTGGTCTGGGGCAGGCGGTAGCGCGGGGTGAGGTGGAGGGTGTGGGCGCAGGCGTTGGCGAGGGAGACGCGGTGGCCTACGGAGACGAACACCGGCTTCACCCCGGCTCGGGTGCGCAGGGCGCGCCCCACCTCCTCGCCGTCGGCCAGCAGCGGGGAGAACTCGCCGCGCCCCGTGCCGGGTTGGTCGTACGTGAAGGTGAAGGGGTTCTTCGCGACGCCGATGGAGGGTCGGCCGGTGAGGACCCCCAGGTGGCTGGCGAGCCCGAAGCGGCGGGGGTGGGCGAGGCCGTAGCCGTCGCAGACGAGGACGCCGGGGTCGGCGGTGAGCCGGTCGAGCACGGCGAGGACGGTCGGGATCTCACGGAAGGCGAGGAGCCCGGGGACGTACGGGAACGACACCCGGCCGACGGCCGTGGCCTCCTCCACCACCTCAAGGGTCCGCGCGTCGAGGACGACGGCGGCCGCCGCGACGAGATCGCGCTCGTCGTCGTAGGCCACGTCGAGCCCCGTGACATGCCCCTCGCCGGCCGCGGGACCTTCCTCGTCGCGTACGAGGCGTCCCCGCAGCTCCTGTTGGACGGCTCGGGCGGCGGTCTCGTCGGCGGGCCAGCCCGCCGGAATCTCGATGATCGTCATGATGCGGGCCACCCTACGGTCGCCCGTGGACCGGCTCCCGGCCGGAGGGCACCGGGTAGCCTGGCGATCATGTTCGTACTGGAATTGACCTACACCGTGCCCGTCGAGCGGGTCGACGCTCTGCTCGACGCGCACATCGAGTGGCTCGACGCGCAGTACGCCGCCGGCGTGATCGTCGCCTCGGGGCGCAAGAACCCGCGTGACGGCGGGGTGATCCTGGCCGCCGGGGTCGACCGTGCGGAGATCGAGAAGATCGTGGCGGCCGACCCCTTCAGCGTCGAGGGCGTGTGCACGTACCGGATCACGGAGTTCCACGCGACCAGGACGGCCGAGGGCCTGGCGGCGTTCCGGGAGCAGCTGCCCTCCTAGGGCCCGTCCGGGAAGGAGCGCCGTCTGCCCGGAGGGCCGGATCTCGCGCGTCCGGGCTCGCGAGGTTCGGGCTCGCAGAGTCCAGGCCCGCGAGGTCCGGGCTCGCAAGGTCCAGGCCCGCAAGGTCCAGGCCCGCGAGGGTCCAGGCCCGCGAGGTCCGGGCTCGCTCCCCGATCCGGCCCGATCCGAGCGCGGGGCCTAGGCGCCCGGTCCGGCCACCGCGATCCGGCCCTTCTCGCCCGCGGCCCAGCAGGAGCCGTCGGGGGTGCAGTCCACCGTGTCGTACGAGCCGGTGTCGACCGTGCGCCAGGTCCGGCCGCCGTCGGTGGTCAGGTCGGTGCCGGTCGGGCCGACCGCGAGTGCGGCGCTCCGGCTGTGGGGCAGCCAGGCGACGCCGGAGCGGTACGCGGGCGGGGGCGTGGCCGAGGCGCGCCAGGTGCGGCCCCCGTCGCCGGTGACCGCGGCCGCCTGCGGGGACGGCTGGTCCTTGCGGTAGTCGCCGCCGACGGCGATGCCGTGCGTCCGGTCCCGGAAGGCGAGCCCGAAGACGCCTCGGGCCGGGTCCCCGGCGGGGACGGACGTGACGGTGGCGGTCCAGGTCAGTCCCCGGTCGGCGGAGTGGAGCACGCGTGCGGTGGCCCCGCCGCCCGTCGCCAGCCATACGTCCCGGGGCCCGGCCGACACCAGGCACTGGCCGCTCGCGGCGAAGCCCGCCTCACCGGGGAGCGCGTCCGGCATCCCGTCGCCGGGCAGCACGTTCCAGGAGCGGCCGCCGTCGCGGGTGGAGAGGACGCGGTACTTGCCGTCGACGGGGTCGCTCATGGCGAGTCCGTGGCGGCGGTCGAAGAACGTCATGCAGTCGTAGAAGGCGCGCGGATCGGTGTTGCGGAAGGACTCGGTCCAGGTGGCTCCGCCGTCCTCGGTGCGCAGCACGCGCGAGGCCTCGCCCTCGCCGATGGCGAGGACGACGGCCCGGCGGGCGTCGAAGGCCTCCACGTCCCGGAGTTCCAGTGCGGCGGCGCCGGGCGGTGAGACGTTTCGCCAGCTCCTGCCGCCGTCGGTGGTGCGCAGCACCGTGCCCTTGGAGCCGGCGGCCCAGGCGGTCCGGCGGTCGACCGGCGCGAGGCCGCGGAAGCGTGCGTCGGTGCCGGTCGGCGTCAGCTGCCAGCCGACCGAATTCCCTTCGGCGGAGGCCGGTTGGCCGCCGTGCGCGGCCGTGGGGGTCTCCCCGGCGCGCGCCGGGGCGGTCAGGGTGAGCGCGAGCGCCGCCCCGATGAGCCCCACCGCCATCATTCGTCTCGTCTTCCCCATGGACGTCATGGCGCCGGAAGCTAGTGCCCCGGACCGCTCCGCGTCCAGGGCGCCTCTGCCAGGGCGCGTTCCCGGGGGACTGAGGCGCCCGCGCCGGCCTACCACCGCGCAGGCACCGCCGCGACGGCGATGCGCACGCCTTCGGGTCCCGGGAGATCAGCCGTGCCGCGAGCGCCCCGAGACGTGCGCCGAGCCCGGCGCGGACACCCCCACACCGCGCTGACCTGCGTCGTACCACCCCCGCGCCCTCAGACCCGCCGGTCCGGTGACGTAGCTCACGTAGGCCCCGAGTGCACGTTCCGGTCGCCTCGCTCGTCTTGCCAGGTGTCAGGTGCCCTGGTGTCGGGGAGACGCACAGGACCCGAAGCCCGCGTGAGAGGAGCCGGTCTTGTCCGCCGTCATCGAACAAGCCGTAGAGGCACGAATGGTCGCATCCACTCCGCGGATGGAGACGGTCCCCGCCACGCTGCGGTACGACCGCGAGGACCCGTACGCCGTGACCATGGCCTTCCCGCCCGTGGCGACCCTGGAGGGCGTCGAGGTCTCCTGGGCCTTCTCGCGCGAACTGCTGGTGCAGGGTGTCGAGCGCCCGGCCGGGGACGGGGACGTACGCCTGCGTCCGTACGGGTACGACCGCACGGTGGTCGAGTTCCACGCTCCGGAGGGGGTGGCGATGGTGCACGTCCGGACCTCGGAGCTGCGCCGGTTCCTGGAGCGCTCGCAGCACCTGGTGCCGACGGGGCGCGAGAACCAGTACCTGGACTGGGACGAGGACCTGGCGAAGCTGCTGCACGGGCGTCCGTGACGAGGTCCGGGGTCCGCCCCGTAAATCGTTTGTGGCCTCCCGCGTCGATGCGTACGGTCGGTACCGCCCACGTCGTCGTCTGATCGGAGCAGGACGTTGCTCGTCTGAGGTTGCGAGACACCGTGCCGCGCGTGCCCCTCTGTGCCGCGTGTGCCGTTCTCGACCTCGGCGTACGAGCCGTTCTTCTTACTGCCCGCGCCTCGGTGTCTCCACGCGTCGCATCCAGTCACGCTCGCGCTCGCGCATCCGGGAGGCCCCCATGGCGCATCACCCCACGTTCATCACCTGTACCTCCGTCTCCTTCTCCTGGCCGGACGGCACCGAGGTCCTCGACGACTTCCGCCTCACGGTCGGCCCCGGCCGCACGGGGCTCGTCGGGCTCAACGGCTCCGGCAAGTCCACGCTCCTGAAACTGATCGCGGGTGAGCTGGTCCCGGCCTCCGGCACCGTCCGGGTCACCGGCGAACTCGGCTACCTCCCGCAGAACGTGGTCCTGGACACCTCGCGCCGGGTGGACGAGATCCTGGGCATCGCCTCGAAGCGGGCCGCCCTGCACGCCATCGAGGCGGGGGACCCGGCGGAGGAGCACTTCACCGCCCTCGCCGACGACTGGGACGTGGAGGAGCGGGCCCGCGCCACCCTCGACCAGCTCGGGCTCGACGGCGTCGGTCTCGACCGCACCGTCGGCGAGGTCTCGGGCGGCGAGTCCGTACTGCTGCGTCTCGCCGCCCTGCTGCTCGCCCGGCCCGACGTCCTGCTGCTCGACGAGCCGACGAACAACCTGGACCGGCACGCCCGGGCGCGGCTGTACGAGCCGGTGGAGGGCTGGTCCGGAGTCCTGGTCGTGGTCAGCCACGACCGTGAACTCCTGGAGCGCGTCGATCAGATCGCCGATCTGCGGGACGGCGAGGTCACCTGGTACGGAGGCACTTGGTCCGCCTACGAGGAGGCACTCGCGGCCGAACAGGAGGCGGCGGAGCGGATGGTGCGCGTCGCCGAGGCCGATGTGCAGCGCCAGAAGCGGGAACTCGGCGACGCGCAGGTGAAGTTGGCCCGTCGGAAGCGGTACGGGCAGAAGAGCTTCGACAACAAGGTCGTCCCGAAGATCGTGGCGAACAACCGGAAGAGGGAGGCGCAGGTCTCGGCCGGCAAGCACCGGGCGCTGCACACGGAGCGCCTCTCGGAGGCGCGGGAGCGGCTCGACGCGGCCGTGGAGGCGGTGCGGGACGACGACGAGATCCGGGTCGAGCTGCCGCGCACCTCGGTGCCGCCGGGTCGCGAGGTGCTGCTCCTGCGGAATCTGGAGCTGCCGTACGGGGCGCGGGTGGAGGGCGAGTTCGAGCTGCGCGGTCCTGAGCGGATCGCGCTGGTCGGCCGGAACGGCGCCGGGAAGACGACGCTGCTCCGGACGATCGCCGGGGAGGTGCGGCCGCTGTCGGGCGAGGCGGAGGCGCGCGTGCCGCTCCGCTTCCTGCCGCAGCGGCTCGACGTCCTCGACGACGGGCTGAGCGTCGTGGAGAACGTGGCCCGGTTCGCGCCCACGGCGACGGGGAACGCGATCAGGGCGCGACTGGCCCGGTTCCTGTTCCGGGGGGCGCGGGCGGATCAGCCCGTGGGCACCCTGTCGGGCGGGGAGCGGTTCCGGGCGACGCTCGCGGCGCTGCTCCTCGCGGAGCCGGCTCCGCAGCTGCTGATGCTGGACGAGCCGACGAACAACCTGGACATGGCGTCGGTCCGGAAGCTGACGGCGGCCCTCGACGCGTACGAGGGCGCGCTGATCGTGGCGAGCCACGACGTGACGTTCCTGGAGTCGCTCGGGATCACCCGCTGGCTGCTTCTCGACGGTGAGCTGCGGCCGACGACGGCGGAGGAGGTCAGGGACCTGTCGCACTGATCCGGGCGCGTGGCGGGGGCGCCCCGGACCATCTGCTCTGCGTAGCGGACCGGGCACGCCCCGGGACGCCGCACACGGCGTGACCTGCGTCTCCGCCCCCGCCCGAGCAGCGGGCATAACGGAACGTAACCGGACATCGCCGGGACGGGCTTGGCCGACGCCTTACGGAGCCTTAACCTACGGTTTCGTAACCTACGAATCCGTAGGTATTTCCGTATGCCCTCCCCTCCGTCCCCAGGAGTACTCGTGACGCTCACCTCTCCCCACCTCGGCAGCTCGGCAGAGTGGACCGACGCCCGGTTGCTCTACGCGCTGGAAGAGGTCGTGGAGCAGGAGCTGAACCGACACCTCAAGGTCACGAAGGACTGGATGCCGCACGAGTACGTGCCGTGGTCCGACGCCCGGAACTTCCCCGGTCTCTTCGAGGACGGCGAGGCCTGGGACCCGTCGCAGTCGAAGGTGACCGACATCGGCAAGATCGCCCTCGTCGTCAACCTGCTCACCGAGGACAACCTCCCGAGCTACCACCACGAGATCGCCAGCCTCTTCGGCCGCGACGGCGCCTGGGGCACCTGGGTGCACCGCTGGACCGCCGAGGAGGGCCGTCACGGCATCGTGATGCGTGACTACCTCCTCGCCTCGCGCGCCGTCGACCCGGACAAGCTGGAGCAGTTCCGGATGGCGCACATGAGCGAGGGCTTCGAGTCCGACAACCGGCACTCGATGCTGCACTCCGTGGCGTACGTCGCCTTCCAGGAGCTCGCGACCCGCATCTCGCACCGGAACACCGGGCACCAGTCCGGCGACCCGGTCTGCGACCGGATGCTCTCCCGCATCGCCACCGACGAGAACCTGCACATGGTCTTCTACCGCAACCTGCTCGGTGCGGCCTTCGAGCTCGCCCCGGACCTGACCATGCAGGCCGTGCGGGACGTCGTGGTCAACTTCCGGATGCCCGGACACGGCATGCCCGGCTTCGAGCGGGCGGCTGCGCAGATGGCGATCGGCGAGATCTACAACATGCGCATCCACCACGACGACGTCCTCCAGCCCGTCCTGCGCTTCCTCAAGGTCCTCCAGATCGACGGCCTCGGCCCGGAGGGCCTCCAGGCGCAGGAGGAGCTGGGCCTGTACATGAACGGGCTCGACAGCGAGGCGAGCAAGTTCGACGAGAAGCTCGCGGCCCGCAAGGCCCGGATGGCCGCGCGCGCGGCCGGCTGAACGACGGACCGAGCGCTCGCCCCGGGGGCGGGCGGGCCCGTGGCTCAGTGGCTCTGCCGCTTGAGCCGTACGCGCTCCTTCTCGGAGAGCCCGCCCCACACCCCGAACCGCTCGTCGTGGCTCAGCGCGTACTCCAGGCACGCCACGCGCCCCTCGCACGCCCCGCACAGCTGCTTCGCCTCGCGCGTCGACGAGCCGGGGGCCGGGAAGAAGAACTCCGGCCCCGCCTGGGCGCACAGGGCGTCCTCGCGCCAGGAGAGTTCGGGGGCGGTCAGCACGTCGGTATCCATCCGCATGTCCATATCCCTCCGCATGTCCATCTGCATGACCGTCACACTGTCGTACTGCCGTAAACACGCCATCAACGTTCGATCAATGGCGGATACCCGACCCGGTCAGCCGGTCTCCTTCTTCGCCCGGCTGGGCTGGACGCGCTTGGGCTCACCCGGCATCTTCGGGTACTCCGGCGGATACGGCAGGTCACCGAGGTCGTGCTCCGCCTCGTCCCGCCGGGCCAGTTCGAGCAGGGACTCCAGGCTGAACCGCTCGTCGTCCATGTCGGCGTGGACGTCACCGACCTCGGCGTACCGGACCGGCATCGTCCTGATGTCGAAGTCCCGGGGCACCGCGTCGTCGACCTCCTCCCACCGCAGCGGCGCGGAGACGGGGGCGTGCGGACGCGGGCGCACGGAGTAGGCGGAGGCGATCGTGCGGTCCCGGGCCGTCTGGTTGTAGTCGACGAAGATCCGCTCGCCGCGCTCCTCCTTCCACCATTTGGTGGTGACCCGTTCCGGCATCCGTCGCTCCAGCTCCCGGCCGCAGGCGATGGCCGCCCGCCTGACCTGCGTGAAGGTCCACCGGGGCAGGATCGGTACGAAGACGTGGAGCCCCCGGCCGCCGGAGGTCTTCGGCCAGCCGCGCAGTCCGTGCTCGTCGAGGACGGAGCGCAGTTCGTGCGCGGCCCGGACGGCGTCGGCGTAGTCGGTGCCGGGCTGGGGGTCGAGGTCGATGCGGAGCTCGTCGGGACGGTCGGTGTCGTCACGACGCACCGGCCAGGGGTGGAAGGTGACGGCGCCGAGGTTGGCGGCCCAGATCACGGCCGCCGGTTCGGTGGGGCACATCTCGTCGGCCGACCGGCCGCTGGGGAAGGTGATGTGGGCGGTCGGGATCCATTCGGGCAGGTACTTCGGCGCCCGCTTCTGGAAGAACGACTCGCCGGTCACCCCGTCGGGGTAGCGCTCCAGGGTGGTGGGGCGGTCGCGCAGGGCGCGGGTGACGCCGTCCCCCACGGCCAGGTAGTAGCTGACCATGTCGAGCTTGGTGTAGCCGGGTTCGGGGAAGTACACCTTGTCCGGATTGGACACGCGCACGGTCCGGTCGCCGACTTCCAACTCCACCGCTGCCGCCTTGCCTGCCATGCGGGTCAGCCTAGGGCTCGCAGACAAGTCCCGCATACCGGACAATCGCCTCATGGATCTTCCGGTGATGCCGCCCGTGAAACCGATGCTCGCCAAATCCGTGAAACGGATTCCGCCGGGGATGCAGTACGAGGCGAAGTGGGACGGCTTCCGGGCGATCGTGCACCGGGACGGACCGGAGCTCGTCATCGGCAGCCGTACGGGCAAGCCCCTGACCCGCTACTTCCCCGAGCTGGTCGAGGCGCTCGCGGCCCGGCTGCCGGAGCGGTGCGTGGTCGACGGCGAGATCGTCATCGAGCACGAGGGCCGGCTCGACTTCGACCGGCTCAGCGAACGGATCCATCCGGCGGACTCCCGGGTCCGCATGCTGGCCGCGACGACCCCGGCCCGGTTCGTCGCCTTCGACCTCCTCGCCCTCGGGGACGTCTCCCTGCTCGACATCCCCCTGAGCAGGCGCCGGGAGACCCTGGAGCGGGTGCTCGCCGGGGTCGAGGCGCCCGTCCATCTGGCCCCGGCGACCCGCGACGCCGAGCTGGCCGGCCGCTGGTTCCAGCAGTACGAGGGCGCGGGCCTCGACGGGGTGATCGCCAAGCCCCTCGATCTGCCGTACCGGCCGGACGCCCGACTGATGTACAAGATCAAGCACGAGCGGACCGCCGACGTGGTGGTGGCCGGCTACCGCTTCCACAAGAGCGGGCCGGTGGTCGGCTCGCTGCTGCTCGGGCTGTACGACGACCGGGGCGCGCTCCAGCACGTCGGCGTGTGCGCGGCGTTCACCGCCGCCCGGCGGGCCGAGCTGATCGAGGAGCTGGAGCCGCTGCGGATGGACCCGCCGGCCGGGCATCCGTGGGCGGCGTGGACGGAGGAGTCCGCGCACGAGGGAGCGCGGCTGCCGGGAGCGCCGAGCCGCTGGTCGGGGAAGAAGGACCTGTCGTGGGTGGCGCTGCGGCCCGACCGGGTCTGCGAGGTGGGGTACGACCACATGGAGGGTGACCGCTTCCGCCACACGGCGCAGTTCAAGCGGTGGCGTCCGGACCGCACGCCGGAGTCCTGCGGGTACGACCAGCTGGACGAACCCGCCTCGTACGACCTGTCGGAGATCCTCTCGCCGTCCTGAAGGTGCGGGACCTGTCCGGAAGACGCCGTTCCGCCGAGTGAGATGCTTCACATTCTGTTCGGCGTCCGACCGGGCCCAACACCCCGGCGCCGATCACGCGTTCACCGCACGCGCGTGCGGCACGCGGAAGAGTCGCGCGCCCCGGCGACGGCCACCCGTCCCCGTACCTGCGAGAACGCCTCCGTACCCGCCCGGTGTCCCCGGCCCGTCCCCGGTCCCCGGCGTCCTCGCGCGGCGCCGCGGGGCCGTCGCGTCGTCGCCCCGCCGTGACATCGCCGTGCCGGAACGCCGACGACGATCCGGTACGTATGGAGACCACACCCTTCCGTACCCTTCCCGAACCCGCTAGGACTGAACCGTGATCACCTCGCCCTCGCGCCTCGTCCCCGTTCCGATCCCCGACCGCGTGGCCGCGCTGATCGGTGCCTGTCTGCCGCTGCACGTCCTCCAGGCCGAGGTCGACGCGGACTGCGCGGTGCGCGAGGTGTACCGGTTCCGGGGGCCGCTGTGCGCGGAGGACCGGGCCGACCGCGAGCACGCCCTCGCGGCGCTCGCGCGGGCCAACAAGATCCTCGCCAAGCACCATCCGAAGCTGCCCGTCACCTTCTGACGGTCCGCCCGTTCGGCGGTCCCCCGCATGCACCGGGACGGAGCCGGTGTGACGCTGCGGGAGTGACCACGACCAGCGACGCGGCGCCCGCGCCCCCGGCCGCCGCCACCGAGCCGCCCCTGCTCGACCGCCGCCGCCGCAACATCGTCTTCGGCACGATCCTGCTGGGTGTCCTGCTCGCCGCGCTCGACCAGACGATCGTCGGCACCGCGCTGCCCACGATCGTCTCGGACCTCGGCGGCGCCGCCCACATGTCGTGGGTGGTCACCGCGTACCTGCTCGCCGAGACGGTCGCGACCGTCCTCGTCGGCAAGTTCGGCGATCTCTTCGGCCGCAAGGTGATCTTCCAGATCTCGGCGGTCGTGTTCATCACCGGCTCGTTCCTCTGCGGACTCGCCACCAACATGACGCTGCTCATCGTCTGGCGCGGGCTGCAGGGCATCGGCGCGGGCGGCCTGATGGTCACCTCCATGGCGCTCATCGCCGATGTGATCCCGCTGCGCGAACGCGGCAAGTACCAGGGCGCCATCGGTGCCGTGTTCGGTGTCTCCACCGTCATCGGTCCGCTGCTCGGAGGCCTGTTCACCGACCATCTCAGCTGGCGCTGGGCCTTCTACGTCAACGTGCCCATCGCGATCCTCGTCGTCATCGCCGCCGCCCGCACGATCCCCTCCGTACGCGCGGCGACCCGGCCCGCCATCGACTACGCGGGCATCGCGCTCATCGCCGCCGGAGCCAGCGCCCTGATCCTGGCCACCAGTTGGGGCGGCAACGAGTACGCCTGGGGTTCCGGCGTCATCATCGGTCTCTTCGCCGGCGGCGTCATCGCCCTCGGCCTGTTCTGCTGGGTGGAGACCCGGGCCGCCGAACCCATGCTGCCCATGCGGCTGTTCGGCAATCCCGTGTTCACCGTGTGCTCCGTGCTGAGCTTCGTCGTCGGCTTCGCCATGCTCGGCGCGATGACGTTCCTGCCGACCTACCTCCAGTACGTCGACGGTGACTCCGCCACCGTCTCCGGCATCCGCACCCTGCCCATGGTCGTCGGACTGCTCATCGCCTCCGTCTTCAGCGGCAACGTCGTCAGCAAGACGGGCCACTACCGGATCTTCCCGATCGCCGGCTGTCTCGTGATGGGGCTCGGGCTCTACCTGCTGTCGCTCATGGATCCGGGAACCAGCACCTGGCTCGCTTCGCTGTACATGTTCGTGCTCGGCGTCGGCATCGGCCTGTGCATGCAGGTACTCACCATCGCCGTGCAGAACACCGTCGACTACGCCGACCTCGGCACCGCCACCTCCGGCGTCACCTTCTTCCGTACGCTCGGCAGCTCCTTCGGCACCGCCGTCTTCGGCACGATCTACGTCAACGCCCTCACCCCCAACCTCACGGCCGGGGTCGGCGAGGCCTCGGCCGTCGCGGGGAGCCTCGGCGTGGACCCGGCCGGACTCGGACAGGCCGCGCAGAGCCCGGCCGGAGTGCACGCCCTGCCGGACGAGGTCGCGGAACCCCTCGTCCACGCCTACGCCGACACCCTCCACACCGTCTTCCTCTGGACCGTGCCGGTCGCCGCCATCGGCTTCGTCGTCGCCCTCTTCCTCAAACAGGTGAAGCTCCGCGACTCCGCCCGCGCCGCGGCGCCCGACATGGGCGAGGGCTTCGCCTCCCCCACCATGTCGGGCGACTCCGCGAAACTCCTCGAACTGTCCGTCGGCCGGATCCTGCGCCGCGCCGACCTCGACACGGCCCGGCGGGTCGTCGCCGCCTCCGACACCCGGCTCGACCCGGCCGGGGCCTGGGCGGTCATGCAGGTCGAGCTCTTCACCCGGACGGTCGGGCACGCGAGCCTGGGCCTGATCTCGGCGGGCCGCCGGGTCCCGCCCGAGGTGCTCCTGCCGGTCTTCGACCGGATGGTCGACGAGGGATTCCTCACCCGCGACGGCAGTCTGCTCTCCCACACCCCGGCCGGGAAGCGCGAGGCGGACGTCATCACGCGCGCGTGGGGCGCCTGGCTCTCCGACCGGGTCGAACAGGAACGCGGCCGTCCCAGCGGCCCCGAGCTGCGCGTGGCGACGGACGCCATCGCGAAGAAGATCGTCGCCGAGGACCTGGCGAACGGCCTCCCCCGTGACCGCCCGACGGTCCAGGCGGGCGCCCGCTGACCACCACCCGCTACGGGGCGACGTCCCCGTCCACGTACACCCAGGCGCCCTCGTGGCGGGCGAAGCGGCTCCGCTCGCTCAGCGCGCCGGGCCCGCCGTCGTGGACGTAGCGGGCCGTGTAGGTGACGGTGCCGCGCTGGTGGAACGCCGTTCCCTCGGTGGCGCCCTCGATCTCCAGGCCGGTCCAGCGCAGGCCCGGGTCGAAGTCGACCTCGTCCGGACGCGTCTCCGGCGCCCAGGTGCGCAGCAGATAGGCCTCGTCACGGACCACGAAGGCGCTGTAGCGGGAGCGCATGAGCAGCTCGGGGGTGGGCGCCGTGCCGCCCGTCCCCGCGTGGAACCGGCCGCAGCACGCTCCGTACCGGGCGTCGAGGCCGCAGGGGCAGGGCGAGTCGGGGGTCACGGCGGGGGCCGCGACGGCGGCCGTACGGGGGCGGGGCTTGCGTCGGGACATGCCGCCATTGTTCCCCACCCGGACCGCGGGACCGCGCCCGGCATGGGGCCGCCGCCGTGGACGCCGGTCCGGAATCCCGCTGCTCAGAGGGCGCGCCCGAGTAGCGTACGAGCATGAAACTGACGATTCTCGGAGGCGGCGGGTTCCGGGTGCCGCTGGTGTACGGGGCTCTCCTCGGCGATCACGCCGAGGGGCGGGTCACCCACGTCACCCTGTACGACCTCGACGAGGGGCGGCTCTCGGCCATCGCCAGGGTCCTCGCGGAGCAGGGCGAAGGGGTGCCGGACGCGCCGGGGGTGACGGCGACGACGGACCTGGACGAGGCGCTGCGCGGGGCGGACTTCGTGTTCTCCGCGATCCGGGTCGGGGGTCTGGAGGGCCGGGCCGCCGATGAGCGGATCGCGCTCGACGAGGGGGTTCTCGGCCAGGAGACGGTGGGGGCGGGCGGCATCGCGTACGGCCTGCGGACCGTGCCCGTCGCGGTGCGCGTCGCCCGCAGGATCGCCGAACTCGCCCCGGACGCCTGGGTCATCAACTTCACGAACCCGGCGGGCCTGGTGACGGAGGCGATGTCCCGGATCCTCGGCGACCGGGTCGTCGGCATCTGCGACTCCCCCGTGGGGCTCGGCCGCCGGGTCGCCCGCGTCCTGGGAGCCGACCCGGACGAGGCCTGGATCGACTACGTGGGCCTCAACCACCTGGGATGGCTGCGGGGGTTGCGGGTCGGCGGCCGGGACGAGCTGCCCCGGCTGCTCGCCGACGAGGAGGCGCTCGGCTCGTTCGAGGAGGGCAGGCTCTTCGGCGCGGAGTGGCTGCGCTCTCTCGGTGCGATCCCCAACGAGTACCTGCACTACTACTACTTCAACCGGGAGGCCGTGCGGGCCTACCGGACCGCCGAGCGGACCCGGGGCGCCTACCTGCGGGACCAGCAGGCCGGTTTCTACCGGGAGATGGGGAAGCCCGACACGCCCGCCCTGGCCGCCTGGCGGCGTACGCTCGCCGACCGCGAGGCCACCTACATGGCCGCCAACCGGGAGGCCGCCGGGATCGGGGAGCGGGACGAGGAGGACCTGGAGTCAGGCGGTTACGAGAAGGTGGCCCTCGCCCTCATGCGGGCGGTGGCGCGCGACGAGCGGGCCACGCTCATCCTCAACGTGCGCAACGGCACGACGCTCGGGGCGCTCGACGCGGACGCGGTGGTCGAGGTGCCCTGCTTCGTCGACGCGAACGGCGCCCACCCGGTGGCGGTGTCCCCGCTGCCGTACCACGCGGTCGGTCTGGTGACGGCGGTGAAGGCGGTGGAGCGGGAGGTCCTCGCGGCGGCGGAGAGCGGCTCACGGGCGACCGCCGTCAAGGCCTTCGCCCTGCACCCGCTGGTCGACTCGGTGGCCGTCGCCCGCCGCCTCGTGGACGGATACACGGCGGAGCACCCGGGTCTGGCGTACCTGCGGCGCTGAGCCGACACCCGCCTGTACGGCCGGCGAACATCTTTACGGCGCCGGGGGCGCGGCCTAGGCTCGCGCCCCATGACCTCACAGAACAAGGGCGTTCGACGAGAGGTGGCCCGCCTCGTCACCGCCTGCCTGCTGGCCGCCGGTCTGGTGGGCACCGTACCGGCGGCGGCGCAGACGCCGACGCGGGGGGACGGTCCGGTGGTCGTCCCGGTGCAGACGACCGGGCCCGCGGACCGACGGTTCAACCTGGTGTTCATGGGCGACGGCTACACCGCGGCCCAGATGCCGGCGTTCCGGGCGGACCTCGAACGGCATCTGAACACCCTGTGGAGCATCGAGCCCTTCGCCTCGTACCGCTCGTACGTCAACGTGTGGGCGGTGGAGGCCCCTTCGGCCGACTCGGGTGTGGACTGCGACCCCGGTCTCGACGCCCCCGCCCGTGACACCGTGCTCGACATGGGGTTCTGGGGCGGCTGCGATCCGGCGAGCGTGCGGCGGCTGCTGACCGTCGACAGCCGCAAGGCCGCGGCACTCGCCGATCTCGTCCCGGGCACGAACCGCGGCAACCGGCAGGTCGTCGCCCTCGCGCACAGCTCCACCTACGGGGGCGCGGGCGGCGGTTACGCCACCGCGTCCGGCGGCAACGCCCTCTCCTCGCTCATCACCCCGCACGAGATAGGCCATTCCCTGGGCGGCCTCCAGGACGAGTACGACTACTACGCGCGCGGTGTCCCCGGCGGGGACTACTCCGGCCCCGAGCCCTCCTCCGCCCACCACACGCTCCTGACGGAGGCGCAGATGCGGGAGCGGAAGGCCAAGTGGTGGCGCTGGCTCGGCGAGGAGAGCGATTCGGGCGGGGTCATCGGACGCCACGAGGGCGGTCTCTACAGCACGAAGGGCGTCTGGCGCCCGAGCCGGCACTCGCTCATGAAGACCCTCGGCTACTCCTTCGACCAGGTGGAGCGCGAGGTCATGGTCCAGGCGATCTCCGCGAAGGTGGACCTGGTCCAGGACCACACTCCGGACACCTCCCCCGTCGGTGCGGACCGGACGGTGTGGGTGGACACCCTGCACCCGGTGGGCGGCGCGCTCACCGTGACCTGGCGCCTCGACGGGCGGACCCTTCCCACGCACGGCGCCCGCACGGTCGACCTGCGGGGACTGCGGCTCTCCCCCGGCCCGCACACCCTCACGGCGACGGTCACCGACCCGACGCCCTTCGTCCGCGACCCGGCGGTCCGCGCCTCCGCCGCCCTCACCCGGACGGTGAGCTGGACGGTGGACCCGGCCCTCACGACCGTCCCGGACGGGACCGAGGCCGCGTTCACCGGCCACACCCCCACCGGCGCGCCCGTCGGCGCCCGGACCGTCGTCCACGCGGACACCACCCACCCGGTGGACGGCACACCGGCCGTGCGGTGGCGCGTCGACGGACGTCCCGTCGCGACCGGCCCCAACGACCGTGACCTGGACCTGCGTCGGCTCCGCCTCGCACCCGGGACCCACGCCCTGAGCGCCCGAATCGCGGGCGGCGACGAGGAGTTGACCTGGACGGTGGACGCCCGTCCGGCGACGGCCGCGTACGAACTGTCCGAGCCGCTGCGTACGGTACGGAGTCCCGGCCGACCGGTGGAGTACGTCTACGACGGCCCGTTCACGCTGCGGCTGACCGCCCGGGACGACCAGGTGGGCGCGGTGGTGCGCCAGTTCCGCGTGGACGGCGACGGCTGGTACACGTACTACGGCTGGCCTACGGACGCGGACGCGCCGTTCCGCTTCACGCCGGACGGCACCGTGATCGACGACCTCGTGTACGGGAAGCTGGGCCGGAGCCGGTCCGTGCCGTGGGACGACGCGACGCCCGACTACGGCACGCACCGGATCGAGTACCGCACGATCGACGCGGCCGGCAACGTGAGCCCCGCACGGAGCTTCCGGGTGACGCTGGTACCGCCGGGGCGCTGAGAGCCCGGACCCCGGGCGCCCGGACGAACCGGCCGCGCAGGCGGATCGGCCGCTCGGGACGGGTCGGGCCCGCGGACCTCTTCGGTCCGCGGGCCCGGTCGCGCTGTTCGTGAGGGGCGGGTCAGGGCTTCCGCGCGACGCCCGCCCACCCGGGGATGGGCTCGTCGCCCGCGACCGGGACCGGCTCGCCCAGCTCCGGGTGCCACTCCGCGGTGAGCGAGACGCCGGGTTCGACGAACTCGAGCCCGTCGAAGAACGCGGCCAGCTCGTCCCGCGAGCGGGGCCGCAGGGTCAGCCCGCGCGCCTTGTACATGGCGGCCGCCTTCGCCGCCCCCTCGGGGTCGAAGTCCCCGGTGACATGGGAGAGGACCAGGTAGCTGCCCGGCGCGAGCTTTTCGACGATCTTGGCGACCAGCTCGTACGCGCCGTCCTCGTCCCCGACGAAGTGCAGCAGGGCGAGCATCGACAGGGCGATGGGCTGATCGAAGTCAAGGACCTTTCCGGCCCTTTCGAGGATGACCTCGGGCTCGCGGGCGTCCGCCTGGATGTACTCGGTGGCCCCCTGCGGGGTCGAGCGCAGCAGGGCGGCCGCGTGCGCGAGCACGATCGGGTCGTTGTCGCAGTAGACGATGCGGGACTCCGGCGCGGCCTCCTGCGCGATCTGGTGCAGGTTGGGCTCGGTCGGGATGCCCGTGCCGACGTCCAGGTACTGGCGGACGCCGTGGGCGCTGAGCCAGCGGATGGCGCGGTGCATGAAGGCCCGGTTGACGCGGGCCATGTCCCGGCCCCGGGCGTCGACGGTGAGCAGTTGACGGGCCATCGCCTCGTCGACGGGATAGTTGTCCTTGCCGCCCAGGAACCAGTCGTACATGCGCGCGGGGTGCGGCGTGCTGGTGTCGATGCGGATCTCACTCCGCGGCGCTGCGGGGTCCTGGGTCATCGGCTCTCCTGGTCGGGGTGAACGAGTGGCGCTGAAGCAAGAGTTACGCGACGGTGAGGGTGGGGCGGAAGGGGTCAGGTGAGCAGAAAATCCGCCTGACCGGATTTGGCCCCCTGGATGAAGGCGGCGATTTCTCCGTGGGTGTAGATGAGCGCGGGTCCTTCAGGGTCTGCGGACTGTCGCACGGCGACCCTGCCGTCGGCCAGCTTCATGGCCTCCACGCAGTTGCCCCCGTTCCCGCCGCTCCAGGGCTTGTGCCATCCCTCGGCACCTAGCTCCGCGGCGGGCATGCCGTTGTATACGCGATCCATTCACAGCTCCTTGCGGAGATCCCGGAGGATGTCCTTCGTGCGTTGTGCAGTCGCGGCCTGAGCCGCCATGCGGTCCATGACCTCCAGGTGGGATGCCACCTCGGGGCGCGCGTCGAGATAGACCGCGCCGGTCAGGTACTCGCTGTAGACCATGTCCGGGAGTTCCGGCATGGCGAAGCGGAAGAGGACGAACGGTCCGTAGGTGCCGGGGTGGTGGCCGGACGCGAACTCCGCGATCTGCAGGGTGACGTTCGGCAGCTCGGACGCTTCGAGCAGCCGGTCGAGCTGGTCGCGCATCACTTCGGGCCCGGCGCCGACCGGTCGGCGGAAGACCGTCTCGTCCATGATCACCCAGAACTTCGGGGCGTCCTCCCTGGTGAGCAGGGACTGACGCTCCATCCGCAGGGCTACATGCCGTTCGGTCTCCTCTTCCTTGTCGGCATCGCTGCCGCCACCGACCGCCCCGCTGCGCAGAATGGCGCGGGCGTAGTCCCCGGTCTGGAGCAGGCCGGGGACGAACTGGGGCTCGTACGCGCGGATGAGGCTGGCGGCCCCCTCCAGGCTCACGTACATGGAGAACCAGCCGGGCAGCACGTCGTGGAACCGCTGCCACCAGCCGGGGAGGTTGGCCTCCTCCGTGAGGGCGACGAAGCCCTCCGCCTCGGAGTCCGGGATCCCGTACTCCTTCAACAGGAGCTGCACGTACGGGATCTTCAGCGCGACCTCGGCGGTCTCCATCCGCCGGACGGTGGCCGGGGCCACCCGGAGGATCTTCGCGGCCTCTTCCCTCTTCAGGCCTGCGCGCTCCCGCAGATCCTGCAGGCGCCTCCCGAGAACGACCTGTCCCACCGTGGGGGCGGACCGCGGCTCGCTCACTCTGACCTCCCCGACGCATGTTTCGACGAGTGTGACACGAAGCCGCTCCAGAGAGAACACGGCACTCTGCAATTTTCAGAGTGCCACTTGCCAAGTGTCCAAGTCAGGAGGACAGTGATCCGGTGAACCAGTACACGCTGCCGCCGTGCGCCACCGCGTCACGGCGACAGCGCCGTACGGCAGTCCTGCCCACTGTTGTGAGGAACCGGTCGTGGCTTCTGGTAACGCGCAGCCTTCCGCTCTGATGAGCTCTCGAGCCCCCAGGGTCATGGCCCAGCGCCCACAGCCTCACACCGACACCGTCCGCCGCTTCGCCTTCGAGCTCCCGGCCCTCACCGCCTCCGTCGCCCGGGCCCGCGGACTGGCCGAGGAACGGCTCATCCTCTGGGGCTGCGGCCCCGACATACGTGACACGGTGGCCCTGGTCCTCTCCGAGCTGGTCACCAACGCCGTCGTGCACACCGCGAGCGGCCGGGTGATCTGCGAGCTCCGCGAGGACGAGGAGACACTGCGGATAGCCGTACGGGACGAGGGCGGCCCGGCGGGCCCGCGGATGCGCGACTGCGGTGAGGAGGAGCGCGGCCGCGGACTCCTGATCGTCGACGCGCTGTGCACCGCCTGGGGCGCCGACCGCACCGGACACGGCACGGCCCAGGTCGTCTGGGCGGAGTTGGCCCACGGCATGGGGGAACCGTGCTGAGGTCGATGGCCACCCGCATGATCCCGCTGTTTCCGGGGATCCGCCGGGCTCCCGACCGCGTTTCGGACTCCCGCCTCGCACCCGCGCTCCGCCCCGGTCCCTCCGCCCGCCCCCGGGACCTGGGCGCCACCCGCCTCGCCGTCCCCACCGGACTGCACACCGGCCTCGGCTGCGACGCCGTCGGCGTCCCGGCCCGCTTCGGCTTCAAGATCCTCTCCCGGCTCCCCGCCAAGGGCTGCGTCTACGCCGACGCCGACTGGTGGTGGTGGCTGGTCCCGGCCGGTTCCGACCACGAACTGACCTGGCCCATGCCCGGCTGCTACGCCCCGGGCGCCGAGATCCCGGACCGCCGGCCGCGCCTCATCCACCACCCCGACGGGACCTCGCCCTACACCCCGCCGATCCCCCTCTACCTGCTGGTCTGCCAGCTGACGGGGACCGCGCCGTCCTGGTCGGCACGGCAGGTGGGCAGCGCGCTCTGACCGTCGGGGCCCGGACGGCATAGGGTCGGGAGCATGTTCACCCCGCAGGGTCCCAGCCTCCGCGAGCTGACCGTCCAGGCGCTCTCCTCGGTCGAGCGCGGCTACGACCTGCTCGCCGACACCTTCGACGCGACCCCCTTCCGCACCTCCGACCGTCTCCTGACCGCCGTCGCCCGCACGCTCGAGCCCCTCGGCCCCTTCGACTCGGGGCTCGACGTCTGCTGCGGCACCGGCGCGGGACTCGGCGTCCTGCGCTCCGTGTGCGCGGGCCGGATCACCGGCGTCGACTTCAGTACGGGCATGCTGACCCGGGCCCGCGACTCCCACCCCGCCGCCGACCTGGTCCGCGCCGACGCCCTGGCCCTGCCCTTCGCCCCGGTCTTCGACCTGGCGGTGAGCTTCGGCGCCTTCGGCCACTTCCTCCCGGACGACCAGCGCACCCTGTTCGGCCAGGTCCACGCGGCCCTGCGCCCCGGCGGCACCTTCGCCTTCCCCCTGCCGGCGCCGCCGCCGGTCGGATCCCGCCTCTACTGGACCCTGTGGGGCTTCGACGCGGCGATGCGTGTCCGCAACGCCGTCCGGCGGCCGCCTTTCGTCATGTACTACCGCACCTTCCGTCTCGCGGACGTCCGCCGCCGGCTGGGGGACGCGGGCTTCGACGTCTCGCTCGCCCCGGTCGAGACCCTGGGCCGCAGGGAGGACGGGAGCCCGCGGTGCCGACTGGTCGTGGCGCGCAAGCCCCAGGACCGGCCGGCCTGATCGACGGCGTGGAACGCGAAAGGCCGATCGATCCGAAGATCGACCGGCCTTTCCGCTGGTCGCTGGTGTCCGAGGGGGGACTTGAACCCCCACGCCCGATAAAGGGCACTAGCACCTCAAGCTAGCGCGTCTGCCATTCCGCCACCCGGACAAGGTGTCTGTCGCTTCGGGGTTTCCCTCGCGGCGACAGATGTAACTCTACCAGGGGATGGAGGTGCCTTTCACCAGCGTTTTCCGTGGTCAGTGGGGTCGGGCGGCCCGATTCGGTGGATCAGGTGATTCCGGCCAGGCCGAGCAGCGGGTTCTTCGCTTCGGTGGCCGCGACGAGGGTGGGGAGCGACCGTCCGGTGGATACGGGGACCTCGACGTGGGCGAAGCCGCCCGGAGCGCCACGGGGGCGGGAAGGCCGTTGCCCGGGAGCCCGGCGCCCCCCGACGCCGGCTCCGTGGGGGCCACACTGACGAGCACGACGCGGTCCAGGCCAATCCTTCGCCGTGAGTCCGTCAGGTCATCGTGAAGGCGGTGACGAGCCGTTCGCGGGATTCGTACAACCATCCGCACGCTCAGGAGTCATGTATGGCGACCGCGCTGTAGGCGTGTTCGTCTCGTTTCCAGGGGGGACCCACATGACTCACCACATATCCCTGCGTGCCCGCGTGCTTCCGGTCGTGGCCGCGGCCGGGATCCTCGTGCCCGTCGTCGCGGGCGCGGCGCCCGCGTCCGCCGCCACCGCGCCGCAGGTCAGCTGCACGTCGGGCAAGGCCGGGCTCGCCGCCAAGCTCCAGAAGGACATCACCGTCGCCCTGGCCGGGCGCACCGGTACCGTCGCCGTCGGCCTGCGCGACCGCACCACGAACACCACCTGCACGCTGCGCGCCACGGGCTCGTACGACTCGGCGAGCATCGTGAAGGTGACCGTCCTCGCCACGCTCCTCTGGGACGCCAAGAAGACCAACCGGTATCTGACCTCGCGCGAGACCAGCCTCGCGACCGCCATGATCACCAAATCCGACAACGCGGCCACCACCTCCCTGTGGAACCAGCTCGGTGTCACCAAGGTGAAGGGGTTCCTGTCGGCCGCGGGCATGACGCGGACGGTGCCGGGGGCCGGGGGCTACTGGGGACTCACCCAGATCAACGTCACCGACGAGCAGCGGCTGCTCTCGCTGATCACCGCCAGGAACTCCGTCCTGAGCGACAACTCCCGGGCCTACATCCTCAAGCTCATGGGGAGCGTCATCACCTCGCAGCGGTGGGGGACCACGTCGGGCGCACCTTCCTCCGTGTCCGTGCACGTCAAGAACGGCTGGCTGCAGCGCGCCACGCGCGGCTGGCGCGTGCACAGCATCGGCACCTTCAAGGGCGGCGGCCACGACTACAGCATCTCCGTGCTCACCGACGGCAACAGCACGATGAGCTACGGCGTGAACACGATCCAGGCCGTGGCCAGGGTGATCCACCGGGACCTGACCCCGACCGTGTCCGCCGCGTCCCGTTACACGCCGACCACCAGGCCCGCCGAGGCGTACGTCGCGGTGCCCCGGGGCTGACCGCGCTGCTCGCGCGCGAAGGCGGCGGCGCCGGTCCCTGTGTCGGGCCCGGAACGGGCGGGACCGCTCCGATGTCCCGACCGGTCCGGGACTCGGGCGGTCCGGGACTCGGGCGGTCAGCGGACCTCGATCAGGCGGGCCGAGACCACCACGTTTCCCGCGTAGCCGTTCTCCTCGGTGAAGGCGCCGCCGCAGGTGATCAGACGGAGTTCGGGGGCGCCGGCGTCGCCGTAGACCCGATCGGCGGGAAAGCCCTCCTTGGGGACGACCTCCACGCCGTACACGGCGAAGACGGCGATCCGGCGGTCGCGGCGCGCGATCTCCACCCGGTGCCCCCTGCCGAGTGCGCCGAGGTCGTAGAAGACGGCCCGTCCGCCCGGGGTGTCGACATGGCCGACGACGACGGCGGTGCCGCGTTCGCCGGGCGTGACGGCACCGGTGAACCAGCCCGCGAGCCGGTCGTCCTCGGGCGGAGGCGCCTCGATCCACCCTTCGGCGTCGAGCCCGACCTTCGTGACGGGCGCGTCAATCCCGACGGCGGGTACGCGGACCCGCACCGGCGTGGACGGGGGCAGCGGGTCGGGTACGGACACGGGGACGAGGGCGGCGGCCGCCCGGGGGGCGTCGGGAGCGACGGCGGCGAGGGGCTGCGGCGGACCGTCGGACCGCGGTTCCCCCGTACCACCGCGCACGAGGTGGACGCCGACGAGGAGGACGACGGCGACGACACCCCAGGCGCCAGGGCGTCCGGTCGCCTCCGCACGCCCGGTCACGTCCGACCGCCTCGTACCGTCCTCCGGGTCGCGCCCGTCCGTCCCGTGCCCGCGGGGCGCCCCGTACCGTCCGACCGTCCCACGTCCGCCGTCCTCCTCGCGCCCCGCCCGTGGATGGTGGCGCCCCTCCGTCCCGGACCTCGTCACACCGGGGCGGAGGGGCTGATCACGGCCCCCCGGTTCCCGGCCGTCAGGCGCTGTCGCCGGCGTCGCGGCGGCGGATCAGGACGACTGCGGCGCCGAGCGCGCCCGCGACGAGGACGACACCGGTGACCGTCTCGGCGGCACCGAGCCCGTCGGACTCCGCACCGGAGGCGGCGGCGGTTCCGTAGCCCGCCTTGACGCCCTTGAGCGCTCCGGGCTCCATCCGGTCGTCGTGCCCGGTCGTCGTCTTCCCGCCGGTACCGCCCTGGGCGACGGTGAGGGTGGTGGTGCCTCGCTCGCCCTCGCAGTCGAAGGTGATCTCGTACCGCGCACCGGCCTCGGCGTCGACGTCGACGGTCGCGCTGCCCGGACGGCCCTCTTCGAGGGTCACGGTGTCGAAGACGCCGGAGGTGACGGTCACCGACGGCACCTCGCAGCCGTCGGTGGTGAGGGTGACGGTGCCGCCGGGGGCGACGGTCTCGGGAGTGACGGAGAAGCCGAACGACGTGATGCCGGGGTCCTCCTCGCCCGCCAGGGCGATGGGCGCGGCCGCGACCACGACGGCGGCGCTCAGCACGGCTGCGGAAGCGGCACGTATCGCACGCATGGCGGTGTCCTCCAGATCGCGCGAGAGTCCCGGCAGCGGAGCGATTCCGTGCCGCGGGGCGACGACCCTCACCGCGATCGAAGCTAGGTCCGCCCCCGGCGCGCCGCCACCGGGCTCCGCCGAACGGGGGTCAGGGGATCCGGACGACCTGGCCCGCGTACGAGAGGTTGCCGCCGAAGCCGAACAGCAGGACCGGGGCACCGGAGGCCAGTTCGCCGCGTTCGACCAGCTTGGCCAGGGCCAGCGGGATCGAGGCGGCCGAGGTGTTGCCCGAGTCGACGACGTCACGGGCGACGATGGCGTTGACGGCGCCGATCTTCGCGGCGAGCGGCTCGATGATCCGCAGGTTGGCCTGGTGCAGGACCACGCCCGCGAGGTCCTCGGGCGCGATGCCCGAGCGCTCGCAGGTCTGCCGGGCGAGGGCGGGCAGCCGCTGGGTGGCCCAGCGGTAGACGCTCTGGCCCTCCTGCGCGAAGCGGGGCGGGGTGCCCTCGATCCGGACGGCGTGGCCCATCCCCGGGACGGATCCCCACAGGACGGGTCCGATGGCGCCGGTGTCCGCCTCCGTGGCCTCGACGATCGCGGCGCCCGCGCCGTCGCCGACGAGGACGCAGGTGGTGCGGTCCGTCCAGTCGGCCACGTCGGTCATCTTGTCGGCGCCGATGACGAGGACACGGCGCGCCCCACCGGCCCGTACGGCGTGGTCGGCGGTGGCCAGGGCGTGCGTGAACCCGGCACAGACCACGTTCAGGTCCATGGTGGCGGGCGAGGTCATGCCGAGACGGGCGGCGACGCGGGCGGCCATGTTGGGCGAGCGGTCGATGGCCGTGGAGGTGGCGACGAGGACGAGGTCGATGTCGTCGGGGGTCAGCCCGGCGGTGGCCAGGGCCTTGCCCGCCGCGTGCGCGGCGAGCTCGTCGACGGGCTCGTCGGGCCCGGCGACGTGCCGGGTGCGGATGCCGACCCGGCTGGTGATCCACGCGTCGTCGGTGTCCACCAGCTCCGCGAGGTCGTGGTTGGTGAGCACCTTGGTGGGCTGGTAGTGCCCGAGCGCGGCAATGCGAGTGCCCGTCATCCCGGGACCCCCTCGGTGGTTCGTTCTTCGGCAGGAACTCCCCAGTCTTGCCAGCGACTGATGGGTAACCGGGCACGTAACCCACCAAGATTCACGCGTACCCCTTGGCCGACCGTGACAAGGCCCCGGGCGTGGCACGGCTTCCGCGGTGTCGGGCTCGGGCCGCGGCCGGGGTCAGTTCTTCGGCGGGTCGATCATCTGGAGGGCGAGGGTCGCCGGGGGCGGGGCGATGCCGGGGCCGCCGGCCGCCGTCCAGGCGAGGATGTCGTCGAGGGAGTCCTCGTCCAGGGTGAACGCGACCCACGCGGCCCGCCCGCCGCGTCGGCGGCCTTCGGTGGAGGGCTGGACGACGACGATGTTGGCCTGGGCGCAGGGCCCGAGGCAGTCGCTGGTACGGACGGCGAGCCGGCCGCCGGAGGCCGCGGCGGCCGCCCGGAGGCGGGCGAGCTGGCCGGTGTGGTCGGTGCCGGGGTTCTTGCGGGCGTCGCCGCAGCAGCAGCCGCGGCAGACGACGAGGGAGCAGGGGCGGGCCCCGTACCGTATCGGGACGGGGGTCACGCGGGGCCGTCCAGGGTGATCGAGGAGACCGGGGCGACCGTGCCGAGGCGGGGGAAGTCGAGGGCGACGGACGCGTGGTGCTCGTCGGCGGTGAGCGCGCTCATGGCGTCCTCGGCGAAGACGAGCTCGTAGCCGTGGTCGGACGCGGCACGGGCGGTGGACTCGACGCCGAGATTGGTGGCGATGCCGCCGAGGACGAGCGTGGTGGCGCCGAGTCCGGTGAGCAGCTCGTGGAGTCGGGTGTCCTGGAAGGCGCCGAGGGTGCTTTTGACCACGACGGGGTCGCCGTCCGCGACGAGGTCGGGGACGAGGTCGCTGCCGGGCGGCTGGCGGTCGACGTTGGGCCGCTCGACCCGGACGTGGACGACGGGGGCGCCGGCGGCCCGGAAGGTGTCGGCGAGCCGGGCGGCCGCGGCGAGGACGTCGGTGCCGGGCCGGGGGGCGAGGGGCAGCGCGACGATGCGTTCCATGAGGTCGACGAGGACGAGCGCGGTACGGCCGGGATCGAGTGCGGGCATGGGAGCACCGTAGCGGCCCCGATGATCATCGCGGGCCGCACGGGGGTGTGATCCGGCCGACGGGAGCTGCTCGCCGCCACCGGCGCCCGCGCGCCCGTCCGCTTCTCCGGCGCCGCCCTCGGGGGGCGTGGGGAGCGTGCGCGGCGGGGGCCGGGGTCAGGCGCGGGACTTCGCAGTGGCCTCGGTTCGGGGGGCGGGCGAGGCGGGGTCGGGCTTCGGTGGCGGGGGCGGCTGCGTGGGGTCGGCCCCGGGGGCGGTCGAGGCGGGGTCGGGCTTCGGTGGCCGGGGCGGCTCCGTGTCGTCCGCTCGGGGGACGGGCGAGGCGGGGGTGGGCTCCGGTGGCCGGGCGGGGTCCGCGGCGTCGCGGGAACGGTGTCTCGCGATGACCGCGCAGACCATCAGCTGCATCTGGTGGAAGAGCATCAGCGGGAGGACGGCGAGCGCGGCCTGGGAGCCGAAGAGGACGCTGGCCATCGGCAGTCCTGCCGCCAGACTCTTCTTCGAACCGGCGAACTGGATCGCGACCCGGTCGGCCCGGTCGAAGCCGAGTCGGCCGGCTCCGTACCAGGTCAGGGCGAGCATCACCGCGAGCAGCACGGCTTCGACGGCGAGCAGCAGACCGAACCGCGCGGGGGTCACGAGGTGCCAGATGCCGGCGACCATTCCCTGGCTGAAGGCGGTGTAGACGACAAGGAGGATCGAGCCCCGGTCGACGTGTCCGAGGACCTTCCTGTGCCGGCCCAGGAAGCCGCCGACCCAGCGGCGCAGGAGCTGTCCCGCCAGGAACGGGACGAGGAGTTGCAGCACGATCCTCAGGAGCCCGTCGGCGGAGAGTCCCCCGGCGCTGTCACCGAGGAGCAGCGCCGCGAGGAGCGGGGTCAGGACGATGCCGGCGAGCGAGGAGAAGGATCCGGCGCAGATCGCGGCGGGGACGTTGCCCCGGGCGATCGAGGTGAAGGCGATGGAGGACTGGATGGTGGACGGCACCAGGCAGAGGAAGAGGAGACCGCTGTAGAGCTGCGGGGTGAGGACGGTGGGGACGAGGCCGCGCGCGGCGAGTCCGAGGAGGGGGAAGAGCAGGAACGTGCTGCCGAGAACGGTGAGGTGGAGCCGCCAGTGCCGGAGGCCGTCGAGGGCCTCGCGGGTGGAGAGCCGGGCGCCGTAGAGGAAGAAGAGGAGGGCCACGGCCCCGGTCGACGCGCCCTCCACGGCGTCGGCGGCGGTTCCGGAGGCGGGCAGCAGCGCGGCGAGGGCGACCGTGCCGAGGAGCGCGAGGACGTATCCGTCGACGGGGAGCCAGGACGGCGGGCGGAGGGTACGGCGTGGGGTGCGGGCTGGGGCGGGGACGGTCATGGGCTCCACTGCTCTGTGCACTGCGGGGCGGGCGGGTCGCGCGTTCCCATCCTGGTCCACGGATCGGTGATCGGGAATCCCGTACAGCCCTCTGACTGTCATCATGAAGCGTGATGAGCGTACGGTCGTCCCGTGTACGAGCCCACACACCTGCGCACCTTCCTCGCCGTGGCCCAGACGCTCAGCTTCACCCGGGCCGCCGATCGCCTGGGGCTGCGCCAGTCGACGGTCAGCCAGCATGTACGGCGCCTCGAGGGAGCGACCGGGCGGCCGCTGTTCACCCGCGACACGCACCGGGTGGCGCTGACGGAGGACGGGGAGGCGATGCTCGGCTTCGCGCGCTCGATCCTTCAGGCGCACGAGCGCGCGGCGGCCTTCTTCGGCGGGACCCGGCTGCGGGGGCGGCTGCGCTTCGGCGCGTCGGAGGACTTCGTCACGACCCGGCTGCCGGAGATCCTGGAGTCGTTCCGGCGCGAGCACCCCGAGGTCGACCTGGAGCTGACGGTCGAGCTGTCGGGCACGCTCCAGGCCCGGCTGGCGGCAGGCCGGCTCGATCTGATCCTGGCGAAGCGGCGCGGGGCGGAGAGCGAGGGCCGGCTCGTGTGGGAGGACACGCTGATCTGGATCGGGGCGCCGGGGCTGCGGCTGGATCCGGAGCGGCCGGTGCCGCTCATCCTGTACCCGCCGCCGGGGATCACCCGGGCGCGCGCCTTGGAGGCGCTGGAGGCACAGGGCCGGGCGTGGCGGATCGCGTGTACGAGTTCCAGTCTGAGCGCGAACGTGGCGGCGGCCCGCGCGGGGCTCGGGGTGATGGCGCACACGAGGGGCCTGGTGCCGCCGGGCCTGGTGCCGGTCCCGGCCCGCGCGGGGCTCCCGGAGCTGGGGGACGTCGGATTCGTGCTGCGGGGCGGGCGCCGGGGCGGGGCGGTGCAGGAGGCGGCGGACGCGCTGGCGGAGGCGATCCTGGCGGGCGGCGACCGGCTGCACAGACCGGGGTGATCGGGCGAGGACTCGACCGGGCCGCCCTCCGTGCGCGGGCGGCCACCCACCCGCGCCGGCCCGGCGGCCGGACGGAGCCCCGGTCGCACAGACCCCGCCGACCGGACGCCGCGTCGCCTCGGGGCGGCGCCGCGGTGAGCGGCCGGTACAGATTCCGTGGAGATTCCCGTCCGGTGGACGTACCGGGCGGTCGGTAACGGCCCCGGGGTGCCCGTGACTTGGCTTCTCCACCCGCCCTGACCTGTGGGAACGGGGAAGGTTCCGGCTTGGTGAAGGCCCTGCCGCCGGGGAGTCGTGTGGGGTACCGTCACCCGCGCCGTACGGAGCGCGACAAACGGGCTTTTCCAGCCACCGAGCCGTCGAGGAGCAGGTCAGTGCGCGAGTTCACCGTGCCGCCCGTCGAGGCGGCGCCTCAGGTCGGCGGTCTGGCGGACGCCCTGTACGAGCGCGCCCTCGCCGATCCCGACCGGATCGTGTTCGGCCGGAAGGGCCCGGACGGGGAGTGGCGGGACGTGACGGCCGCGCGGTTCCGGGACGAGGTCCTCGGCCTCGCGAAGGGGCTGATCGCGGAGGGGGTGCGGTTCGGCGACCGGGTCGCGATCATGGCCCGTACCCGCTACGAGTGGACGCTGTTCGACTTCGCGCTCTGGTCGCTGGGCGTGCAGTCCGTGCCGGTCTACCCGACCTCCTCCGCCGAGCAGGTCTTCTGGATGCTGCACCACTCCGAGGTCACGGCGTGCGTGGTGGAGCACGAGGACCACGCGATGACGATCGGCTCGGTGATCGACCGGCTGCCCCTGTTGCGGCGCCTGTGGCAGCTGGACGCGGGTGCGGTGGCGGAGGTGACGGCGGCGGGGAGGGACATCGACGAGGAGGTCGTGCACCGGCACCGGCGGGCGGTGACCCCGGAGACGGTGGCGACGGTCATCTACACGTCGGGGACGACCGGCCGCCCCAAGGGCTGTGTGATCACCCATTCCCACTTCATGTTCGAGACGGACATGCTGGTGGGCCGCTGGGAGCCGGTGTTCCGTTCCCGGCCGGGGGAACAGGCGTCGACGCTGCTGTTCCTGCCGCTCGCGCACGTCTTCGGCCGGATGGTGGAGGTCGCGGCCGTCCGCAGCGGGGTGAAGCTGGGCCACCAGCCGGTGATGGCGGCCGGCGAGCTGCTTCCGGACCTGGCGGCGTTCCGGCCGACCTTCGTGCTCGCCGTTCCGTACGTCTTCGAGAAGGTCTTCGCCGCTGCGCGCCGCAAGGCGGAGCGGGAGGGGAAGGCGGGGCCCTTCGACAAGGCGGTGGAGGTGGCAGTCGCCTACGCGGAGGCCCTGGAGCAGAAGGCGTTCGGGACGGGTCCGGGTCCTTCGGCGGCGTTGCGCGTGCAGCACCAGTTCTTCGAGCGGACGGTGTACGGGAAGATCCGGGCGGCGCTGGGCGGGCGGCTGCGGCACGCCATGTCGGGCGGCTCGGCGATGGACCGCGCGACAGGACTGTTCTTCGCGGGTGCGGGGGTCACGGTGTTCGAGGGGTACGGGCTCACCGAGTCCTCGGCCGCCGCCACCGCGAACCCGCCCGAGCGCACGAGGTACGGCACGGTCGGGCAGCCCGTCCCCGGCACGACGGTGCACATCGCGGAGGACGGCGAGGTGTGGCTGCACGGCGGTCAGGTCTTCTCCGGGTACCTCAACGATCCCGAGGCGACCGCGGCCGTCCTCAACGACGGGTGGCTGGCCACGGGGGACCTCGGGGCCCTCGACGAGGACGGCTATCTGACGATCACCGGGCGGAAGAAGGAGATCCTGGTGACCTCGGGCGGCAAGAGCGTCGCCCCCGCGGGCCTGGAGGAGCGGGTGCGGGCGCATCCGCTGATCGCCCAGTGCATCGTCGTCGGCAACGACCGGCCGTACATCGCCGCCCTGGTGACGGTCGACCAGGAGGCGGTGGAGCACTGGCTGGCGATGCAGGGGCGGGCGCCGCTCGCCCCGGCGGAGATGGTGCGGGACCCGGCCCTGGAGACCGAGATCCGGCGGGGGGTGGTGGCGGCGAACACGCTGGTCTCGCAGGCCGAGTCGATCCGCACCTTCCGGATCCTGGCGCATCCGTTCAGCGAGGAGCACGGGCTGCTCACCCCGTCCCTCAAGCTGAAGCGGAAGGCGATCGAGCGGGCGTACGCGGCGGAGGTCGCCGCGCTGTACGGCTGAGCTCCGCCCGCGGTCGGAGCACGCGACGTGACACCCGGGACGCGGAATGCGGAATGCGGAACGACCCGTGATCGTTGACGCTGGGAGTGGCCGCACGGCCGTCCGCGGACGTACGGCCGTCACGATTCGCGACAAGGTAAGGATCCCTCCCACGTGAGCACGGACAGCAAGGTTCCCTCCGTCACCCTCGACAACGGCGTCCGGATGCCGCAGCTCGGCTTCGGTGTCTGGCAGGTGCCGGACGACGAGGCCGCGGCCGCCGTGACGACGGCCCTGGAGGCCGGCTACCGCTCGATCGACACCGCCGCGATCTACGGGAACGAGGAGGGCACGGGCCGTGCCGTCGCCGCTTCCGGGATCGCCCGCGAGGACCTGTTCGTCACCACCAAGCTGTGGAACAGCGAGCAGGGCTACGACTCGACGCTGAAGGCCTTCGACGCCTCGCTCGACAAGCTGGGACTCGACTACGTCGATCTGTACCTGATCCACTGGCCGGTCCCCGCGAAGGACGCGTACGTCGACACGTACCGGGCGTTCGAGAAGATCTACGCGGACGGGCGTGCCAAGGCGATCGGCGTGTCGAACTTCCTCCCCGAGCACCTGGAGCGGCTGATCGAGGAGACCTCTGTGGTGCCCGCCGTCAACCAGATCGAACTCCACCCGCAGCTCCCCCAGCGGGCCGCCCGTGAGGCGCACGACCGGCTCGGCATCGCGACCGAGGCGTGGTCGCCGCTCGGCTCCGGCAAGGGGCTCCTGGACGTGCCGGCGATCGTCGCGATCGGCCGCAAGCACGGCCGGACTCCGGCGCAGGTCGTGCTGCGCTGGCACCTCCAGCTGGGGAACGTCGTGATCCCCAAGTCGGTCACCCCGTCCCGCATCCGGGAGAACATCGACGTCTTCGGCTTCGAACTGGACGCCGAGGACCTGGCGGCGATCGCCGCGCTCGACGAGAACCGCCGACTGGGCCCGGACCCGGCGGAGTTCAGCGCCGGCGCCTGAAGGCGGAGCACCCCGTGGCACCGTGCCGTCGCCGCGGTGCGGCGCGGTCCCCGACGGGGGGGCGCCCCTGCCCGGTAGCCCGTCGGCCGGGGGCCGCGTGAGCGGCGGCGGCCGCGCTGTCAGACCCGGGACATAGGGTCGGTGAACGGCCCGTGGGGGCCCTTCGCGGCCGCGTGCCGTGATGTCCGACGGCAGGGCGAGCAGAAGGAGTCGGTGCGGTGAGTGGTTCTCCGGGGCCCGTCGAGGAGGGGCTGTACCGGGTGCGGAACGTGGGCAGCGGGCTGCTTCTCGAGGTGTACGAGGGGTCGGGCCGCAGCGGGGCGAACGTGCAGCAGGGCACCGGGAACGGAACTCCGGGGCAGCACTGGCACATCACGCCCGTGCCGAACGGCGGCGGGCTCTACCACCTGGTCAACGCCGCCAGCGGGAAGCGGCTCGACGTCGCCAACGCGTCCACGGAGAACGGCGCCAACGTCCAGCAGTGGAAGGCGAACAACTTCGGGGCGCAGGAGTGGATCGTCGAGCAGGACCTCCAGTCGCCCGGGACGGTCGCGCTGGTGAGCTTCATCAGCGGGCTGTGCCTGGAGGTCGCGGACGGCTCGACGGCCGCCGGGGGGAACGTACGGCAGTGGGAGGACACCGACTCCCCGTTCCAGTGGTGGCGGCTGGAGCCGGTGTCCTGACCCGGGAGGTCCCCCGGCCCGTCAGCCCTTGCGGGCGGTGTGCACCGTACGGGCCGTGAGGTGGAACAGGTCCGGGCGGTGGTGCAGGGACAGTTCGTCGGACGGGTCGAGGAGCCGGTCGAGCGTCGCCCGGTCGTCCGCGTCGAGCCGGGCGCCGAAGCCGTCCCTGAGCCGGGTGTAGTGGGCGAGCGCCAACTCCCGCACGACCGGGGAGACCGGCGCGGGCACGTCGGTGAGGAACGTGCGGGTGCCGGCGGGGGTGAGGCCGGCACCCGCGAGGAGCGCCCGCCAGTCCTCCGGCTCGTCCTGAGCCCCGGGGAGTTCGGCGCGCATCTCGCTGAACGCGTCCGTGTGGGCGGCGTCGAGACGCGCCTCGAGGCCCGGCCGGCCGATCCCGATGTGCCGGGGCAGGTGCCGGGTGGGCAGGCCGCCCTCGACGAGGACCATCAGGCCGCCGGGGTTGAGCAGCCCGGCGAACTCCTCCAGCGCGGCCCGCTGGTCCCCGATGTGGTGCAGGGAGTTGCCGGCCCAGATCAGGTCCGCCCGCCCGAGGCCGGCGATGCCGTCGGGGAGTTCGGCGTGGACGGTGGAGACCCGGGCGCCGAGGCCGCGCGCTTCGGCGCGGGCGAGGGCACGGGCGAGGAGTTCGGGAGTGCCGTCGACGGCGACCGCCTCGGCGGCCGGGAAGGCGTCGGCCAGCACGGCGGTGACGACGCCGGGGCCACTGCCGACGTCGAGGATCCGGCGGACGCCCTGCGCCGGGGCGAGCGTGCCGAGCCACGCGGCGGCGTCCGCGTAGGCGGGGCTCGCGATCTCGGCCTGCCGCTCCAGGAGGGGGGCGATCTCGTTCCAGTCCGGGCGGCCGCCCTCGTGACGGTGGCCCTGCGCGGGACCGTGGGCGTGGGTCGGTCCGTGCCCCTGCCCGTGATCGTGACCGGGTCCGTGTCCCTGACCGCCGTGCGGGTGCGGGGGTTCGCTGTGCTGACTCATGGGCCCAGCCTGCGACGAGCCGGCGCGCGGCGCGAGAAATATTGCCGGTCCGGCAAAGAGCCGGGGGTGATGGGGGCGCCGGCCCCGTCAGGCACCGGCCCCGTCAAGCGCCGGCCCGGTGCTCCTGAGGGCTGACTCCGCGGACCCGCTTGAACGCGGCGCTCAGTGCGAACGCTCCGCCGTAGCCCACCTGCCGGGCCACCGTCTCGACCGTGGCGTCCGTCTCGCGCAACAGGTCGGCCGCGTGCGCGAGCCGCCAGCCCGTCAGGTACGCCATGGGGGGCTCACCGACGAGTGCGGTGAAACGGCGGGCGAGGGCGGCTCGGGACACGCCCGTCTTCGCGGCGAGCGAGGCGACGGTCCAGGGGTGGGCGGGGTCGTTCTGGAGCAGCCGCAGCGCGCGGCCGACCACCGGGTCGCCCATGGCCCGGTACCAGGCGGGCGCCTCGGCGCCGGGCCGGGCGAACCAGGCACGGACGCCGGCGATCAGCATCAGGTCGAGGACCCGGTCGAGGACGACGGTCTGGCCGGGTTCGTCGCGGGCGATCTCCTCGCCCAGGAAGGGCATGAGGGGGCAGTTCCACGCGTCGGCGGGCAGGTGGAGCAGCCTGGGGAGGGCGTCGAGCAGCCGCCGGCCGACCTCGCCGTCCATCCGGTAGGTGCCGACGAGGAGCGTGGTGCCGCCGTCCGGCGCGTTGCCCCAGGTGCGGACGCCGAGCCGCATGGCCTCGGCGAGCGGCTCCCCGGTGAGGGTGGTGCAGACGCCGCCGGGGCCGACGACAGCGCGCGGCGGGGCGTCGGGGGCGTCGCCGACGGTGTACGGCTCGGGGCCGCGGGCGATGGCGATGTCCCCGGGCCGCAGGAGGACGGGTTCGCCGATGTCGGGGACGAGCCAGGCCTCGCCCTCGGTGACGCACATCAGGCAGATCGGCGCCCCGTCCTCGATGCGCACGGACCACGGCGGGTCCATGATCATGCGGAGGAGGAAGGCGCCCCGGGCGCGGGGCCCGTCGAGCAGTCCGGCGAGTGCGTCCATGGAGGGAGAGCCTAGGGCTTCTCGTTCGGATCATGTCGGGGTCGATCCGGGCGGAAGACCCTGGGGAGTGAGACGCAGGCGTAGGGGCGTGAGACTGCGGAGCATGGGCAACGGCGTCCGTGGGCGGGAGTCTTGAGCCATGACGACGCACACGAACCAGACGAGCAGGACGAACGACACGACCGAAGCGAGCGACACCCGGGGGACGTTCCTCGTCACGAGCGCCACCGGGAAGACCGGGCGGCGCGTGGCCGAGCGGCTCGCGGCCCGCGGGGCGACGGTCCGCGCCGGTTCCCGTACCGGGTCGACCCCCTTCGACTGGGAGGACCCCGCGACCTGGGCGCCGGCGCTGCGGGGCGCGGACGCCGCGTACGTGGCCTACTACCCGGACCTCGCCGCACCCGGTGCGGCGGAGGCGATGAGCACCTTCGGCCGGCTCGCCACCGAGGGCGGGGTGCGCCGTCTGACGGTGCTGTCCGGGCGCGGGGAGCCCGAGGCGCTGGTGGCGGAGGAGGCGCTGAGGACGGCGGCCGACGGCGTCGAACTGGCCGTCGTCCGGGCGTCGTTCTTCGCGCAGAACTTCACCGAGGGGATGCTCGCGGAGGGCGTCGCGGAGGGGGAGCTGGTCTTCCCGGCGGGTGACACGGCCGAGCCGTTCATCGACGTGGACGATCTGGCGGACGTCATCGTGGAGACCCTGACGGCGGACGGGCACGCGGGGCGGGTGCACGAGGTGACGGGGCCGCGGCCCATGGGCTTCGCGGAGGTGGCGGCGGAGATCTCGCGTGCCTCGGGGCGCCCGGTGGTCTACCGGGCGATGCCGGAGGCCGAGTACGCGGGGCTCCTGGCCGGGTTCGGGCTCCCGGAGGCCGAGGCGGGGTGGCTCGCGGCCCTGTTCGCGACGCTCCTCGACGGCCACAACGCCTCGGCGACGGACGGGGTGAAGCGGGTCCTCGGCCGCGAGCCGCGCTCGTTCGCCGCGTTCGCCGCGGAGGCCTGGGGCGGTCAGGGCGCCTGAGACCGGTTCAGGCGTAGCGCCGCGCCAGGGTCCGTACGGTCGCGGCGATGCGGCTGCGGAGCTCCTCGGGGGCCAGTACCTCCACCTCGGTGCCGAGGGCGAGGAAGGTGTCGTGGGCGTGGTCGGCCGATTCGACGGGGAGGGTGGCGCGGATCCAGCCGTCGGGTTCCGGAGTGCCGGTCGCGGCGAGCGCCCGGGCCGCGGCGCCGGTCAGCCGGGCCGCGCCCGACGCGGAGACGCGGACGACGGCCTCGTCCGCGTGGAGCCGGGCATGGAAGTCGGCCTGGCTCTCGCGCCAGTGACCGGCGAGGTCGAAACCCTCCGGGATGGTGACCTCGTCGTCGGTGACGGTGAGGTCGAGGATCTGGTCGACGCGGTAGGTGCGCGGTCCGGGCCCTGCGATCAGGTACCAGCGGCCGGCCTTGAGCACGAGTCCGTACGGTTCGAGGCGGCGGTCGACATCGGTCGGCGTCCGCCAGCGCCGGTAACGGACTTCGAGGGCGCGGCCGGTGCGGACGGCGTCGGCGACCTGGGGCAGGAACGGGGCTTCGGTGCCCTCGTCGTACCAGCCGGGGGCGTCGATGTGGAAGCGGGCCCGCAGCCGGTCGACGTGCTCGCGCAGCGGTACGGGGAGGCCGGCGCGCAGTTTCAGCTGTGCTTCGGCGAAGTGCGGCCCGAGCCCGAGTTCTTCGGCGGCGCCGGGCAGGCCGGCGAGGACCAGTGCCTCGGCCTCGCGGGCGTACAGGTCGGTGAGGCGGTGGCGGTGTCCGGCGAGGAGGCGGTAGCCGCCGCGGTGTCCGGCGTCGCCGTAGAGCGGTACCCCGGCGGCGTGCAGTGAGTCGACGTCGCGGTAGACGGTGCGGACGGAGACCTCCAGCTCCTCCGCGAGCTCGGCGGCCGTCATCCGGCCCCGGGTCTGGAGCAGCAGGAGGATCGAGATGAGCCGGCTGGACTTCACTGACACAAGGTGTCAGTGAAGCGGTCCTACAGTCCAGCCATGGCTTTCGCAGAGAAGTTCCTCCTCGCCCTGCCGCCGGTCGAGATCGGCGGGCGGCAGCTCAAGCGCTATCACGTCACCGCCGATCCCGCGGGCATCGAACCGGAGGTGGAGAAGGCGGCGTACGCGCTGCTGCCGCAGCTGTTGCCGCCGGCGGACGGCACGCCGGCGGCCGGTTTCGTGGTGCTGCACCGGGGCGGCGACACCGGCGCGTACCTCAACGCGTACAGCTGGGTGTGGGACAACGTGCTCCATTTCGGCGGCGGGGCGGCGGGGCAGCCCGTCCTCGGCTGTCCCGACACCGATCCGACGCGTTTCGTGCGGGTGGACCGCTCGTGGATCGGCTGTGTGTGGGAGTTGGCGCCGCTGGGGCACGAGCGGAGCGCCTGGGTCCGTCACGTCCTGGCGCCGGACGCGCCGGATCTGGCCGGCTATCTCGGGGACGCGCTGCCCTCGGGCACGACGGAGGTCACGGGGTGAGGGTCCCGGCCCTCTCGACGGCGGGCGCGGCGCCCGCGGCCGTCACCCGGGCGAACCGGCTCAGCCGCGCCTGACGAAGCGGGCCAGCCGGTAGCGAGGATCGTCACGGGGGCGGTCCTGGTCCGGGAGAGCCGTGAGGGCGGCGGCGATCGTGGTGGCGGCCGCGGTGTCGCCGTCGAACCAGGAGGCGAAGTAGCCGGCGCGCAGCTTGCGTACGGTGTCGCGCGGGGTGGCACCCTGGCCGTGTCCCGTGAACCGGGTGCCGGAGGCGGGTGCGAGGCCCTGTGCGACGGCGTGACGGGTGATCAGCTGTGCCCGGTCGGACGCCGCCGCGGCGGACCGGTGCGGGCGGAGGATCTCGTCGATGTCGCTGCCGACGTCGTGGGCCGCGTCCTTGTCGACGGTGGCGATCAGGACTCCGCCGGGGCGCAGGACGCGGGCCGCCTCGGCGACGATCTCCGCGGTGAACGGCACGAGGTGCAGCAGCCAGACGGCGCAGACCGCGTCGAGGGAGGCGTCGGGCAGCGGCAGCCGCCGGGCGTCGGCGCGTACGACGCGGCCGGGTACGCGTGCGGCGGCGACCCGCAGCATGGCGTGGGCGGCGTCGGCTCCGTGGACGCGCAGTCCTGGCCGGGTGAGCCGTTCGGTGACGAGGCCGGTGCCGCAGGCCAGGTCGAGCAGTGCCCGGGCGCCGGGCGGCACGAGCCGCAGGACGGCTTCGGCCGCCGCGACGGCCCGGGGCACTCCGCCCCGGGTCCGGTCGTAGTGCGCCGCCTCGGCCTCGTAGTCGAGCAGGGTCTCCGTCATGCCGGGGATCCTACGAGCGGGGGACGTCACCCGACGGGAAAGGTCAGTCGGCCCCGTGGCCGGGGGCGATCCCCTGGACGCGCTCGGCGAGTTCGAAGTCCTTCTCGGTGACGGCACCACCGGCGGAGTGGGTGTGAACGGACACGGAGACGGTGTCGTAGCCGAGGGTCAGGTCCGAGTGGTGGTCCAGCTCCTGCTGGATCCGCGCCACGTGGACGACGAGCGCGGTCGCCGCGAAGTGGTCGCCGAGCCGGTAGCGGCGGGTGAGGCGGTCGTCCTCGACGGACCAGCCGGGGAGCTCCCGCAGACGGTCCTCGATCTCCTTCTGCGACAGCGGCTGTGTGGGCACGGCGGTGCTCCCTCCGGTCGGGTGGCGCGGGTGACGGACAGGGGTCCCGGAAGGAACGTACCCGGGTCCACCTCTGGGATACCGTCTGGCCATGACAACTGTCGTGAGCGACACGGGGGTGGGGCCGCTGCTGCGCGGCTGGCGTGAGCGACGGCGGTTGAGCCAACTGGAGCTCGCGCTGCGCGCCGACTCCTCGGCGCGGCACATCTCGTTCGTGGAGACGGGCCGGTCCCGGCCGAGCGAGGAGATGATCCTGAGACTGGCCGAGCACCTGGAGGTGCCGGTACGCGAGCGGAACGTGCTGCTGCTCGCCGCCGGTTACGCGCCCCGGTACACGGAGTCGCCGCTCGACGCCCCGCGCCTGGAGGCGCTCCGGGACGGCATCGAGCGCCTGTTGCAGGGGTACGAGCCGTATCCGGCGCTGGTGGTGGACGGTTCGTACACGGTGGTGGCGGCCAACCGGGGCATCGGGCTGCTGCTCGACGGGCTGCCGGAGCATCTGCTGACCCCGCCGCTGAACGCGATGCGGATCACCCTGCACCCGGAGGGACTCGCACCCCGGATCCGGAACCTGCCGGAGTGGCGGGGGCATCTGCTGCACCAGATGGAGCGTCAGATCGCCCTGGCCCGCTCGGAGTCGCTGCGGGCGCTCTACGCGGAGGTGGCGGCGTACCCGCTGCCGCCGGGCACGGACGACGAGCGTGCCCCGGACGCCCCGGGCCCGGAGGCATACCCGTACTTCGCGCTGCCGCTCCGTGTCGAGCACGACGGGCGGGTGCTGTCGTTCGTGTCGTCGATCTCGACGTTCAACACCCCGCTGGACGTGACGGTCGCCGAGCTGGCCATCGAGACGTTCCTCCCGGCCGACCCGGCGACGGTCGCGTACCTGCGGTCGCTGCCGCCGTTCAGCGATCAGGGCTGATCCGGCAAGCGGCCCTCATGTCGTGGAGGCCCGGAGGGCGATCCACTGGAGCGCGGCGAAGCCGGCGACGGTGGCCGCCTGGAGCGGCGTCCAGACGAGACCCGCGGTGGTCGGCTCCAGCCAGCCGACGAGGGCGACGACGCTGAGGACGGCCCAGAGCGCGTTGATGTCGACGACCACCTTCACGGCGGTCGTCGGGGGCTGCGGGCGGGAGGCGAGCCAGGCGACGCCGGCGGCGTACGCGGTGAGGAGGACGCCGAGGGCGAGCAGGAGGCCCGCGTCGATCCCGAGGAACTCCCCCAGCGGCCCGGAGGCGACGGCGTAGGCGATGCCGTTGGCGCCGGTGACGACGGCGTCGAGGGCGAGGAACCGGCGGAGCGCGGACTGGGGCCGGGTGGTGCGGGCGAGACCGGTGAGCAGGGCCTGGGACATGACGGATCACCCTCCAGAGGGACGTTGACGCAGGTGGGAGCCCGGAGCCCGAGCGGAGTGCGCCGCCCGGGTCCCGGTGTCCACGAGCATGCCGCTCGGCGGGCCGGGGGTCGATTACGCGGGAGGTCATGCGGGCCCGGCGGCGCGGAGGCGTGCCGCGCCTACCGCCGCCGGGTCGCAGCGGGTCACCCACGGGCACCGCGGTGCACCTCGGGTCCGGCGTCAGCGGACGCGGTCCCCCCGGTGGGCGGGCGTCTCGGGCGCCGGGAGCGGATCCGAGGCCGGTGCGGCGGCCCCGGTCTCGGGCGCTCGACGCGGGGAGCCGGAGGGCTCCGTACGCGGGGAGCGCGAAGCCCCGGTACGCGGGGAGCCGGAACCCTCCGTACTCACGGAACGCGAAGCTTCTGTACGCGGGGAGCCGGAGACCTCCGTACTCAGGGAGCGCGAAGTCTCCGTGCGCGGGGAGCCCGAGGCATCCGTGCGCAGGGAGCGGGAGGCCTCGGCGCGCAGCAGGGCCTGGAGGACGGCGAAGGGGTCGACGGGCATGACGGAACTCCTCGTTGGTGCGGGGGTGATGTCGGGGGCTGCGGGGAGGGCGGGCCTCCTCAGCAGCGCATCACCACGCACCGGAGCACGTCGCCGCGCGGGGCGGGCACGGGGGCCGGAGCCGGAATCCGACGGTGCCTGCGGCCGCCGAAGGCCGGGTGTCGGGGGCGAACGGGCCGGAGGCCGGTCCGGTGGCGTCGGGAACGGCCGGCGAGCCCGGCCTCGGTGGAGGCCGGATCGTGGGTCTCGCCGCCCGGGTCGGGGGCCGGGGCGGCGGAGGCGGGCCGGAGTTCGGCGCCACCGGTGAGCGTGGCCCCGGCCCCGGCCCCGAGCAGGGCGGCGAGGATCAGGAGCAGCGTGACCCAGGGGCGGCGGCGCCGGTCCGGGCGTGCCGGGCGGCCCGCCGGGGTGGCGGGCTCGACGGTCGGCTCGGGCGCGGGGCTCATGGAGATCCGTACTGCCCCGCCGGGGTCCCGGCGCGGCGCCCCGGGCCCGAGATCCGCCCGAGCGGCCTACGGGTGGGGCCCCTGTTTCACCGCCCCGGCGGTCACCTCCGGGGGTCGCCAGGACTGACGACCGCGCCGCCGGCGGGCCGGGCCCGTGAGGGTCAAGTCGGCGTCAAGGGGCGGCGGCCGCCCCGTCGTACGCCTCCGGACCGTCGTCCGCTCGCGACGAACAGGCGTCCGCGTCAGTGCTTCTCGTCCTGCGCGACCGGGTCGTCCACCGGAAGGAGCGGTCCCGGTCCGTCGTCGGACGAGTCCAGGGACGCGAGCGGGGGCACCGGCACCTGCGGGCCCGAGCACTCCCGCAGCCAGCGCCGCAGCACCCGGTGCACCTGCTCCGCGCCGACCAGCTCCTCCCCCTCGGCCACCGCCGGCGACAGCTCCGGCGGCGAGAGGAGGAAGGGACACGACTGCTCGCCGCCCAGGCCGCCGTGCGAACCGATCTGCTCCTCGAAGGCGTGCACGGTGCCGGTCGCCGGGTCGTACATGGAGTTGACCATGATGTCCGCGACGTGCGGGAAACCGTCCGTGCGCCGCACCGCCCGTGCCGCGCCCCGCCCGAAGACGGCCAGCGGCCCCGCGTCGTCGAGTTCGGCGACCGGCACCTCCGCCCCGTCACGGGCGAGCACCACCGAGCCGTGCTCCGCGCTCGCCACGAGCACGAAGCCGACGCCCGGATGGTTCGCGAGCGTGCGGAGCAGGGCGGGGTGGCGCCGGTCGATCTCCTCCCGGGTCATCCGGTGGGGCACGTCCGGGAAGGACACGAGGCCGAGGTTGCCCGAGGCGAGGACGACCGGTTCCGAGGGCCGGGCGGGCAGCTCACGCGCCGTCTCGTCGGTCTCGTCCACCGGCCGGTGGAGCGCGAGGCGCAGCGCGTCCCTGGCCGCGTCCCGCGCCTCCGAACCGCTGCGGGTCCTGCCCACCCGCCGTGGCACCGGCAGCCCGCACCCCGCCCTGACGAGGTCCTTCAGCGTCAGTCCGTACGCCCCCTCGAAGGTCTCACCGGGGCTCTGCCCGTGGTCGGAGAGCAGCACGATCCGGTACGGGCGCGGGGCGTGCTCGGCGACGGTGGCGATGAGCGCGACGGAGCGGTCGAGGCGCCGCAGGACCCGGTCGGTGTCCCGGCCGTGCGGGCCCGAGTGGTGGGCGACCTCGTCGTAGGCGACGAGGTCGGCGTAGACGGCGGTCCGCCCCGCCAGCATGTCGCCCATCACGGCCGAGACCACGACGTCCCGTTCCAGGACCGTCGCGAAGGCGCGGACGAAGGGGTACGTGCCGCCGCGCGAGACCCTCGGCGTCTCGCGGCGCAGCAGCGCCCGGACCGACTCCCCCACCTCGCGGACGCATTCGGCGACGAACGATCCGGCGGTACGGACGGCGTTGGCCGGGTCGGAGAAGTACGCGAAGTAGCCGGCCCGTGAGCGGTTGCGGCGGCCGCGGCGGGCGGCCACCGACAGGACGAGGGCGACCTGGTCGGCGCCGCCGCTGAAGAGGTTGCCCCGGGAGGCCCCGTCGAAGGTGAGCAGCCCGCCGTCCCCGGTGCGGCGCACGGCCCGGCGCTGGAGCTCGACGGCACTGGCCGGACGGTTCGACACCATGATCCGGCCGGTGTCCTTCTCGTACCAGCGGAAGGCGGGCACGTCCTCGTTGGAGCCGTGCAGGATGCCGAGCTGGCTCGCGCCGGTCTGGCTGGACCAGTCGGTGCGCCAGGGCACGAGCCGGTGGCCCGTGTCGATCAGGCCCGCGACGGTCGGCATGAGCCCTGCGGCGACGGCGCCCCGGAGCACGTGGTGGCCGACGCCGTCGAGCTGGAGGAAGACCGTGCCGGGGACCTGCTCGGGGGCGTCGCCCGGTGCGCGGGGACGGGTGCGGCCGGTGAGCCGGTACAGGCGGCGCCGGTAGGCGTCGTCGTCGCGGACGGCGAGGGCGGTGGAGGTGGCGGAGGCGACGGCGGACATGACGGCGGCGACCACGACGGCCGTCTCGGGGTCGGCGGCCCCCCGCCCGTCGGGGACCAGCCAGAGCGCGACGAGCAGCAGCGAGCCGTTGAGGAAGAAGCCGAGCAGGCCGAGGACGAGGGCCGGGACGAGCAGCAGAGCCCGCACGATCAGCGGCCACACGAGCGCGCCGAGCAGACCGAAGGCGCCCGCCGCCGCGGCGGCGGTGAGCGCCGTCCTCGTGAAGGTGTCGCCGTCCGGGGACTGGAGGTGGAAGTCGGGGAGCAGCCCGGCGAGGATCAGCAGGGTGAGCGTGGACACCGCCCAGACCACCGCGACCTGCCCCAGCGCACGGCCCGCGGATCGCCAGCGGTCGGCGCCGCCCCATCGCCCGTCACCCACGCCCGCCTCACCTTTCGCCCGTTTCCTGGTGCAAGCGTGGCACAACGCCCGCGACCGACGGGGACGAGGGGCGACGGCGATCGGCCCTGGTGTGTCAGGTCTCGTGTCAGGCCCTCTGTCGGGCCCTGGTGTGTCAGGTCTGTGTCAGGTCGCCCGGTGGGGCGTGCGTCCGTGAGGCGTCGGGGCACCTGGCAGATCCAGCGTCCGTGAGACGTCGGGCCGTGTGTCAGGCCATGAGTCCGGCCGTGTACGGAGCACCGTGGGCGGGAGGGCGGCCGCTCAGCAGCCGTCGTATCCGGCCGTCGGCATGGAGAGCCGGCGGTGCACCCCCGCCTTGGCCGCCGCGTCGTACGCCGGTTCGTCGGGACAGACGGTCTCCACCCGCACCCCGCGCCGCGCGCACTCGGCGCGGAAGCCGGGCACGGAGGTCAACGCGCGGGCGAGGACCCGCTCGTTGGCGGCGACGAACAGGTCGACCGCCCCCGCCTCCACGTCCGCCCACAGGGCCGCGTGGTCGGGCCGGATGCCGTAGAACAGCAACTGGCGGGCGACCACGTACCCCTTGTCGTCGGCCCAGCGGGCACACACCGCGTGCTGGCGGCGCGTGTCGACAAGGAAGGGCTCGCTGTCCAGCTCTTCGAGCGGGGTGAGGCTGGCGATCGCCGCCACCCGAACGTCGTCCATGGGCCGACCCTACTGCGGTCCGGCACGGCCGAACATCCTCCGGCGCCCGCCCCGGGCATTTACCCTCGTTACGGAGGTACGGGACGGCCGTGGACATCGTGAACGGCGGCCGGAGCCCACGAGAACGGAAGGCGGCACGCCGGTGGAGGTCACGTGGTGGGGTCATGCGACCTGCACGGTCGAGGACTCCGGGGTCCGCTTCCTCACCGATCCGCTGTTCGCCCGGCGGCTCGCCCACCTGCGGCGACGGCGAGGTGCCCTGCCGCCGCCCGAGGCGGCCGCCGCCGAGGCCGTCCTCGTCTCGCACCTGCACTCCGACCACCTGCATCTGCCCTCGCTCGCCCGGCTCGCGCCCGGGACCCTGCTCGTCGTACCGCGCGGCGCCCCCGCCGCCGTACCCGGACTGCGCAGGCTCGACGGGAACGGCGTGCGGCTGACCGAGGTCGAGCCGGGTGACACCGTGACGGTGGAGGGAGTGACGGTACGGGCCGTGCCGGCGCTCCACGACGGGCGGCGGCTGCCGGTCGGACCGCACCGCGCGCCCGCCCTCGGGTATGTCGTCGAGGGCGAGGCACGGACGTACTTCGCCGGGGACACGGGCCTGTTCGACGGGATGGCGGAGGCTGTGGGGCCGGTGGACGTGGCACTGCTGCCGGTCGGCGGCTGGGGCCCGTACCTCGGCCACGGCCACCTGGACGCGGGCCGGGCCGCCGAGGCGCTCGCCGCGCTGTCACCCGCGGCGGCGGTCCCGGTGCACTACGGCACGTACTGGCCGATCGGTCTCGACGGGATCCGGCCGCACGAGTTCCACGCGCCCGGCGACGAGTTCGTACGCCACGCGGCCCGGCTGGCCCCGAAGGTCGCGGTCCATCGGCTCGATCACGGCGAACGGGTGCGGCCGGAGGTCGCGCGGTGAGCGACGGGTTCACCCGGATCGTCGACGTGGTGCGGGAGCTGCCGCCGGAGTCGACCCAGCAGGCGGTCGGCTATCCCACGCTGTTCCTGCTCGTGGCGCTCGGCGCGCTCGTGCCGATCGTGCCGACGGGCGCGATCGTCAGCTCGGCGGCGGTGGTCGCCTTCCACCAGTCCTCGCCGTTCGCGCTGCTCTTCGTCTTCCTGGTGGCGGCGTTCGCCGCGTGCCTCGGCGACGCCGCCCTCTACTGGCTCGGGCAGCGCGGGGGCCGTTCCCGCAACGGTTCGCGGTGGCTCGCCGCGCTGCGGCGACGGGTGACCCCGGACCGGCTCGCCCACGCGCGGGAGCGGCTCGACACCCATCAGGTGTCGGTGCTCGTGCTGTCCCGGCTCGTGCCGGCGGGGCGGATCCCGGTGATGCTGGCGTGTCTGCTCTCCGAGATGCCGCTGCGGCGCTTCGTCCGGGGGGATGTCGCGGCCTGCCTGGCGTGGGCGGCCACGTACCAGCTGATCGGGATCCTGGGCGGCTCGCTCTTCCCGGAACCGTGGCAGGGGGTCCTCGCGGCGGTGCTCCTGACGGTGCTGGTCAGCGCGGTCCCCGGCCTGTGGCGGCGGGTCCGGGGGGCGCCCCGCGCGGCCGCTCCGTCAGGGAGCGAGCACCCGTGAGGCGCCGACCGGCAGGTCCCAGAGGTCCTCACGGGGCAGCCCGGCCTTCTCCCAGGCGGTCCTGACCCGGGCGAGGGGTTCGAGGACGGGCTCGGAGGAGAGGACGAAGGTGGCCCAGTGCATGGGCGCCATCCGCCGTGCCCCCAGGTCCTGGTGGGCGCGGACCGCCTCCTCCGGGTCGGTGTGGACGTCGCTGAGCCACCAGCGGGGGTCGTAGGCACCGATCGGGAGCAGCGCCAGGTCGATGCCGGGGTACCGGCGGCCGATCTCGGCGAACCAGTGGCCGTACCCGGTGTCCCCCGCGAAGTAGACGCGCTGCCCGGCCCGGTCGGTCATCACCCAGCCTCCCCACAGGGAGCGGCAGGTGTCCAGAAGGGTGCGCTTGGACCAGTGGTGGGCGGGGACGAAGTCGAAGCGCACGCCGTCGAGTTCGGCCGCCTCCCACCAGTCGAGTTCGGTGACCCGGCCGAAGCCGCGGCGGGTGAACCAGCGGCCGAGGCCCGCCGGGACGAAGACGGGGGTGTGCCGGGGCAGCCGTTTCAGGGTGGGGGCGTCGAGATGGTCGAAGTGGTTGTGGCTGATGACGACGGCGTCGACGGGCGGGAGGTCCGCCCAGGGGACGCCGACCGGGGTGAGACGGGCCGGGGTGCCGAAGATGCGGTGGGACCAGACCGGGTCGGTGAGCACGGTGAGCCCGCCGAGCCGCAGCACCCAACTGGCGTGCCCCGCCCAGGTGACGGCGAGGGTGTCCGGCCCAGCGGGCGGGAGCGGGCTCGGTTCGAAGGGCAGAAGGGGGACGTCACGGAGACCCTCCGGACGGGGGCGCACGGATCCCTCGCGGGCGAACCTGGCCAGGGCGCGGATGCCGGGGAGGGGCGCGGTGAGCCGGTCGGCGAAGGTGCGCGGCCAGTCCGACCGCAGCCGCCCGACGGGCTGGAGGACGGACGCGGGGGCGGGCTCGGCGCCGGGCACGGCGACGGGAACCGTGGCCGGGGACTGTACGGCGCGCGCGGGCGGTGCCGTCCGTTCGGTCATCTGCGGACTCCGATCTGCGCGGGTCGTGCGGCTCGTGGCGGATCTGCGGGCTCTGTCATCGGAGTTCCTCCAGGGCTCCCCCGAACTCCGTGAGGCCGCGGGTCACATGGGGGAGGTCGAGGGGGTTCCGGAATTGCGGCGTCTCGGCTCTCTCCTCCCCCGTGGTCCCCAGGAACATGCCCGTGTCGATCCGGACGCGCAGCGCGCCGAGTTCGTCACCGAAGCGGTGACCGCCGGTGACCGGGACTCCGAGCCGCTCGGTGAGGTGGCTCTCCAGCTCCAGGGAGTCGGTGACGCCCCGCGCGGCGAGGCCGGCCCGGAGCGGCCCGAGGTCGGCGTAGAGGTGACGGCCGGCCGCCGGTGGCAGGGCGAGGGCCCCGGCGGCGAGGACGGCGTGGTGCGCGGCCCCGGCGAGGCGGCCGTGGACGGTGGCGGCGAGGCGGGCCCGTACGGTCACGTCCTCGGGTTCGTCGAGGGCGTGGGCGGCGGCGGGGGCGACGGGTCCGGGGACGACGGCGCCGAGGGCGGTGAGGACGTCGAGGACGCGGGCCCTGCGGTCGGTCCAGCGGTCGGCGCGGGACGGGTCGGCGGGCGGGAAGCGGGCGACGGCGCAGGGCCAGGCGGCCGGGGTGAGCGCGCCGCCGAGGTCGCTGACGACGGTCACGTCGTCCGGGCACATCTCGGCGGGGCTGAGGAAGACGGTGTCGTGGGGCTGGTGGAGGGTGTCGCGCCAGGTCTCGTCGCTGATGACGTGGAGGCCCTCGGCGACGGCCGCCTCGCAGGCCTCGCGGACGAGTTCGGGCGGGGCGACGGTGCCGGTGGGGTCGTCGGCGACGGAGAGCAGCAGGAGGCGGGGGGTGCCGCCTTCGGCGCGGACCCGCCGGACCGTCTCCAGGAGGGCGTAGGGGTCGGGGACGCCGCCGCACTCGGCGGGGGTCGGCACGTGGTAGGCCGGGCGGCCGAGGAGCCGGGCCTGCGGGGTCCAGCGGGCGGGGCAGGGCCGGGGCATGAGGAGGTCGCCGCCGTGGGCGGCGATCAGGGCGAGGAGGAGAGCGGGGGCGCCGGGGCCCGCCACGACGTCCTCGGGGTGGGTGCGCAGCCCGCGGCGCCACCAGTAGCCGGAGGCCGCCTCCCGCAGGACGGGGCCGCCCCCTGGCGGTTCGGGTGCGGTTCGCTCGGCGGCCGCGGCGAGGAGTGCGGCGAGTCCCGGCAGGACGGGCAGGCCGGTGTCGGGGACGGGGGGGCCGTAGCGCACCGGGCCACGGCCGTCCGGAACCGTCTGCCGCATGTCCCGTACCTCCTGAGCGGACGGGGGCGCCGATACGGCACCCCCGTGCCCTTTATACGAAGTTTCGGGCGTTCCCGCCGCCCCAGACGTCGCTTCAGGCGATGCCCGTGGGGGGGTGCCGGTGCGGCGACGGCGGGGGATGCAGCCGGGCGGGGGCGGGCGGGGCCGGCTGGGGCGGGACCCGGCGGAGCGGGAGCGGGCGGGCTCAGACGACGGTCACCGGGTGCCGTACGACCGCGTCGAAGAGATAGCCCTGGGTGTTGTGGACGGCCCGTTCGGGCTGGGTGTTTCCGGCGGTGTCGGTGGTGCGGGAGAGCAGGGTGACCGGCCCGGTGCGGTGCGGATGCCACGCCACGGTCCAGCGGACCCAGCCGTTGCGCCGGGGGGTGTCGAGGAGCCGGGCGGGGCGCCAGCGGGCGCCGCCGTCGGTGGACACCTCCACCGTGCGGACGGGCGCGAGAGCGGACCAGGCCCGGCCGGTGAGCCGATGGACGCGGCCCGCCTCCAGGGTGGCGCCGGAGGGCAGCTGGTAGGCGGACTTGAGGGTCTGGCGGCTGATGGGGGCGCTGCCGCCCTCCGGGTGGGCGGTGCCGAAGAGCCGGTACCAGTCGGTGGACCAGGGCGATGCCAGCGGCCGGGTGGAGACCTCGATGTCGCCGAGCCACTTGATGGAGGCGATGCCGACCCAGGACGGGACGACGAGCCGGACGGGGAAGCCGTGGTCGTACGGGAGGGGCTCGCCGTTCATCTCGTACGCGAGGATCACGTCGTCGAAGGCCTTGGCGACCGGCAGCGGGCGGCGGACCCGGCCGTGGTCGACGCCACCGGAGACGTACGGGTCGTCGAGGCCGCGCGGCAGGAGGTCGACGGCGTCGCGGGCGATCCCGGCACGCCGGAGCACATCGGAGAGGCGGGCGCCACGCCAGCGGGCGGCTCCGACGGCGCCGAGGGTCCAGGCGGTGCCGGTGACCGGCTCGCCCTGCTGGCTCGCGTAGAGGCTCCGGCCGTTTCCGGCGCACTCGATCAGAGCCGTACGGGTGACGGAGGGCAGGTCGCGGAGCTGCCCGTAGGTGAGGTGGACGGGGGCGCGGCCGTGGAGTCCGTCGCCCCAGAGCGTCAGGCGCCAGTCGGCGGCGTCGAGGACGGGGGTGGACGTGTGGTTGCGGACGAAGAAGCGGTCGACGGGCGTGAGGAGCCCGGTGTCGGCGAAGCCGTCGAACCGCGCCTCGGCGTTGGTGCCCCGGACGGTGAAGTGCTCGGGCGGCAGGGCCTTGACCATCCCGGGCACGGCGAGGGCGCCGGGGACGGCGGGTGCGGCGTACGCGGGGGCGGCGAGCCCGGCGACGGCGGAGGCGGCGGACCCCGCCGCGAGCAGCTTCAGGAGGGAGCGGCGGGCGGGCGCGGGCGGGTTCGGCACGGGACTCCTCGGCACGTGGCAGCGGCGGACCACCGGGCGGCGGCGCGCCGATACTAGGCGCGCGGGGGCGGTTCGGGCGGTCTGTTCACGGTGCTGTCACAGAGGGTTCGTCAGGTCCGGCCGGAGGACCGGACGGTCGTGGAACGGACTGCCCGCCGGCAGGGTCGGACGGTCGCGGTACGCGTGGTCCTGCGGCAGGGGCGGCGGTCGCGGTACGGGTTGCCCGACGAGGGTATGCCCACATCACGAGACGCGGGTCTCATCATTCGGCACGCGTGCGTACGGTGGGAGCACGCACCCGCCACCGAGGGAGTCGCCTCCATGACGCACGCCTCCGCCCCCTCCATCCCCGACGCGGCCCACGAGACCGCCGTCTACACCCACGGTCACCACGAGTCGGTCCTGCGCTCGCACAGCTGGCGGACCGCCGACAACTCGGCGGCCTATCTGCTGCCCGAGTTGCGCGCCGGCCTGGACGTCCTGGACGTGGGCTGCGGGCCCGGCACCATCACCGCCGACCTGGCCGCCCTGGTCGCACCCGGCCGGGTGACCGGGGTCGACGCGGCCGAGGACGTCCTGGCGAAGGCGCGCGCCGTGGCGGCCGAACGCGCTCTGGAAAACGTTCGGTTCACCGTCGCCGACGTGCACTCCCTGGACTTTCCCGACGACTCCTTCGACGTCGTCCACGCCCACCAGGTGCTCCAGCACGTCGGCGACCCCGTACGGGCGCTGCGCGAGATGCGCCGGGTGTGCCGCCCCGGCGGTGTGGTCGCGGCGCGTGACAGCGACTACGGAGCCTTCGCCTGGTTCCCCGAACGGCCGGCGCTCGACGCCTGGTCGGACCTGTACCACCGCGTCGCCCGCGCCAACGGGGGCGAACCCGACGCGGGACGGCGCCTGTTCTCCTGGGCCCGGGAAGCCGGCTTCACCGAGATCACCACGACGGCCGCCACCTGGTGCTTCGCCACCCCCGACGAGCGGACCTGGTGGAGCGGCCTGTGGGCGGACCGTACGACCGACTCCGGTTACGCGGACCTGGCCGTCTCGGGCGGCCACGCGACCACCGCCGAGCTGGCGTCGATCGCGGAGGCCTGGCGGGAGTGGGGCACGCGGGACGACGCCTGGTTCATGGTCCCGCACGGCGAGATCCTGTGCCGGGTGTCCTGACGGGTGCCCCGCGTGGAGCGGCCGGGGTGTCCTGACCGGCGCCCCGCCGCGCCCCTCCCTCAGCTCGGTCGCATCCGGAACTCGTAGGCGTACGGCAGGGGTTCGTCGGTCAGGCGGGCCCAGACCTCCCCCAGGATCTCGGCGCCCTCGCACAGGTCCGCGACCTCGAAGCCGGTGTCGAAGACGGCGCGGGCCTCGTCCTTCCTGCCCTCGGCGAGCAGCAGCCGCGCTTCGAGCAGCCGGAACGCCCCGCCGCGCCGGGCCCGTTCCGGCAGCCTGCCCCAGAGGGACCTGGCGCGGTCGGGCCGGCCGGCCGGCCGCGAGGAGTGCCTCCTGACGTTCCCGGGACAGTCCGCGGCCGCACCCGCCGGACGCCCCCGGGCCCGGCCTCGCCCGGAGTGCCGCCGGATATTCCCGGCGGCGCCGCGGCCCCCCGCCGTAGGGTGGTCGGTCGGCGCGCTGATCGGCGGCCGGGGAACCACGGTGCGGGGAGTACGAGGAATGGGCACGCAGCACACCTACCGGGTGATCGTGCGCGGCGCGTTCGACGGCCTGTCGGAGGAGAGCCGGTCCCGGCTGCTCGCCGAGGTGGACGCGCACGGGCTGACGGCGATGCAGTTCACGGAGGAGGGCTCGCTGTCCTACGACCGGACGCTGAAGCACTTCTCGTACCGCCTGGTCATCGCCTCCGACGCCGAGGACGGCGACGAGATGGCGGGCGCGCTCGCCGAGGACCGGGTGGAGACGGCACTCAGGGAACTCGGCCACGGGCACGGGGCGCTGCGCTCGACGGTGACCGACCTCGACACGATGAAGATCAACTACAAGCGCCGAGCCTGACACCCGCCTCGTACGTCGGTGTGGAGACGTCCCGCTCCGTCGACGGATCTCAGCGCCGAGCCGTCCGAACCCGGGGCGGGCAGGTCTCGCCCTTGCGTACGACTCCGATCATGACGGTGGCCCGGCGGTCGAGGCCCGCGCCCGCGACCGGGTACTGCGTGCAGACCTGCCACCTCGGCGGCCAGAGCACGCGCCGGTCGTGGCCGCTCACGTCGTGGACGTCGAGCCGTGCTCCGCGGTCCAGCCGGGTGAGGACACGCCAGAGCCCCTGACCGAGGAAGTCCGGCATCGGACGGCCCCGGGGGTCGGCGTCCGCCCTCGTCCTCGCCGTCGCCGCCTCCTGGGTCGAGGTCAACGCGAGCGCGGCGAGCGCGAGGACCGCGCCCGCGCCCACGACGGCGCGCCGCCTCACGCCCGTCTCCGGGCCGCGAAGGAGAAGCCGCAGGCGACGCCGATGAGGGTGGTGGCGAGGAGCGCCAGGTAGAGCGGCATGGTCACCACCGGGACCAGGAGCCTGATCCTGACCTGGCCGGTGTTCTGGAAGATGAAGACCAGGGTCATGACCGCGAGCGCGAGCATCGCGATCCGGCCCGGCGTCAGGGCTTCGGTGAGTCGGGACCCGCCCCCGCCCGACGCCCGTGACGTCTCCTTCGGACTCATGCCCGGCCCTCTCCTCCGTCGTGTGCCGTCGGTCGTACGCGGCCACCGCCGTGGGACCAGAATGGGGTGAGCGCGGCTCCACCGTGACGGTGTAGAGCGCCGTACGGGTGACTTGTCAGACAACGTGGGCCGACTACGGTGGTGCCGGACACCGGCGGGAACGAGACGAGGAGCGGCCGTGGCGGTCAGCGGACAGCGACGTCGACCGGTCGTCGCGCTCTACGAGCGGATCGCGGACGCCGTGCACGACGGCACCTATCCGCCGGGGTCGACGCTCCCCTCCGAACCCAAGCTCGCCACCGAGCTGGGAGTGAGCCGGCCCGCCTTGCGCGAGGCCCTGCTGCTGCTCCAGGAGGACGGTCTGCTGACCGTACGGCGCGGGGTGGGACGGACGGTCAACGACCGCCCGCCCCGGCGCGGTTTCGAGCACGTCCAGCCGCTGGAGGAGCTGATCGGTGCGGGGACTCCGCTGCGGGTGCGGGCGCTGCTGCGGACGGTCGAGGAGCCGACCGACTTCACCACCCAGCACCTCCTCGCTCCGGCCCGCGCCGAGCTGCGGTTCTGGGAGTCCGTGCTGACCGGAGAGGGTACGGCGGCGGCGCTGAGCCACGAGTGGGCGACGGCCGACGACCTGCTCGACCGGGTGCACCCGGAGTTCGCGCGCGCGCTTCGGGCGACACAGGTGAGGGGCGCCGGGCGCGGACCGGCCGTCTCCATGCTGTCGGTGCTCATCGGGGCCTCGCGCGATACGGCCCTGAGCGCGCACAGCGGGATCACGGCGACGCTGCTCGGACGGCGGCGCGGGGAGCAACTGGGCCGCCCGGCGGACACCCCCGCCGTCCTGGTCACCCAGGTGGTCCGGGTGGGCGAGGTCCCGGTCCTCGCGGCCAAGCACATGCTGCCGACGGGCGCTCCGGCCCTGCCGGTACTCCAGTCCCACTGAAGTCCCACCGAACGCCGGCCGGGCGTGGTCGGCGGGCCCGCAGGGCGGCCAGACCCCGCCAGCACGGTCGGGGTAAGGCCCGTCGGCACAACGGGTCGGGCCCGCCCGCACGCTCACCGTCCGGCCCGTCGGCATCTCCGATCAGGCCGCGACGGCGCCCCGCTTCGACCTGCCACAGCGCCACCGGCCGGTCCCCGGTGGCGCCCCCGCCCCGGCCGTCACAGCACCGTCGGCCGCGTCGGCTCGGCCCCCGTCAGGCCCGTCACAGCGCGCGCCTCCCCCGTCGCGTACACTTCCCCGCCATGCACTTGTCTGACAACCTCTCCACGCCTGCCGCTACCACCGTCGCCGAGTGGATCCGCCGGGCCCCCAAGGCCGTCCTCCACGACCACCTCGACGGCGGGCTGCGTCCCGCGACCATCGTCGAGCTGGCGCGGGAGTGCGGCTACACCGCGCTGCCGACCGAGGACCCGGCCGCGCTCGCGGTCTGGTTCCGGGACGCCGCCGACTCCGGTTCGCTGGAGCGCTACCTGGAGACCTTCGCCCACACCTGCGCGGTGATGCAGACCCGTGAGGCGCTCACGCGCATCGCGGCCGAGTGCGCCGAGGACCTGGCGGCGGACGGTGTCGTCTACGCGGAGGTCCGCTACGCCCCCGAGCAGCACCTGGAGGGCGGGCTGACCCTCGACGAGGTCGTCGAGGCGGTCAACGACGGCTTCCGCGAGGGCGAGCGCAGGACCGGCGGCCGGATCACCGTCCGTACGCTGCTCACCGGCATGCGCCACACCGACCGTTCCCTGGAGATCGCGCGCCTCACCGTCGCGCACCGGGACAACGGCGTCGCCGGCTTCGACATCGCCGGGGGCGAGATCGGCAACCCGCCGGCCCGCCACCTCCCCGCCTTCCAGCACCTGAAGCGGGAGAACTGCCACTTCACGATCCACGCGGGCGAGGCCGTCGGCGCCGAGTCGATCCACGAGGCGGTGCAGGTCTGCGGCAGCGAGCGGATCGGCCACGGCGTGCGGATCACGGACGACATCGCGGAGGACGGCACCCTGGGCCGGCTGGCCTCGTACGTCCGGGACAACCGCATCGCCCTGGAGGTCTGCCCGACCTCCAACCTCCAGACGGGCGCGGCGAAGGACTACGCCTCGCACCCGATCGACGAGCTGCGCCGTCTCGGTTTCCGGATCACGCTCAACACGGACAACCGGCTGGTCTCCGGCACCACCATGAGCGAGGAGTTCCAGCACATGGTGGACGCCTTCGGGTACGGCCCGGAAATCTTCGAGGAGTTCACGGTCGCCGCCGTGGAGGCCGCGTTCCTGCCGCTGCCGGAACGGCAGCGGTTGATCGACGAGGTGGTCCGCCCGGGGTACGCGACGCTCTGACCGTCTCCCGTGGAGGGGGGTGGGGCCCGGCTACCCCCACCCACCTCTGGACCAGGCGCCGTACGAGGTCCCGGGACGCGTTCTCGTACGGCGCCGCGCGGTTCAGCGCAGCGCCGGTACGTCGAGGGTGAGCGTGCCCCGCTCCGCGTCGAGCGTCCCGGGCACCCCCAGCGGCATGGTCAGCGCCGTCGCGCTGTGCCCGAACCCCATCTCCTCCACGACCGGCACTCCCAGCACGCCGAGCCGGTCGGCGAGCACCGCCCGCACCTCCTCGTAGGGGCCGCACGCCACCCAGGAGCCGAGGCAGACGCCCGCGACCCCGTCGAGCCAGCCGGAGCGCAGCAGCTGGGTGAGGACACGGTCGATCCGGTACGGCTCCTCCCCCACGTCCTCCAGGAGCAGCAGCCCGCCACGTGCCGAGGGCCGGTGGTGCGGGGTGCCCTGGTCTGCGGCGATGAGGCTGACGCAGCCGCCGAGCGTCACCCCCCGGGCCCGGCCCGGCACCAGGGCCCTCGCCGTCCCGGGCCCCAGCGTCCGCACCGATTCGGGCTCGAACAGGGTCGCCCGCAGCGACTCCTGGGTGCGCGGGTCCGAGAGGAAGGTGCCGGCGGCGACCATGGGGCCGTGCAGGGTGGCGTACCCGGCCCGGACGGCGAAGGCCTCGTGCAGGGCGGTGACGTCGCTGTAGCCGACGAACACCTTGGGCCCGGCCTCCCCGATCGCCGCCCAGTCGACGAGGTCCACCATCCGCTGCACCCCGTATCCGCCGCGCGCGCAGATGACGGCGGAGACCGACGGGTCGCACCAGGCCTCCGTCAGGTCCCGGGCCCGCGCCCGGTCGGCGCCCGCGAGGTACCCGAGCTGGGGATGGGTGTCCAGGACGTGCGGGGCGACCACGGGGTCCAGGCCCCATCCGCGCAGGATGTCGAGCCCCGCCCCGAGCCGGTCCTCGGGGACGGGACCACTCGTCGCGACGACGGCGACCCGCGCCCCGGCCCGGAGCCGTTCGGGCCGGGTGAGCGGGCCGACACGCGGCCGGCCCCCGGCCGCGAGCCCGGTGACGGGCCCGGCGGTGGCCTCGGCGGCGGACTCGGCGGCGGGCTCGGTCATGTGCGGTACTCCAGACCCGGGACGTCCGGTCGTTCAAAGCCGAACACCCGCGCGTACAGCGAGAGTTCGGCCTCCAGCGCGCGTACCAGCGTGTCGGCGCCGCGGAAGCCGTGGCCCTCGCCCTCGAAGGCGAGGTAGGCGTGCGGGACGCCCCGGCCGGCCATGGCCGCGAGGAAGCGCTCGGCCTGCGCGGGCGGGCAGATGACATCGTCGAGTCCCTGGAGGAGCAGGAAGGGGGCCGTGACGCGGTCGACGTGCTCGATCGGCGAACGCTCCTTGTACCGGCCGGGCACCTCGTCGAGGGCGCCGATGAGGCCGTACAGGTACTGCGACTCGAAGTCGTGGGTCTCGTCGGTCGCCCAGCCCCGCAGATCGAGGATGGGGAAGAGGATCGTGCCGCAGGCGTACACGTCGGTGGCGACGAGGGAGGCGGCCGTCGTCCAGCCGCCCGCGCTGCCGCCGCGCACCGCGAGGCGGGCAGGGTCGGCGATGCCTTCGGCCGCGAGGGCCTCGGCGACGGCGGCGCAGTCCTCGACGTCGACGACGCCCCACTGCTCGCGCAGCCGCTCGCGGTACTCCCGGCCGTAGCCGGTCGAGCCGCCGTAGTTGACCTCGGCGACCCCGATACCCCGCGAGGTGAAGTAGGTGATCTCCAGGTCGAGGACGAGCGGCGCGTGTCCGGTGGGGCCGCCGTGCGCCCAGATGACGTAGGGCGGCCGCTCGCCCTCCGGTCCGGTGAGGCCCGGGTGGTGGGGCGGATGGATCTGCGCGTGGATCTCCCGGCCGCCGGGGCCGGTGAAGGTGCGGACGCGCGGTTCGGGGTGGTACGCGGGATCGACCACGTCGGTGTGGGCGGCACCGACCACGCGGGTGCGCCCGGTGCGCGTGTCGAGTTCGACGAGCTCGTGCGAGGTGCGCGGCCCGGCGGCGACGCCGACCACCCGGGTGCCGTGCGCGGCGAGCGTCGAGGCCCACTCGGTCCAGGGGCCCGCCGCGTCCACGAGGGTGCCGCGCCCGGGGTCGAGAATGCCGAGGGCGGTGCTCCCCCTGCCGTGGACGACGGCGATCAGCCCGTCCGCCAGAGGGGTGAACCAGTTCAGTCCGATCTTCCAGAGCGGTCCGCCGAACTCCTCGGCCCGGGGACAGAGCGCGACCGGGTCGGTCAGGTCGCCGGCGGTGTCGACTTCGGCCCGGTAGAGGTTCCACCACCCGGTGCGGTCACTGACGAGGAGCAGGCGTCCCTCCGTGTCCCAGTCGACCTGCGGAATGGACTCTGCGGGGCCACCGACGACGGTCCTGGCCCCCCGGAAGGTGCCGTCGGGAGCGACGTCGGCGAGCTGGACCTCGGTACCGTCCCAGGGCATCCGGGGGTGGTCCCAGGCGATCCAGGCCACCCGCCGCCCGTCCGGGGAGAGCCGTGGCCCGGTCACGAACCGGTGGCGTCCGTCGGAGAGTTCGCGGACCGCGGCGCGGTCGTCGGCGGCCGATCCGTCCAGGGGGACGGCGGCGAGCACCCGGCGCACGTCGGTCGGCGCGGGCCCGGTGAACTCCTCCAGGACGCACCACACCTCCCCCCGGTCCAGGTGGATCACCGGGTCCGCCCAGCGCAGTCCGCCGCCGGTCCCGGAGACGGGGGTGAGGGGCCGGGGCGCGGCGCCGGCGGGGGCGTCGGGGTCGTACGCGTACAGCCGCTGGTCCGGGAAGTGGCAGAACACGGCGAGCGGGCCGCCCTCCGGGCGTACGGCCGCCGCCCAGGGACGGCCGCCGTACTCGATCACCCGGCTTCGGACGTTCCACGGAGCCGGCAGCACGCTCTCCTCGGCGCCGTCGGCGCGCCGTCGTACGAGGGCGCGCCTGCCGCCCTCGGCGGGGCGCGGCGCGGTCCACCACAGTTCGTCGCCGACGGCGCCGAGATACTCGGGCCGCCCGTCGTGGGCGGCGGCGAGCACCGCGTCGACGGGTGACGGCCAGCTGCCGTAGGCCGCCGTGGTCGTGGTCATCCGAACTCCCCCGGTCGCGGTGTCGCGTGGACCCGTCACAGTCCTACGCCGACTTCAGATAGTGGTCGAGCACCCGGACGCCGAAGTGCAGGGCGTCCACGGGGACCCGCTCGTCGACGCCGTGGAAGAGGGCTCCGTAGTCGAGGTCCGGGGGCAGCCGGAGCGGTGAGAAGCCGTAGCCGGTGATGCCGAGCCGGGAGAACTGCTTGGCGTCGGTGCCGCCGGACATGGTGAACGGCACGACGTGCCCGGTCGGGTCGAAGCGCTCGACGGCGGCCCGCAGCTTCGCGAAGGTCGGCGAGTCCACCGGTGCCTCCAGGGCGACCTCGCGGTGGTGGTACTCCCACGCGACGTCCGGGCCGGTGAGCCGGTCCATGGTCGCGGCGAACTCCTCCTCGGTGCCCGGCAGCGTCCGCCCGTCGATGTACGCGACGGCCTGGCCCGGGATGACGTTGACCTTGTAGCCGGCGTCGAGCATCGTCGGGTTGGTGCTGTTGCGGACGGTCGGCCGGACGAGGGCGGCGGCCGGTCCGAGCTTGTCGAGGAGCAGGTCCACGTCGAGGTCGGGCGCACGGGTGTCGATGTCGATGGCGTACAGCGCGGCGAGTTCGGTGAGGGCGGCGCGGACGGTCGAGGTGAGGCGGACCGGCCAGGTGTGCGAGCCGATCCGGGCGACGGCGTCGGCGAGGCGGGTCACGGCGTTCGCCGGGTTCACCTTGGAGCCGTGGCCCGCGCGGCCGTGGGCGGTCAGCTTGAGCCAGGCGGTGCCCCGCTCCCCCGCGGCGATCGGGTAGAGAGTGGTGCCGGGCTGCGGGTGGAAGCTGAACGCCCCGGACTCGCTGATCCCCTCCGTACAGCCGTCGAAGAGCGCGGCGTGCCGGTCGGCGAGGAAGCCGGAGCCGTCGTCGGCGCTGGCCTCCTCGTCCGCGGTGTAGGCGAGGACGATGTCGCGGCGGGGCCGGACGCCCCGGCGGGCCCAGGAGCGGACGACGGCCAGGACCATCGCGTCCATGTTCTTCATGTCGACGGCGCCGCGCCCCCACACGGTCCCGTCGCGGACCTCCCCCGAGAAGGGATGGACGCTCCACTCGGCGGGGTCGGCGGGCACCACGTCGAGATGGCCGTGGACGAGGAGGGCCTCGGCGGAGGGGTCGGTGCCGGGGATGCGGGCCACCACGTTGGTGCGGCCGGGGGTCCGCTCCAGGAGGGTGGGCTCGATCCCGGCGGCGGCGAGCCGTTCGGCGACGTACTCGGCGGCGGGCCGCTCACGGCAGTCGCCGCCGCCCCGGTTGGTGGTGTCGATGCGGATGAGCTCGGAGGTGAAGGTGACCACCTCGTCGAGCGCCGTCGCGTCCGGGCCCCGGGCCTCGTCAGCCATACTGCTCCTCCACCGCGGCCGAGACGATGGTCGTGACCGCCTTGAACGTACGAATCGCCTCGTACATCGTCTCGCTGGTGTACGAGACGCGCCGCTCGCCGCTCCGCGCCACGCCGGGAACCACCGTGGCGGCGGCGCCGAGGTGGTCGGCGTCGAACTCCAGCTCCACGGTGTGGGGGCCGCCCCGGTCGGGCTCGTGGCGGACGGCCAGCGCGGCACCGGCCTTCGCCGCCGACCGGATGTCGGCGGCGGTCCTGGCCGGGGTCCGGCACACCGCCGCGTACCGCGAGACGTGGTCCTTGACGGCGACCTTCGGGGCCTGCGGCGCGTAGCCGAGGGCGTCCTCGCAGGTGAGGTCGTCACCGGTGACGAGGACGACGGGGACGCCGTACTCCGCGACCACCCGGGCGTTGAGCAGGCCCTCGCTCGCCCGCTCGCCGTCGAGCCAGACGCCCGTGATGGAGTTCGCGAGATAGGTGTGGGCGAGGACGCCCTCGGCGCCGGCGCCCGTGTGGTAGCCGACGAACGCGATGCCGTCGACGTCGCCGTGCTGCACGCCCTCGACCATCGAGAGCGACTTGTGCCGGCCGGTCAGCATCTCGGCCCGCTCGTCGAGCCGCTCCAGGAGGAGGTTCCGCATGGACCAGTGCGCCTCGTTGATGAGCACCTCGTCCGCGCCTCCGTCGAGGAAGCCGAGCACGGCGGCGTTCACGTCGGAGGTGAACATCGCCCGGCACCTCTCCCACTGGGGCGTGCCGGGGAGCACGTCGGCGGGCCAGGTCACACCGGTCGCGCCCTCCATGTCGGCGCTGATGAGGATCTTCATGTCTGGCACCGTACGCGCCGCCCGGCGACCCCACCACCCCTGTGGATAACCGCCGTTGGAGTGGACCACTGGAGTCACCGGGACGGCGGTACGGGACGCCCGCACGGTTCCGGACACCCCTTGGGGAACGACGCAGGGAAACGGGCGAAAGGCGTCAAGGGGTGCGTATAGGCTGTCGGCCGCAGTTCTCCTACCCGACCTTCCGGAGTGCACTCGGTGAGCATCGTCCTCGACCCGTCCGACACCTCCTCGACCGTCCCCGCCCCCGCCGGTCCCGAGCCCTCCGCGGCGGCGCGGCCGGACGCCTCGGAGGAGTTCTGGGTACAGCAGCCACAGGCCCCGGCGGAGCCCGCGCCCGTGCCGGAGGAGCCCTCCGGCGCGCAGGACGGGCCCCGGCCCGAGGAGTCCTCCGCCGTCGACCTCGACCCCGTCGTCGTCCGTGACGCCCAGGACTTCGGGGTGTACGCGCGCACGGGCGGCTGGGCCTTCGCGCTCAAGGTGGCGCGCAGCGTCCGGCCCGGCGGCCAGCCCGCCGAGGGGACGGCCCGGAGGAAGGTTTCCGCGAAGGCGTTCGCGGAGCTCGCGGGGTGCTCGCCCGAGCGGGTCATGCGCCACTACAAGGCCTGGGACATGGCGGCCGACGACGGCCTGGTCCCGCAGTTCGAGGTGCTCGTCCCGGGTGAGGACGTCGAGCTGCCCGACGCGGACGTCTGGCACGCGTACTACGTCTCCCGCAACGGCGCCTCCTCCGTGCGCGGCCAGGCGATCAGCGCGGCGGCCGAGGCGGAGGGCATCCGGCCGACGAAGGCCCTGGAGGTCGCCGAGAACCCGACGGCGCTGCGGGCCGCGATCCTCGCCGACCCGGGGACGGCCCAGGCCGCGCGCGGCGCGCTGCTCGACCGGATGAAGGAGGACCCGGCCCTGCAGACCGAGATGGCCCGCGCCATCGCGCGTACCGACGGTCTGAAGAAGGCGGTGGCGAGCGAGGCGAAGGCGGCCGACCGTATCGGGTACGTGCGGCAGATCGTGGAGAACGGCCGGATCAAGACCCCCGCCGGGCAGCTCGTGGAGGCGCCGGCCGGGCTGCGGGCCGAGGCGGAGCGGCACCTGTCCCTCCTCGACGAGCTCGACGACTCGGAGGAGGCGGGCGAGTGGGCCGGGGAGGCCTACGACACGGTGAAGGGCCTGGTCGCCAAGGCGGTCGAGGAGGACCCGGCGCTGCGCGTGCAGGAGCGGCGGACGAAGTTCTACAACAGCCTGCAGAAGGCGACGAAGGTCTTCGAGGAGCTGACCCTGGACGAGGTGATGGAGGAGGACATCTACGAGGCCGACATGCTCCAGCGCCTCGAAGCCCTCCAGGAGGCGATCGGCAGCTGCATCAGCGCGCTGCGCAAGGCGACGACCGCCTCCTGACCGGCGCGGGGGTTCAGTCCTGGTGGCCGAGCTGGAGGTCGCGCTCGGTGCGGCCTCCGCCGGCCATCTGGAGGACGGTCGCGACGGGCGGGTAGCCGGCGGCGATGACCGTGTACTCGCCGGATGACAGGTCCACGAAGCGGAAGATGCCGTCGGTGCCGGTGGTGAGGGTGTCGACGACGTTGCCCGCCGCGTCGAGCAGGGTGACCCGGGCGTCCTCGACGGGCCGCCCGCCGCCGCCCCGTACCGTGCCGCGCAGTACGGCGCCGCCGGCCAGTTCGATGTCCTGGCGGGTCTCCCGGGAGGCCTGGACGCTCACCGGGAGCGCGGCGGGCCGGAAGGCGGGGGCGCTGGCGGCGAGCGTGTACTCGCCCGCGACCAGTTCGGTGATGACGTATCCGCCCTCCCGTCCGCTGCGGGTGGAGGCGACGACCTCGCCGCGTACGTCGGTGAGGGTGACGGCCGCGTCCCGTACGGGCGTCCCGTCGGCGGTGACGACGCTGCCCGCGAGCCGCCCGGCGCCGCCGAGGACCACGTCGAGCTCGATCGGCCGGTCGCCGACGGTGACGGCCACGGCCTGCGGCTGGTGTCCTCCGGCCGCCGCGATGAGGACGTACGCGCCGTTGCCGGGGACACTCAGCGCGTACCGGCCGTCCTCGCCACTGGCACCGCGGCCGACCTGCCGGCCCTGGACGTCGATGAGGGTGAGGGCGGCCCGGGGGACCCGGCTGCCGTCGTGGTGCTGGACGGTGCCGCAGACGGGGAGCCCGGAGTGCGGCGGGGCGACGGAGGCGGGTGCGGGGGTGACGTGCCGGGCGTGCGGGACGGCCTGGACGCCGAGGTGGTCGGCCCCGGTGGCCTCGGTGGTGGGGCTGTGGTGGGACACCAGCGGTTTCTCCTTGAGGAAGAAGGCGAGGACGAGGCCGAGCACGAGGACCGGCACGAGGTAGAGGAAGATCCGCGGCATCGCGTCCGCGTACGCCTGGATGTAGGCGTCGCGGACGGCGGGCGGCAGGGTGTGCACCGTCTGCGGCGTGATCGACTCGGCCGGGGGCAGGGACGTCGGGCCGCCGGAGAGGACGCCCGCGAGCCGGTCGCCGAGGGCGTCGTCGAGCCGGGAGGCGAAGAGGGTGCCGAAGACGGCGGCGCCGACGCTGCCCCCGATCTGGCGGAAGTAGTTGTGGGCGCTGGTGGCGGTGCCGAGGTCGGCGGGGCGCACGGAGTTCTGCACGGCGAGGATGAGGACCGGCATGACGAGGCCGATCCCGGTGCCGAGCACCGCCTGCCAGAGGCTGTGCTGGAGACGGGGGGTGTCGGCGTCCATCCGGGAGAGCAGCCACATGCCGAGGACGGAGACGGCGCCGCCCGCCACCGGGTAGATCTTGTAGTGGCCGGTGCGGCTGATGAGCTGGCCGGAGACGATGGAGGCGATGACGATGCCGCCCATGAGGGGCAGCATCAGGAGCCCGGACTCGGTGGCGCTGGCACCCTCGACCATCTGCAGGAAGCTGGGGAGGTAGCTGGCGGCGCCGAAGAGCGCGACGCCGACGACGGCGCCGATGAGGGCGGTGACGGTGAAGACGGAGTCGCGGAAGAGCCGGAGCGGGATGAGGGGTTCGGGCGCGAGGTGCTCGACGACCAGGAAGAGCAGGGTGGTTCCGGCGGCGCCGCAGGCGAGGGCGAGGACGACGCGGGAGTCCCAGGCGTACTCGGTGCCGCCCCAACTGGTCAGCAGCACCAGGCAGGTGGAGGCGGCGGCGAGGAGCAGGGCGCCGAGGACGTCGAAGCGCCCGCGCGGTGTGGGTGTGGGGAGCTTGAGGACGACGGCGACGACGGCGAGGGTGAGGAGCCCGAACGGCACGTTGAAGTAGAAGCACCAGCGCCAGGAGACGTGGTCGGTGAAGAAGCCTCCGAGGAGGGGCCCGGCGACGGAGGCGAGGCCGAAGGCGGCGCCGATCATGCCCATGTACCGGCCGCGTTCCCGGGCGGGGACGATGTCGGCGATGATCGCCTGGACGCCGATCATGAGGCCGCCGGCGCCGATGCCCTGGATCGCGCGGAAGGCGATGAGCTCGTCCATGCTGCGGGACCATCCCGCGAGGCCGGAGCCGATGACGAAGACGACGATGGCGAAGAGGAAGACGCTCTTGCGGCCGAGGAGGTCGCCGAGCTTTCCGTAGATCGGCAGACCGATGGTGGAGGTCAGCAGGTAGGCGGTGATCGCCCAGGACATCCGGTCGAGGCCCTGGAGCTCGCCGACGATCTTCGGCAGGGCGGTGGCCACGATCATCTGCTCGAGGGCGGCGAGGAGCAGCGCGAGCATCAGGCCGCAGAAGACGAGCCGGACGCGGCGGGGGTCGAGGGGGGCCGGCGCGGGTTCGGGCGGCGGCGCGAGGCCGCCGGGCGGACCGCTCGCGGGGAGGTGGTCGGCGCCCTTCGCGGTTGCCGTGCCCGCCGCGCCCTCGGTGGTCTCGGCCATCGTGATCGCACCCACGTACCTGCTCCCCTCGTCACGGCGTCTGCGCCGCGCCATTCTTCGCATTGGGCGCGAAGGGGGAGCAAGTCGGGCGGTACGGGCCGCCCGTGGCGTCCGGGGTGGTGAACGTCCCGGCGTCACGGCGCACTTGGGGCGCTCATCAGCGCGTTTGACAGGAAGGCCCGCGCCCCCGTCGCGCGCGGACGCGGGTGACGGGGGCGCGGGCGATCCACTCGAACCGGTGAACGCTCCGGGCGTTACTTCCCGGCGTCGTCGGACTTCTTGGCGAGAGGCTCGACCTCGTCCGCCAGCTTGTCGAGAAGGGCGTCGTAGATGCGGCCGAGACCCTTGGGCGCGAAGGTCCGCTCGAAGAACCCGCCGACGCCGCCGGCGCCGTCCCAGACGGTGGTGACGACGGCGCGGGACCTGCCCTCGCCGGCGGGGGTCACGGTCCAGGTGGTGACCATGGAGGAGTTGCGGTCCTTCTCGACGAGCTGTCCGTCGGTGGGCTCGGTGACCTCCAGGAGGCAGTCGCGGACGCGCTTGCTGGTGGCCTGGAGCTTCCAGTGGACGAGGGTGCCCTCGCCGTCGCCGCCCTCGCGCACCTCGTACTCGCTGAAGTGCTCCGGGAGCACCTTCGCGCGCGTGCCGCTGTAGTCGGCCAGCGCGTCGAACACCGTCTCCGCGTCCGCGGCGATGATCCGTTCCGTCGTGGCCTCGACCTGCGCCATTGACTTCCTCCTCCAGCTCGTGGTTCCTCGGGGGTGTGGGCCTAGGGAACCACGTGGGCTCCGGGGCGCGAAATCGGGGTTGCGACGATCAAGGGAACAGTTGTTCTATTCTGGTCGAACGGCCGACGCGGAGTCGAAGCGGGGCCGAGCCAGAGCCATCGAGGAGGCGTCCATGCGCTGGGACAATCTGGGCGACACCCCCGCCGCTCCCGCCGACATCGCCCTGTTCGGCACGGACGCGGTCACCACCCGCACCTTCGACGCCCCCGAGTTCCGGGGCATCACCTTCCACGAGGTGCGGGCCCGCTCGATCCTCAACCGGGTGCCGGGCGCCTCCCGGATGCCGTTCGAATGGACGGTCAACCCCTACCGGGGCTGCACGCACGCGTGCGTGTACTGCTTCGCCCGCAAGACCCACAGCTATCTCGACCTCGACACCGGACTCGGCTTCGACTCCCAGATCGTCGTCAAGATCAACGCCCCGGAGCTGCTGACCCGCCAGCTCGCGTCCGCCCGCTGGCAGGGCGCGCACATCGCGATGGGCACCAACGTGGACTGCTACCAGCGGGCGGAAGGCCGCTACCGCCTGATGCCGGGCATCCTCACGGCCCTGCGGGACCGCGCGAACCCGTTCTCGATCCTCACCAAGGGCACGCTGATCCTGCGCGACCTGGACCTCCTCACCCAGGCGGCCCGGGTCACCGAGGTCGGCATCTCCGTCTCCGTCGGCTTCACCGACCAGGAGCTCTGGCGCACGATCGAACCGGGCACCCCCTCCCCGCAGCGCCGCCTCGACGTGGTCCGCACCCTGGGCGAGCACGGCATCGACTGCGGGGTCCTGATGGCCCCCGTGGTCCCCTTCCTCGGCGACCGGCCCGAGCAGCTGCGCGACACGGTCCGGGCGATAGCCGAGGCGGGGGCGAGCTCGGTCACCCCGCTCGTGCTGCATCTGCGGCCGGGCGCCCGCGAGTGGTTCATGCAGTGGCTGCGGCGCCACCACCCCGGCCTGGTGGGGCGGTACGAGCGGATGTACGCGGACGGGGCCTACGCGCCGACCTGGTACCAGCGCCGGATCACCCGTCAGGTGCACGAACTCGCGGCCGAGTTCGGGATCGGACCCGCGCACCGGGGAGCGGCACGCCGGATACCCGTCCCGGAGGACGCGGACACGGCGGCCGCCCCGGAGCAGCTCACTCTCCTCTGACCCCAGTCACCCTCCCGCCACCTCCTCCGATCATCCGACCGGTCACCTGACACGCCGTCGGATCGCCCTCCGTTCGGGTCAACTCTCGGTGAAACAGGTCCCGAAGCGGCCCGTTCGGGACACAAACGCCCTATGACCCCACGCGCAGGAATGCTGATCGCCGCGGGAGCGCTGGTCGCCGGGACGGTCACCGTCCTGCCCGCCGCCCCCGCGGGCGCCGGTGAACCGGCCCCCCGCCCGCTCCCTCCGCTCGCCTGGACCGGCTGCGCCACGCAGGCGTACCCCAAGCTCCAGTGCGCCACCCTGAAGGTGCCCCTCAACCACGACGACCCGGCCGGCCGGACCGTCACCCTCGCCCTCACCCGGGTCCCGCACACTGCGAAGACCTTCCAGGGGCCGCTGATCGTGAACCCCGGCGGGCCCGGCGGCAGCGGCCGGACCATGGCCGGGTACGTGGCGGCGGCGCTGCCCCCTGAGGTGGCCGCCGAGTACGACGTCATCGGCTTCGACCCGCGCGGGGTCGGCAAGAGCGAGCCCGCGCTGAACTGCAGGCCCGGCCACTTCGCGCCGGTGCGCCCGGACTCGGTGCCGCGCGGCGCCGACAGCGAGCGGGCCGCGGTCGAGCGGGCGCAGGACTTCGCCGACGCCTGCGGCGAGAAGTACGCGGACGTGCTGCCGTACATCGACACCGTCAGCACCGCACGGGACCTGGACGTCATCCGGCGCGCACTCGACGCCCCGAAGATCAACTACCTCGGCTACTCGTACGGGACGTACCTCGGCGCCGTGTACGCGCGGCTCCACCCGGACCGGGTGCGACGCATGGCGCTCGACTCCGTCGTCAACCCGCACGGCGTCTGGTACGAGGACAACATCGCGCAGGACTACGCCTTCGACACCCGTCACAAGGACTTCATGGCCTGGGTGGCGCGGCAGGACGCCGTGTACAAGCTGGGTTCCGACCCGGCGGCGGTCGAGGCGGCCTGGTACCGGATGCGCGACGCGCTGCGCGAGGTGCCGGCCGGCGGCAAGGTCGGCCCCGGCGAGCTGGAGGACACCTTCCTGCCCGGCGGGTACTACAACGGCTACTGGCCGCGCCTCGCGACCGCCTTCTCCGCCTACGTCAACGACGCGGACGCGGCGCCGCTGACGGAGGCGTACGAGCGGTACGGGGAGGCCGACGCGGCCGCCGACAACGGCTACTCGGTCTATACGAGCGTGCAGTGCCGGGACGCGGCCTGGCCCCGGGACTGGAGCGTCTGGCGCAAGGACAACTGGGACGTGCACGCCAAGGCGCCCTTCTCCACCTGGAACAACGCCTGGTACAACGCGCCGTGCGCGTTCTGGCCGGTGGAGTCGCTCAGTCCGCCGGACGTGACCAATGACCAGGTGCCGCCGGTCCTCATCCTCCAGGCGACGGACGACGCGGCCACGCCGTACGAGGGCGGGGTCGCCCTGCACCGGCTGATCCGCGGCTCCAGCCTGGTCGTCGAGGAGGGCGGCGGGAACCACGGGGTGACGCTCGGCGGCAACGACTGCATGGACGAGCACCTGGCCGCCTACCTCGCCACGGGCAGGGTCCCGCGCGGTGAGGGAGACGCCGAGGTGGACGCGGTCTGCGCGACGCTCCCGGAGCCGGAACCGGCCCTGGTCGCCCCGGCCGGGGCGAAGACCGGGTCGAAGAAGGAGACCGGTTCCGCAGCGAAGACCGGGACGGCGGCCGGGACGAAGAACGGGCAGAGGTCGGGCAGCCGGGCCGGTGCCCCGCGCGCCGAGTCCACCGGCGCCACCCTGCACGGGCTCCTCGGACACGTCCGCTGACGCAGTCCGTGCATCCGCTCGACCGTGCCCGCGCCCCCGAGGGGGAGGCGGGCACTGTCAGTGGCGTGCGCGAGGATGTCCGACATGACGAGCCACCTCACCCACGTCCCCGCGCCCGACGGCGTCGCCGCCAGCCCGCAGTACAGCCATGTCGTCTGGGGGACGGGCCGCTTCGTCGCGATATCCGGCCAGTGCGCCCTGGACGCCTCCGGCGCGGTGGTCGGGGAGGGGGACGCGGTGGCGCAGGCCCGCCAGGTCTTCGCGAACCTGGACCGTTGCCTCGCAGCGGCGGGCGCCGGGTTCGAGGACGTCGTGAAGCTCACGTACTTCGTCACGGACGTCGCCCACCTGCCCGCGGTGCGGGAGGCGCGGGACGCGTACTTCGCGGGGGCGCCTCTGCCGGCGAGTTCGGCGGTGCAGGTGTCGGCGCTCGTCCGGCCGGAACTGCTCCTGGAGATCGAGGCGTTCGCCCTGGTGCCGGAGAAGCGGCCGGAGCGTGGGCCGGAGCAGACGCGGGAGCGGGCGCCGGAGCTCGACGCCGTCGGTGGCGCCGGGGCGGGGCTCCGGCTGATCCGCTGACCCGCCGCCCGCCTGCCCGCCCGTCGGTCTACTCGGCCGCCGGGGCGAGCCGGCTCAGGGACCGCTCGGCCGCCGCGCCGAGGCGGGGGTGCGGGAGCGCGGCCTCCAGGGCGGGGCGGGCCCGGGGGTCACCGAGGGCGCCGAGGGCCTCGACGCAGGCGAGGCCGACCCGCCAGTGGGGGTCGTCGGCGGGAAGGCGCCGTTCGAGGACGGTGATCAGGGCCGGGACGGACTCGGGGGCCCGGAGTTCGGCGAGCAGCCGGACCGGCAGCAGCGCGTAGGCGACCCGGAGTTCGTTGGTGGCGAGTGCGGCTGCGGCGCGGGCGGTGCGCGGGTCACCGAGCCGGGTCAGGGCGTGGGCCGCGGTGACGCAGCGCTCGGGGTCGCGGTGGTTGAGGAGGAGCACCAGCGCCTCGAAGGCGCGGGGGTCCCCGGCGACGCCGAGGACGTAGGCGGCGATCTCGTGGGCCCAGAGCGGCTGCGCGGGTGCGGTGAGGACGCCGTGCAGCTCCTCGGGGTCCGCCGTTCGCAGAAGGTGTTCGAATGCCGTCGGGATCTCTCCGGAGTCATTCTCGATCTCTTCCCGCAATCGATCGATCATCGAGCAGAATTCCGGATCCTCCGCGTATTCCATGAATCCGAGCCTATCCGCGATCCAGATCACATTTTCCTCGACTTCGCGGGACTGGCGCGCTCGTTACCCGCCAGTTAGTCTCAGGTGAGCGGGACACCACCCGCGCTTCTCACTTCGGCCTGGTGACGCAGCCGTTGTGAGCGTTTCGTCGGTTCGGCAGTTTCGACGTGGCTCCGGGACAGAGTCCGTCGGCCCCCTTTCACCGGGCACCGCCCCTTTTCCTCGGGCCTTCTCCCGCACGACTTCTCCTCGTGCAATTCAGCGGCACCTTCCGCGCGTATCGCATCGCTCTCGTACGTACTGCCCTCAGTCGTCACTCTTCCTCTCAGGAGTCCCCTGATGGACACCCCTCTCTCCACCATCGCCGTCGTCGGTCTCGGCACCATGGGCACCGGTATAGCCGATGTCCTGGCGCGCGCCGGCCGCGAGGTCATCGGCATCGACATCAGCGACACCGCCGCCGCCCAGGCCGTCGCCGCCCTGGAGGCCTCCACCGCCCGCGCGGTGGCCCGCGAGCGGATCACCGAGGAGGAGCGGCAGGACGTCCTGGCCCGCTTCCGTACCTACTCCGACCTCCACGCGGCCGCCGACGCGGACCTGGTGATCGAGGTCGTGCCCGAGTCGTACGAGGCGAAGCAGGAGGTCTTCCGGGCCCTGGACGGCATCGTGCGGCCCGACGCCGTCCTGGCCACCGGCACCAACGCGCTCTCCGTCACCCGGCTCGCCGCCGACTCGGCGCACCCCGAGCGGGTCCTCGGCCTGCACTTCTTCACCCCGGTCCAGGCCATGAAGCTGGTCGAGGTGGTCTCCTCCGTGCTGACCGACCCGCGGGCCGTCGACGCCGTCACCCGACTGGCCCATGACCTCGGCAAGGAACCGGTGGCGGTCGGCGACCGGGCCGGTTTCATCGCGGACGGGCTGCTCTTCGGCTACCTGAACCAGGCCGCCGCCATGTACGAGGCCAAGTACGCTTCCCGCGAGGACATCGACGCGGCCATGCGGCTCGGCTGCGGTCTGCCGATGGGTCCGCTGGCGCTGCTCGACCTGATCGGCGTCGACACCGCACGTACGGTCCTCGAGGCCATGTACGCGGACTCGCACGACCGGCTGCACGCCCCCGCTCCGATCCTCAAGCAGCTCAGCGAGGCCGGACTGACGGGTCGCAAGGCGGGCCGCGGTTTCTACACGTACGAGGCTCCGGGCTCCGGCGAGGTGGTGCGGGACGCGCTGACCCCGCTCGGCTCCGCGGAGGCCGCCGCCGGACGTGAGGTCCGCTCGGTGGGCGTCGCCGGCTCGGGCACCATGGCCTCCGGCATCGCCGAGGTCTTCGCCAAGGCCGGGTACGGGGTCGTGCTCGCCGCCCGCTCCCAGGAGAAGGCGGACACGGCCAAGGCCCGGATCGCCAAGTCGCTGGCCCGTTCGGTCGACAAGGGCAGGATGACGGCCGAGGCCCGTGACACGACGCTGGCCCTGATCACGGCGGCGGGCACGCTGGACGCCTTCGCCGAGGTCGACCTGGCCGTCGAGGCGGTCGCCGAGGACCTGGCGGTCAAGCAGGAGCTGTTCGCGCGGCTCGACAAGATCTGCAAGCCGGGCGCGGTGCTGGCCACCACGACCTCCTCGCTGCCGGTCGTTGCCTGCGCCCGTGCGACCTCCCGCCCGCAGGACGTCATCGGGATGCACTTCTTCAACCCGGCGCCGGCGATGAAGCTGGTCGAGATCGTCCGTACGGTCCTGACCGGCGACGACGTCCACGCGACGGTGCGCGAGGTCACGACGAGGATCCGCAAGCACCCGGTGGACTGCGGCGACCGGGCCGGTTTCATCGTGAACGCGCTGCTCTTCCCGTACCTGAACAACGCGATCAAGATGGTCCAGGACCACTACGCGACCCTGGACGACATCGACGCGGCGATGAAGCTGGGCGGCGGCTACCCGATGGGGCCGTTCGAGCTCCTCGACGTGGTCGGCCTGGACGTGTCGCTGGCGATCGAGCAGGTGCTGCACCGCGAGTTCCGCGACCCGGGTCTCGCCCCGGCTCCGCTCCTGGAGCACCTGGTGGCGGCGGGCTGCCTGGGCCGCAAGACGGGGCGCGGCTTCCGCGAATATGCCCGACGCTGATCCCGGAACGGCCGGCTGGGGCGGTCTGCTGAGCCCCCCGGGCACCGTCGGTGTCCCGGGTGGCCCCCCGCCCCCACCTGGGCACACTCTCCCTCCGATGCAGTACGTTCGGACCATGCCCAAGGCCGCGAAGACACCCCGTGCCACCTCCCTGTCCGACGTTCCGGAGAGCGCGGCCGGCACTCGTGCCGCCGCGCAGCGGCTCAAGATGCGCCGGGAACTGGCCGCCGCCGCGATGGAGCTGTTCGCGACCAAGGGGTACGAGGCCACGACGGTCGACGAGATCGCGGCCACGGCCGGGGTCGCGCGGCGGACCTTCTTCCGCCACTTCCGCTCCAAGGAAGAGGCGATCTTCCCCGACCACGACGACACGCTGGTGCGGGCGGAGGCGGTGCTGAACGCGGCACCGCCGCACGAGCACCCGCTCGACACGGTGTGCCGGGGCATCAAGGAAGTCATGAAGATGTACGCGGGGTCCCCCGCGGTGTCCGTGGAGCGGTACCGCCTCACCCGTGAGGTGCCGACGCTGCGGGAGCGGGAGATCGCCTCGGTGGCCCGCTACGAGCGTCTGTTCACCCGTTATCTCCTCGGGCACTTCGACGAGCGCGACCACCACGACGGCAACGACGACCCGCTGCTGGCGGAGGTGGCCGCCTCGGCGGTCGTCACCGCCCACAACCACGTCCTGCGCCGCTGGCTGCGGGCGGGCGGCCAGGGGGACGTGGAGTCCCAGCTGGACCACGCCTTCGCCATCGTCCGGGAGACCTTCGGCTCGGGCATAGGCGCGCGGCCCACCACCTCCGCGCAACCGGCTCCCCCGGCCCCCGTCGCCATGGCCTCCTCGGAGGGCGACGTGGTGGTCGCCGTGGCCCGTACGGACGCACCCCTGGACGAGGTCATGCGCACGATCCAGCGGGCTCTGCGCACCCGCTGACCTCCCGACCCACCTCCACGCCGAGGGCCGCCCCACCCCGGGGGCGGCCTTCGTCCCTTTTCACCCCCCGTTCGATCGATCATCGCTCACATGTGACCGGCGGATTGCATATGAGTGAAATTGTTGGCACGCAGTGCCTTGTCACGTGACACGGCGTGCCATACGTTGATGGTGTCCGGGCGGCCGGCGCGCCGAGGTCTCCTCGTGCGCCGGCTGTCCCCACAAGCGATCGTGATTGTGCGCCCGGACGCCTGCGTCACAGGCACCCCTCGCGCCCACAGGCGCCGCCACCGCTCCACCCGCCGAACCGACGGCACACCTCCACAGCAGCACCCAAGACGTAACCCTCAGCGCGTCCCCCTCGGACGCCGCACCGCCGGAGGCATCCCCGTGAAGGACATCCTGGACGCGATCCAGTCCCCGGACTCCACGTCCGCCGACTTCGCGAACATCTCGCTCCCCGAGTCGTACCGGGCGGTCACCGTCCACAAGGACGAGACGGAGATGTTCGCCGGGCTCGCCAGCCGCGACAAGGACCCGCGCAAGTCGCTGCACCTCGACGACGTGCCGCTGCCGGAGCTCGGCCCGGGTGAGGCCCTCGTCGCCGTCATGGCCAGCTCGGTGAACTACAACTCGGTCTGGACCTCGATCTTCGAGCCGGTGTCGACCTTCGGCTTCCTGGAGCGCTACGGCCGGCTGAGCGACCTCAGCAAGCGCCACGACCTGCCGTACCACGTCATCGGCTCCGACCTCGCGGGCGTCGTGCTGCGCACCGGCCCCGGCGTGAACTCGTGGAAGCCCGGCGACGAGGTCGTCGCCCACTGCCTCTCGGTCGAGCTGGAGTCCTCGGACGGCCACAACGACACGATGCTCGACCCCGAGCAGCGCATCTGGGGCTTCGAGACCAACTTCGGCGGCCTGGCGGAGATCGCCCTGGTCAAGTCGAACCAGCTGATGCCGAAGCCCGACCACCTGAGCTGGGAGGAGGCGGCCTCCCCCGGCCTCGTCAACTCCACCGCGTACCGCCAGCTGGTCTCCCGCAACGGCGCCGGCATGAAGCAGGGCGACAACGTCCTGATCTGGGGCGCGAGCGGCGGTCTCGGCTCGTACGCCACCCAGTTCGCCCTGGCCGGCGGCGCCAACCCGATCTGTGTCGTCTCCTCCCCCGAGAAGGCCGACATCTGCCGCTCGATGGGCGCCGAGGCGGTCATCGACCGCAACGCCGAGGGCTACAAGTTCTGGAAGGACGAGCACACCCAGGACCCGAAGGAGTGGAAGCGCTTCGGCAAGCGCATCCGCGAGCTCACCGGCGGCGAGGACATCGACATCGTCTTCGAGCACCCCGGCCGCGAGACCTTCGGCGCGAGCGTGTACGTCACCCGCAAGGGCGGCACCATCACCACCTGCGCCTCGACCTCGGGCTACATGCACGAGTACGACAACCGCTACCTGTGGATGTCGCTCAAGCGCATCATCGGTTCGCACTTCGCCAACTACCGCGAGGCCTGGGAGGCCAACCGGCTGATCGCGAAGGGCAAGATCCACCCGACCCTGTCGAAGGTCTACTCCCTGGAGGACACCGGCCAGGCCGCCTACGACGTCCACCGCAACCTGCACCAGGGCAAGGTCGGCGTCCTCGCGCTCGCCCCGCAGGAGGGTCTCGGCGTGCGCGACCCGGAGATGCGCGAGAAGCACATCGACGCCATCAACCGCTTCCGCAACATCTGAGCCCGGGAGCATAGATGACTGAGCGCCAGAAGGACCGGCCGTGGCTCATGCGGACGTACGCCGGTCACTCGACCGCCGAGGCGTCCAACGAGCTGTACCGGCGCAACCTCGCCAAGGGTCAGACCGGCCTCTCGGTCGCGTTCGACCTCCCGACGCAGACCGGGTACGACCCCGACCACATCCTCGCCCGCGGCGAGGTCGGCCGGGTCGGGGTCCCCGTCTCGCACCTCGGTGACATGCGCCGGCTGTTCCAGGACATCCCCCTGGACCAGATGAACACCTCGATGACCATCAACGCCACGGCGATGTGGCTCCTGGCGCTCTACCAGGTGGTCGCCGAGGAGCAGGGCGCGGACGTCACCCGGCTCCAGGGCACCACCCAGAACGACATCGTGAAGGAGTACCTGTCGCGCGGGACGCACGTCTTCCCGCCCGGCCCCTCCCTCCGCCTCACGACGGACATGATCACCTACACGGTGAACAACATCCCGAAGTGGAACCCGATCAACATCTGCAGTTACCACCTGCAGGAGGCGGGAGCCACCCCGGTCCAGGAGATCTCGTACGCGATGTCCACCGCGATCGCGGTGCTCGACGCGGTCCGGGACTCCGGGCAGGTCCCGGCGGACCGCTTCGGCGAGGTGGTCGCCCGCATCTCGTTCTTCGTGAACGCGGGCGTCCGCTTCATCGAGGAGATGTGCAAGATGCGCGCCTTCGGCCGCATCTGGGACAAGGTCACCCGCGAGCGGTACGGCATCGAGAACGAGAAGCAGCGCCGGTTCCGCTACGGCGTGCAGGTCAACTCGCTCGGTCTCACCGAGGCCCAGCCGGAGAACAACGTCCAGCGGATCGTCCTGGAGATGCTGGCCGTCACCCTCTCCAAGGACGCCCGCGCGCGTGCCGTGCAGCTGCCCGCCTGGAACGAGGCCCTCGGCCTGCCCCGGCCCTGGGACCAGCAGTGGTCGCTCCGCATCCAGCAGGTCCTCGCCCACGAGTCCGACCTCCTGGAGTACGAGGACATCTTCGAGGGCTCGCACGTGATCGAGGCCAAGGTCGACTCGCTCACCGAGGAGTGCCTGGCCGAGATCGAGCGGATCCAGGAGATGGGCGGCGCGATGGCCGCCGTCGAGTCCGGCTACCTCAAGTCGCAGCTGGTCTCCTCGCACGCCGAGCGGCGGGCGCGGATCGAGGCCGGCGACGAGAAGATCATCGGCGTCAACATCTTCCAGTCGACCGAGGAGAACCCCCTCACCGCCGACCTGGACACCGCCATCATGACGGTGGACCCGGCGAACGAGGCGCGGGTCGTCGCGGCCCTCCACGAGTGGCGCGACAACCGCGACGAGACCCGCGCCCAGGAATCCCTGGCGCAGCTGAAGGCGACGGCGGCCGGCGACGGCAACCTCTTCGCCGCCACCCTGGAGTGCGCGCGTGCGGGCGTCACGACCGGGGAGTGGTCCTGGGCGCTGCGGGACGTCTTCGGCGAGTTCCGTGCCCCGACGGGCGTGTCCTCCGCCCCGGTCGCGGTGACGGCCGAGGCGGGCACACCCCTGGCCCTCGTACGGGAGAAGGTGGCGCGGACCGCCGAGGAGCTCGGCTGCGGGCGACTGCGGCTGCTCGTCGGCAAGCCGGGCCTGGACGGACACTCCAACGGGGCCGAACAGATCGCCGTACGCGCGCGTGACGCCGGGTTCGAGGTGGTCTACCAGGGCATCCGGCTGACCCCCGAGCAGATCGTGAACGCGGCCCTCGCCGAAGATGTGCACTGTGTCGGTCTGTCGATCCTCTCCGGCTCGCACGCCGAACTGGTCCCGGACGTCCTGGAGCGCCTCCGCGAGGCGGGCGCCACCGATGTCCCGGTCATCGTCGGCGGGATCATCCCGAACGCCGACGCCGCAGAACTGAAGCGGGCGGGTGTGGCCGCCGTCTTCACACCGAAGGACTTCGGTATCACGGAGATCATCGGCCGTATCGTCGACGAGATCCGCACAGCCAACAAGCTCAGCCCCCTCGAAAGTACGGAGGTCCCCGCATGACCAGCAGCCTCTCCCCGGTGAACCGGCTCCGCCCCCGCCGCTCCTGCCTGGCGGTCCCCGGCTCCAACCCGCGCTTCCTGGAGAAGGCCCAGGGCCTCGCCGCCGACCAGGTCTTCCTGGACCTGGAGGACGCGTGCGCCCCGCTGGCCAAGCCCGAGGCCCGGCACACCATCGTGAAGTTCCTCAACGAGGGCGACTGGACCGGCAAGACCCGGGTCGTACGGGTCAACGACTGGACGACCCACTGGACGTACCGTGACGTCGTCACGGTCGTCGAGGGCGCCGGCCAGAACCTCGACTGCATCATGCTGCCGAAGGTCCAGGACGCCCAGCAGGTCGTCGCGCTCGACCTGCTGCTGACGCAGATCGAGAAGACGATGGGCTTCGAGGTCGGCAAGATCGGCATCGAGGCACAGATCGAGAACGCCCAGGGCCTGAACAACGTCAACGCGATCGCGCAGGCCTCCCAGCGCGTCGAGACGATCATCTTCGGCCCGGCCGACTTCATGGCGTCCATCAACATGAAGTCGCTGGTCGTGGGCGAGCAGCCGCCCGGCTACCCGGCGGACGCGTACCACCACATCCTGATGAGCATCCTGATGGCCGCCCGCGCCAACAGCCTCCAGGCGATCGACGGCCCCTACCTCCAGATCCGGAACCAGGAGGGCTACAAGGCGGTCGCCCGGCGCGCCGCGGCCCTCGGTTTCGACGGCAAGTGGGTGCTGCACCCGGACCAGGTCGCCGCCGCGAACGAGATCTTCTCGCCCTCGCAGGAGGACTACGACCACGCAGAGCTGATCCTCGACGCGTACGACTACTACACGTCCGAGGCCGGCGGGAAGAAGGGCTCCGCGATGCTCGGCGACGAGATGATCGACGAGGCCTCCCGCAAGATGGCCCTGGTCATCTCCGGCAAGGGCCGCGCCGCCGGCATGCAGCGCACCAGCAAGTTCGAGATCCCGGAGGCCTGAGAAGCATGCAGTTCGGCCGCACCTACGAAGAGTTCGAGATCGGCGCCGTCTACAAGCACTGGCCCGGGAAGACGGTCACCGAGTACGACGACCACCTCTTCTGCCTGCTGACGATGAACCACCATCCGCTGCACATGGACGTGAACTTCGCGGAGAACACGACCGACTTCAAGCGGAACGTGGTCGTCGGCAACTACATCTACTCGCTGCTGCTCGGCATGTCCGTCCCGGACGTCTCCGGGAAGGCCATCGCCAACCTGGAGATCGAGTCGCTGCGGCACGTGGCGCCGACCTTCCACGGCGACACCCTCTACGGCGAGACCACGGTCCTCGACAAGACCCCGTCGAAGTCGAAGACCGACCGCGGCATCGTCTACGTCGAGACCAAGGGCTACAAGCAGGACGGCACCCTCGTCTGCGTCTTCCGCCGCAAGGTGATGGTCCCGACCGCCGAGTACATCGAAGCGCGCGGCGGCGAGCAGCCCGGCCGCCCGGAGCTGAAGGAACAGGGGAAGTAGCCATGGCGCGCCTCGCCCAGACCCCCGGTCTGACCGACGTCCAGCAGGAGATCCTCGCCACTGTCCGGGACTTCGTCGACAAGGAGATCATCCCGGTCGCGACGGAGCTGGAGCACCGCGACGAGTACCCGCAGCAGATCGTCGACGGGCTCAAGGAGCTCGGTGTCTTCGGTCTGATGATTCCCGAGGAGTACGGGGGTCTGGGTGAGTCGCTGCTCACCTACGCGCTGTGCGTGGAGGAGATCGCCCGCGGCTGGATGTCGGTCTCCGGCATCATCAACACCCACTTCATCGTGGCGTACATGCTGAAGCAGCACGGCACCCAGGAGCAGAAGGACCACTTCCTTCCGCGGATGGCGGCCGGCGAGACGCGTGGCGCGTTCTCGATGTCGGAGCCCGCCCTCGGCTCGGACGTGTCGGCCATCACGTCCAAGGCGGTCAAGGACGGTGACGAGTACGTCCTCAGCGGTCAGAAGATGTGGCTGACGAACGGCGGAACGTCCACACTGGTCGCCGTTCTCGTCCGAAGTGACGAAGGACACCCGGAGGGCACCGCCCCCCACAAGTCGATGACGACCTTCCTCGTGGAGAAGGAGCCGGGCTTCGGAGAGGTCCGCCCCGGCCTCACCATCCCCGGGAAGATCGACAAGATGGGTTACAAGGGCGTCGACACCACCGAGCTCATCATGGACGGACTACGCATTCCGGCCAATCGGGTACTCGGCGGGACCACCGGCCGAGGGTTTTACCAAATGATGGACGGTGTCGAGGTCGGCCGCGTGAATGTGGCGGCGCGTGGCTGCGGCGTCGCTCAGCGTGCCTTCGAGCTGGGTGTCTCGTACGCCCAGCAGCGTCACACCTTCGGAAAGCCGATCGCCCAGCACCAGGCGATCCAGTTCAAGCTGGCCGAAATGGCTACCAAGGTCGAGGCCGCCCATGCCATGATGGTGAACGCAGCACGCAAAAAGGACTCCGGGGAACGAAACGACCTTGAAGCAGGGATGGCGAAGTACCTCGCCTCCGAGTACTGCAAGGAGGTCGTGGAAGACGCCTTCCGCATCCACGGCGGGTACGGGTTCTCGAAGGAGTACGAGATCGAGCGCCTCTACCGCGAGGCGCCGATGCTGCTCATCGGTGAAGGTACCGCCGAGATCCAGAAAATGATCATTGGTCGCCGACTCCTCGAGGAGTACCGAATCCAGGGGTGAATGTCGGCTTTGAGTCGATTCGGCCGCGAAGAAGATCACACCCTGTGTTCGTCTTCCGGCCGTCGACTCGGTTCCTGGCTTACCCAGTTGCGCCCCGCAACCGCTAGCATCGCGGGAAAGCCGCCGTCCCCCTTGCCAGTGCGGCATCATCCGCTACGAAGGTCATCCATGCCCCACAGCCAAACCTCTGCACACCGCGACAGCCTCTCGGGCGTACGCCTCGCGCGCGGAGCATCGCCGTGGCTTCTGCCGACCGTCGCCACCGCGGCGCTCAGCCTCGTGCGCGCGCGCACGTCGAGGCGGGCCGCGGCCATCGCCGTGCCGACAACCGCTCTCGCGGCCGGCATGCTGTGGTTCTTCCGCGACCCCGAGCGTGAGATCGCTCAGGGCCGGGTCATCTCCCCCGCCGACGGTGTGGTGCAGAGCATCATGCCGTGGAAGGACGGACGGACCCGGGTCGCCATCTTCATGAGCCCGCTGAACGTCCACGTCAACCGGGCGCCGCTGGCCGGCACCGTGACGTCCGTGGAGCACGTTCCCGGTGGGTTCGTCCCGGCGTTCAACAAGGAGAGCGAGAACAACGAGCGCGTTGTCTGGCACTTCGACACCGAGCTCGGCGACATCGAGATGGTGCAGATCGCGGGTGCCGTCGCCCGGCGCATCGTGCCGTACATCCCGCAGGGGACGAAGGTCGAGCAGGGTGACCGCATCGGTCTGATCCGCTTCGGCTCGCGCGTCGACATCTACCTCCCCGAGGGTGTCGAGGTCGCCGTCGAGGTCGGGCAGGCCACCACGGCGGGGGTGACTCGCATTGACCGTGATTGATCCCGACACACACGCCGGCGACTGGGGCGCGGGCACCGACGCGGAGGCCGAGGACGCCGAGGAGATGCCGCTGTCGATGAGGCTGTCCATAGCGGACGCCCTCACGCTCGGTAACGCCACCTGTGGATTCATGGCGGTGTACTTCACCACCACGGGCATCCTCATCCCGCACCTCACCGGCAGCACCGAGTCCGGCATGGCGCGCAACAGCGCCGCCACCGCGGTGATCCTGATGCTGTGCGCGGCGATCTTCGACCTCTTCGACGGCATCGTGGCCCGCAAGCTGCGCTCGTCCCCGATGGGCGCCGAGCTCGACAACCTGTCGGACCTGATCAGCTTCGGTCTCGCCCCGGCCTACTTCGTACTCGTGTACGGCATGGTCGCGGACGACGCGCAGCAGAAGGTCTCGGCGGTGGCCGCGATCGTGGTGCTGCTCGCGGTGGTGCTGCGGCTGGCGAGATTCTCCTGCGTGACCATGAAGGACGGCATGTTCCAGGGCATGCCGAGCCCCTTCGGCGCGCTGACGGTGGTCTCGATCGTGCTCCTGGAGCTGCCGTTCATCCCGACGCTGCTCGCGATCATCGGTGTGGCCTGGCTGATGGTGAGCCGGGTCGAGTACCCCAAGCCGCGGGGTGTCCTCGCGGTGGCGATGCTCAGCTGGATCGTCGGCGCGATGGGCATGCTGGCGGCCTGGGCGTTCGACGCGCCGGGCGGGGCGTTCCTGCTCCAGACCGGCTGCGCGCTGCAGGTCGTGATGGGCGCCGTGATCCCCCTCTTCGCGACGGCCCGTCGGGTGAACACCTTCCGCGGCAACCGGCGTGAGAGCCGGGAGGCTCGGGCGGCGCAGCTGCCGTGACGACGACGTGGGGAAGGGCCCCGGAGGCGATGCCGCCTCCGGGGCCCTTCCTCGTACCCGGGGTCATCCGAGCCGCTTGTAGAAGAGCGTCGTGGCGCGCGGGACGCCGGTCGGGTCGGCCGCGAAGTCGGGGATCGTGCCGGCGGCCGTCCAGCCCGCTCCCCGGTAGAGGCGCTCGGCCGGACTGCCGGTCCGGGTGTCCAGGACGAGCAGGGTGAGGCCCGTGGCGGCGGCGTGGGCCTCGGCCGTGGCGAGCAGCCGGTACCCGAGGCCGCGGCCCCGGGCGGCGCGGTGCACGAGGAGCCGGGCGATCTCGCCGCGGTGCCGACCGTTGGCGGCGCCCGCGCGGACGAGGGTGACGGCACCGGTCAGCTGCCCGTCGGGGCCGTGAGCGGCCCAGACGTCCCGTACGCCCTCCTCCGCCCCGTCGGCCGCCCCGGCCCACCAGGCGGCCGCCTCGGCGGTCTCCAGGGGTGCCAGGAAGCCGACGGAGGCCCCGCCGACCACGGCGTCGACGAGCAGCGCGGCGAGACCGCCGGAGGCGTGGGCCCGTACCGCGTCGGGGGTGAGGCGCTCGACGACGTCGAGCGGCTTCTCCAGGCAGACCAGGTCCGGGCGCTCGTCCCAGGAGGCGACGGGCTCGAAGCCGAGGCGCCGGTAGAGCGCCAGCGGCTCCTCCCGCCAGTTCCAGACGGTGAGGCGTACGGCAGCGGCCCGCGAGGCCGCCGCCCGGCGCAGGGCCTCGGTCAGCAGGGCCCGCGCGATCCCCTTGCGGCGGGCCGCGGGCGCGACCCAGAGCCGCTTGATCTCGGGTGCCTGACCGTCGTCCGGGGCCTTGAGGACGACGCAGCCGGCCGGGAGGTCCTCGCCGGGCGGGGTGGCGAGCAGGACCGTGTCGGCGGCGAAGGCGGCGGCGGGGTCCTCCACCTCCGCCCGGTATGCCGCCGGGAGCCCGGCGACCGTCGTCACCGGCGTCCCCTTCTCGGCCTCGTTGAGCAGGTGGTAGGCGGCCAGCAGGTCAGGGAGGCGCGGGTGGGAGTGGTTCTCCTCGATCGTCACGTGCATGGGCCGAGCTTCACATCGCGTTGTTTCCCGCGTGTGAAACCCGGCCCACGGGTCGAGCGGGTCGGTCAGGGGGTGTAGGCCTTCGCCGCGTCCGAGACGAAGGGCGGACGGACCGTGCGCATGCCCCCGGGGACGGTCTTGTCGGGCTGGATGATGACGGACTCGCGGGCCGACGGGGCCTTCGGGTCGCCGAGGTTGTGGCTCAGTCCGAAGCCGGCGTCGTGGGACGTCATCGTGAGGAGCGCCTTGCCGACGCCGTCGCGGGTGAGGTCCTTGCTCGCGCAGGCCTTCTTCAGAGCCTCGCCGAAGACGCTCGCCGCGGTCCAGCCGGCCACGATGCCGTTGTCGAGGGCGTCGCCGGGGTAGGCGGCCTTGTAGTCGGTGACCAGCTTCTTCGCGGTCGGGGTGTCCGCGCCGATGGGAAGGCTCGGAGAGGCGAACCAGTACATCTTCTCCAGGGCGGGTCCCGCCTGGGTGCCGAGGAGCTGCGGGGCGAAGGCCGAGTTGTTGCCGACGACCGGAACCCGCAGGCCGGTGGCGGCGGCGACGCCGACGAGGGAGGCGGCCTGGCGCGGGCCGGCGCTGATGACGATGGCCTTGACCCCGGCCTGCTTCAACGCGGCGACCTGCGCCGACATGTCGTTGTCGGTGGGCTTGATCTTCTGCTCGACGACGGTGAGGCCCGCCTTCCCGGCCGCGTACTTCGAGCCCTTGAGGGCGTTCTCGCCGTAGTCGCCCTCGAAGTAGACGTGTCCGAGCTTGTCGCCCGACTTGAGTCCCTTCTCCTTCGTCAGGAAGTCGACGGCGTTGATGGTCTCGACGTCGTACGTCGAGCCCAGGACGCGGATGTACGGGGAGCCGAGCAGCGAGGCCGACCAGGCCTGCGGGAGGACGAGGCCCTTGTCCTGACCGTCGACCCGGGTCTTGACGGCGGCGACGAACGGGGAGCCGATGAACTGGGGGTAGCCGACGACCTTCGGCTCCAGCTCGGTGTAGGCGGCGAGCGCCTTCTGCGGGTCGTAGCCGTGGTCGCGGACCGTGAGCTCCAGCTGCCGGCCGCAGATCCCGCCGGCGGCGTTGGTCTGCTTGACGTACAGCTGCTGGGCCTGGGTGACGCTCTTGCCGAGAGTGGCGTACACGCCGGTCATGTCGGTGAGCGCGCCGAGCGAGATCGTCTTGTCGGTGACGCCCTCGCCGGTCTTCACCCCACCCGCGTCGGTCTGCTTGGCGTCGTCGGTCTTGGCCTTCGAGCTGCAGCCGGCGGCGGTGAGGGCGACCAGTGCGGCGAGCGCGGCGGCCAGGCCCCGCACGGCCTGTCGTCGGTGGGTCATCGTGCCTCCCCTGAGGGTTCGGTGGAAGAGGTGTCGGGTGGAGTGGGGTGTGTGGGGTTCATGGGGTTGCTGGGCTTCTTGGCCCTGCCGGGCCTCCGGGCCGCGAGCCGGGCCAGGCCTCCGGGCAGGAACAGCACCACCGCGACGACGGCGGCGCCGTACAGGTAGCGGGAGGCCTCCCCCGGCGCGATGCCGCCCGTCCCGGGGGCGGAGACCAGCGGGAGGGCGTCGCTGTACCGGTTGAGGAGCTGCGGCAGCAGGGAGACGAAGACGCCTCCGGCCACCGCGCCGGCGACCGAGCCGAGACCGCCGATGACGATCATGGCCAGGTACTCGAGCGAGAGCGCCATGCCGAAGTACTCCGGCACCGTGCGCTGGAAGACCAGGGCGAGCAGGACGCCCGCCAGGCCCGCGTACATGGAGGACAGGACGAAGACGGAGGACCGGTAGCGGGCCACCGGGATGCCCATCACACCGGCCGCGATCCGGTGGTCCCGGATGGCGTTCATCGCGCGTCCCGGGCGGCCCCGCAGCACACCGCGGGCGAAGACCACGCCGGCGAGGAGCAGGACGAGACCGAGGTACCAGAGCTTCTCCACCGCGCCGAACGGCACCTGGGCGACGAGGAGTTCGCTGTCGTCGAAGGTCAGCCCGAAGAGGGAGAGCGGCGGGACCGCGCGACCGTTGTAACCGCCGGTGAGGTCATGCGCGTTGAACAGGACGTGCTGTCCGATGAAGATCAGCGCGAGGGTGGCGATGCCGAGGTACGCGCCCCGCAGCCGGCCCGCGATGGGGCTGAACACCCCGCCCGCCACGCCCGAGAGGGCGACCGCGAGGACGGCGGCGAGCCAGCCGGGCAGTCCGAGCCCGGCGAGTCCGTCGGTGCCGTCCCCGGCGAAGGCGCAGTATCCGTAGGCGCCGACGGCGAGGAAGAAGGCGTGCCCCATGGAGAGCTGTCCGGTGGCGCCCGTCAGCAGGTTGATGCCGATCGCGCCGAGGGCGGCGGCCATCGCGAACAGGCCCGCCTGGAGCCAGAAGCGGTCCAGGTAGAACGGGAGGACGGCGAGGACGAGGCCGGCGGCGGCCCACCCGTACACCGCGGGGGTACGGACCCGGAGGCCGCTCCGGGCGAGGGTCTCAGACACGGGCCAGCTCCTTCGTACCGAAGAGTCCGGCCGGGCGGATCAGGAGCACCGCGACCATGACGAGATAGGGGGCCAGGTCGCCGATCCCCCGGCCGAGGAACGCCAGGTCGCTCTGGTAGCCGGTGGCGAGGGACTCGGTGACGCCGACGAGGAGACCGCCGACGAGAGCGCCCGTGGTGGAGTCGAGGCCGCCGAGGATGGCGGCGGGGAAGGCCTTCAACGCGGCGAACGACGTGGCCCGCTCCAGGCCCGGCGTCGGGAAGACGGTGAGGAAGAGCGCGGCGACGGCGGCCAGACCTCCGGCGACGGCCCAGGCGCCGAGCGACACCCGGCCGAGCCGGATGCCCATGAGGGCGGCGGTCTCCTGGTTCTCGGCGGCGGCCCGCATCGCGACGCCCCACGAGGTGTACCGGAAGGCGAGCAGGAACGCGGTGATGAGGAGGGCCGCGGCGAGCAGGGCGGCGATCCGGGTCTCCGCGATCGTGACCGGACCGACGGTGACGACGGCGTCGCCCCAGGGGTCGCCGAGGGACAGGATGTCGGTGCCGATCCTGCGGGTCAGCTCGGTGGCGAGCAGGATGTCGACGCCGATGGTGACGATCGCGAGGACGCTGTGGTCACCGCCCCGGTGCCGGCGCATGACGAGGAACTCGACGGCCGCTCCGACCACCGCCGCGCCCGCGATGCCCGCGAGCAGGGCGGGCCAGAAGCCGATCTCCTCGTGCAGCACGGCGGTGACGTAGCCGCCGGCCAGCAGGAGGGACGCGTGGGCGAAGTTGACGACCTCGGTGGCGCGGAAGATGACCACGAAGCCGAGGGCGATGAGGGCGTAGATCGAGCCCAGTGAGATGCCGTTGATCAGGAACTCGGCGAAGGTGCTCACGCGGCGGACTCCTCTCCGAGGTAGGCGCGGACGACCGCCGGGTCGTTCTGGACGGCGGCGGGTGCCCCGTCCGCGATGCGGCGGCCGAAGTCGAGGACGGTGACGGAGTCGGCGAGCCGCATCACCAGACCCATGTCGTGCTCGACGAGGAGGACCGAGATGCCGAGGCTGTCGCGGACGCCCGCGATGACCGAGGCGGTACGGACCCGCTCGTCGGCGGTCATGCCGGCGACGGGCTCGTCGAGCAGGAGCAGTTTCGGCTCCATGCAGAGGGCGCGGGCGAGTTCGGCGAGCTTCTGCTGCCCGTACGGGAGGGAGCCGGCGGGCTGGGCGAGCTGCTTCTCCAGCCCGACGAAGGCGGCGATCTCCCGGACCCTGGCCCGGTGCCGCGCCTCCTCTCGGGCGGCGGAGGGAAGCCGGAGCCCGGCGGCGACGAAGCCGGTGCGGGTCAGGCGGTGGCGGCCGAGCATCAGGCTGTCCTCGACGGTGGCGCGGGGCGGCAGGGCCAGGTTCTGGAAGATGCGGCCGACGCCGAGGTCCGCGATGCGGTGCGGGGGCAGCTCGGTCAGCTCGTGCGCGCCGAGGCGGACGGAGCCCTCGGTGGCCCGGTAGACGCCCGAGAGCACGTTGAAACAGGTGGACTTTCCGGCGCCGTTCGGCCCGATGAGGGCGTGCACGGTGCCGGGCCTGACGGTGAACCCGACGCCGTCGAGGGCGGTCAACCCGGCGAAGCGGACGGTGAGGCCCTCGACGACGAGGGCGGGGACGCCCGGAGCGGCCTCGGGAGGCGCTGGTGCGTCGGTCATCTGGTTTCCTCCCAGCGGGACAGGACCGGGTGCGTGGCGCGGGCGCGGGCCGCGTCGGCCGCCGCGTCCTCGTCGACCACGCCCAGATAGCGGCGGCGTACCTCGTCGGAGGCGGCGAGTTCGGCGGCGGGACCGGACAGGGTGACCTCACCGACCTCCAGGACGTACGCGCGGGACGCGAGCCGCAGCGCGAGCGCCGCGTTCTGCTCGACGAGGAGCACCGCCGTGCCCTGGGCGTTGATCTCGCGGATCGCGTCCGCGATCCGGGCGGCCATCAGCGGGGCGAGGCCGAGGGACGGCTCGTCCAGGAGGAGCAGGTCGGGCGTGGCCATCAGGGCGCGGCCGACGGCCAGCATCTGCTGCTCGCCGCCGGAGAGCAGCCCGGCCTGCTGGCGGGCGCGCTCGGCGAGGACGGGGAACAGCTCGTGGACCCGGTGCAGGGCGGCGGACTTCGCCGCCCGGTCGCCGCGCCCGCCGAGTGCGCCGGCCTTCAGGTTGTCCTCGACGGTCATCCGGGCGAAGACCTGGCGGCCCTCGGGCACCTGGGAGACGCCGGCCGCGACGACCCGGTCGGGCGGCAGCCCGTCGAGCGGCCTGCCGTCGCGGCTCACCGTGCCGGAGACCACGGCGCCGCCGTGGAACCGCAGGGTGCGCGAGACCGCCCGCAACAGCGTGGACTTGCCGGCTCCGTTCCCTCCCAGGACGGTGACGACCTCGCCCGCCGGCACGGTCAGCGACACCCGCCGCAACGCACGTACCGGTCCGTATCCCGCCGTCAGGTCCGTCACCTCGAGAGCGGGTGCGGTACCTCCCATGGTTCCTCTTTCCCCGGCCGCCTTTGTTACTCGGCCGTTCAGTGGCGCTCACCCCAACACCGCGCCCGACCGCGCGTCCACGTTCCGCGGCCGAAACGCTGCCGGTGACCAGCGGGGACGGCGGGCCACTGTGCATGCGCACAACAGTGCGCGTCAGGGGTGTGCGGAGGGGCCCGGGCGGTGGATCCTCCCGGCATGGGACGGCGCAGACGGCGGACCGGCGACGACTGGAAGGTGCTCGCTCAGGCGTGCACGGCGCTTCTGGAGCGGGTGCCGGAGCTGGTGGACGAGCATCTGAGGGAACTTCACGCCTACGAGCCCGCCTACGGGCGGATCATTCCGTACGACCAGCACTGGCAGGAGGCCCAGGAGGCGATGCGGATCGGGATCGAGATGATCTCGGCGCCGCGGAACTCGCCCCGGCGGGACCTGGAGCACGCGGAGGAGATGGGCCGCCGGCGGGCCGCGCAGGGCATGCCGCTGGAACTGGTCGTGCACGCCTACCGGCACGCCGGGCACCTGGTGTGGGACGCGCTGATCGAGGGCGCGGGAACGGACACGGCGCAGCTGGCGGCGCTCATGCAGTCGGCGACGACGGTGTGGTCGGCGGTGGACGCGCAGGCGGACACGGCGTCGGAGGCGTACCGGTCGAGGGAGCTGGAGCTGCGGCGCCGGACGGACGAGCAGCTCCAGGCGCTCCTGGACGCGCTGCTCCAGGGCCAGCGGTCGCCCGAGCTGGTGGCGCGCGCGGCGGCGGGGCTCGACCTGCCGGAGCAGGGGCGGTACGCGGTGGTGGTGCTGCGCTACGACCGGCGGGAGGAGCGGGAGCCGTTCCACCGGCAGGTGCAGGGCGAGGGCGTGCGGTTCCTGTGGCGGATGGGCGCGGACTGCGAGCTCGGTGTGGTGGCGCTGGCCGGGGACACCGGTCTGGACGCGCTGTCGGAGCTCCTCGACGGGCGGTGCCCGGGGCCGGGCGGGATCAGTCCGGTGGTGGTGGGCCTCACCGAGCTGGGCCGGGCGCGGCGGCTCGCGGAGCTGGCGCTGCGGACCTGCCCGCCGGGCAGCCGGCAGATCGTGCGGCTCGACCGGCGGATGGCGGGTGCGCTGGTGGTGGGCCAGCCGGAGATGGCGAGCCTGCTGGTCACGGACGTCCTGGGCGGGCTGCTCGAGTTGGACCCGGCGGACCGGGCGGTGCTCCTGGAGACGCTGGACGCGTGGCTGGACTGCGAGGGGTCGGCGGGACGGGCGGCGGGACGCCTGTACTGCCACCGGAACACGGTCTTCAACCGCCTGCGGCGGCTGGAGCAACTGACGTCACGGTCACTGTCGCGGCCGCGGGACCTGACGGAGATGACGCTGGCACTGGACGCGTTCCGCTTGACGGCGCCGGGGTGAAGGGGGCCTGTTGCGCCCCTGGTATGGGCAGTCGTCCCGCTGGGGCGGGACGGGTGGGCACACGGGACGGCGCCCTGGCGGGCGCGTCCGCTCCTGTGCCTGGACCCGCACCACCAAGCGCGGCACACACGCGGTGCTGGTCCAGGCGCAGGAGCCCGGGCCCGGCGAGGGGCCCTGTTCCGTTGTGCCCACCCTTCCCCGGACTCCGTCCGGGGGGGGACCCTCACCCCCAGCGGGACGATCGCCCATCACGGGGGCGGGGGTTCCGCATCCGGGGGGCGGCGGCAGGCACGCCCGGTGTGTGCCTAAGTCAGGAAGTCGCGGGCGATCGACGCCGCCACGTCTTCCAGGAGCGGCCCCGCGTTCGCCATGGACTCGGCCGGGTCCGGTTCCAGCGCCGTGAGCGGGTACGCGCGGCGGATGCCCGCCTTGCCCAGGGCCTCGGGGGGCAGGGCCAGGCGGCCGCAGACCGCGACGACCTCCTTGCCGGCGGCGCGGGCCGCCGCGGCGACGCCCGCAGGGGCCTTGCCGTGGAGGGTCTGCTCGTCGAGGGAGCCCTCGCCGGTGATGACGAGGGTGGCGCGCTCCAGGGCGGGGGCGAAGCCGAGGACCTCCAGCATCAGCTCGATGCCGGGGCGGAAGCTCGCGCCGAGGATGAGCGCGCCGTAGCCGATGCCGCCCGCGCCGCCCGCGCCGGGGGCGAGGGCCGCTTCGGCGGCCTTGGGGCCGACGGCCTTCTCCAGGACGGTGGCGAAGTGGGCGAGGGCCGCGTCCAGGGTGCGGACGTCGTCCGGGGTGGCGCCCTTCTGCGGTCCGTAGACGGCGGGGGCGCCCTTGGGCCCGGTGAGCGGGTTGTCGACGTCACTCGCGAGGATCAGGTCGACCGAGGCGAAGCGGGCGTCGAGCCCGGTGAGGTCGGCCGTGGCCAGGTCGGCGAGGGCCGCGCCGCCGGGACCGACGGGCGCGCCGGACGCGTCGAGGAAGCGGGCACCGAGCGCGGCCAGCATGCCGGCTCCGCCGTCGGTGGTGGCGCTGCCGCCGACGCCGAAGACGAGGGTGGTCGCGCCGGCGTCGAGGGCGGCGCGGAGCAGCTCGCCGGAACCGTAGGTGGTCGCGGTGAGGGGGGCGAACACGCCGGACGGGAGGAGCTGGAGGCCGGAGGCCTCGGCCATCTCGACGACCGCGGTGGTGCCGCGCAGGGCGAAGGCCGCGGTGACCGGCTCGCCGAGCGGCCCCGTCACCTGGACCTCGCGGCGCTCGAATCCGGCCGCGACGGCTGCCGCGACGGTGCCGTCGCCGCCGTCCGCGACGGGCAGCGTCTCCACCGCGAGCTCCGGGACGACCCGTCGCAGTCCTGCCGTGACCCGCTCCGCGACCTGTACGGCCGTGAGCGAACCCTTGAACTTGTCAGCCGCCACGAGTACGCGAGCGACCTGAGTTGCTGCCCCGTCCGTCACCTTGCATCCCTTGCTTTCGAACGTGCAGTCGCGCCGAGGCCGACCCTATCCGGACCGCCCGACGGGAGGCCACCCCCGGATAGAGGGATATGTCGCACGATGACGGGCCCTCGAGCCCGGAATCGATCGATCAAACGCAGCTCGATCACACCCGGTGCTCAGCCCTGCGGGGGCTCCGGCGGCACCATCTCGCCGGTGCGCCCGGCCTCGTCCCGGCTGACGGCTCGCGCCTCGGTGCGGTGTCCGCGGGCGATGTAGTCGCGCACCACCGCCTCGACGGCGTCCTGGGGGTTGCCGATACCGGCCAGGACCATGACTTCCACGACGAGTTCCGCGTCGAGCGCGATGTTCACCTTGGCCATGGCGGGAACCTAACACCTCCATCAGAAGAGCGTCCCCGGTTCCGCGGTGCCCGATTCGAAGGCGAGCAGCCGCTGTTTGCGGTCGAGTCCGCCGCCGTAGCCGGTGAGGCCGCCGCCGGTGCCGATCACCCGGTGGCAGGGGACGATGATGCTGACGGGGTTCTTGCCGTTGGCGAGGCCCACGGCGCGGGAGGCGCCGGTGTTGCCCAGCTCCTCGGCGAGTGCCCCGTACGTCCGGGTCTCCCCGTACGGGATGAGGAGCAGCCGCTGCCAGACCCGCACCTGGAACGGCGTGCCGATCAGGTTCAACGGCAGGTCGAACCGGGTGAGTTCACCGGCGAAGTAGGCGTCGAGCTGGCGGACGGCCTCGCCGAACGGGCGGGGGTCGGGCTCGCCGAAGGTCTCCTCGGCCGGGCGGTGGCGCTGGCCGGTCATATGGACGCGGCTGAGGACGCCGTCGACGGCGACGAGGGTCAGCGGTTCGTACGGGCTGTCCACGACGGTGTGCCGGACGGTGGGGGCCATGGCGGTTCAGTGTCCTTCGCTGGGCAGGTCGTTGATCGGGTGGTCGTCGGTCGCCCACAGGTACTGGACGGCGTAGGCGCGCCACGGGCGCCAGTGGGCGGCGCGGCCGGTGAGCGCGGCCGGGGTGCCCGGCAGGCCGAGTCCTGCGGCGGCTCGGCGGACGCCGAGGTCCCCGGGGAGGAAGGCGTCGGGGTCGCCGAGTGCGCGCATGGCGATGATCTCGGTGGTCCATGGGCCGAATCCGGGCAGGGCGAGCAGCCGGGCGCGGGTCTCCTCGCGGTCGTCTGCGGGTCCCAGGGTGAGCGAGCCGTCCGCGAGGGCGCGGGTCAGGGTGAGGAGGGTGGTGCGGCGGCTGCGGGGTAGGGCGAGGGTCTCGGGGTCGAGCGCGGCGAGGGCCTCGGGGCCGGGGAAGAGGTGGGTGAGGCCGCCCTCGGGGTCGTCGACGGGTGTGCCGTACGCGGTTGCGAGGCGGGCGGCGTGGGTGCGGGCGGCGGCGGTGGAAACCTGCTGGCCGAGGACGGCACGTACGGCGAACTCGGCGGGGTCGACGGTGCCGGGCACCCGGCGGCCGGGCGCCGCGTCGACGAGCGGCGCGAGCAGCGGGTCGGCCCGCAGCCGGTCGTCGACGGCGACGGGGTCGGCGTCGAGGTCGAGGAGGCGCCGGCAGCGGCTGATGGCGTGGGTGAGGTCGCGGGGGTCGGTGAGGGAGAGGCGGCAGGCGATGTGGTCGGCGCGCGGGGCGAGGGCGACGATGCCGTGTCCGTACGGGAGGGTCAGCGTCCGCCGGTAGGCGCCGTCGCGCCACTCCTCCACCCCGGGCACGGCGGTCGCGGCGAGGTGGCCGAAGAGGTTGGAGGGTTCCAGGGGCGCGCGGAACGGGAGCCGGAGGCTGATCACCCCGGGGGTGGGGGTCCGGTCGGGGGCCGGACGGGCGGCGCGCGCGCGGAGTTCGCCGGGAGTGAGGGCGAAGACCTCGCGGACGGTGTCGTTGAAGGTGCGGATGGAGGAGAAGCCGGCCGCGAAGGCGATCTCGCCGAGGGGCATCGGGGTGGTCTCGATGAGGACCCGGGCGGTCTGGGCGCGCTGCGCGCGGGCGAGGGCGAGGGGGCCCGCGCCCAGTTCTGCGAGGAGCTGGCGCTCGATCTGGCGGGTGGACCAACCGAGCCGGCGGGCGAGGCCGGGAACGCCCTCCCGGTCGACGACACCGTCCTGGATGAGCCGCACGGCGCGGGCGACGGCGTCGGCGCGGACGTTCCACTCGGGCGAGCCGGGGCTGGTGTCGGGACGGCACCGCTTGCACGCCCGGAAGCCGGCGCGCTGGCAGGAGGCGGCGCTGGCGTGGAACTCCATGTTCTGGGGTTTGGGCGGGACGACCGGGCAGCTGGGGCGGCAGTAGATCCGGGTGGTGCGGACGGCGGTGAAGAACACGCCGTCGAAGCGGGCGTCCTTCGACTGGACGGCCCGTACGCAGCGCTCGGTGTCGGTGTGCATGGTTCCAGGATCGGGCACGGGCGGGCCCCGGGCTGGCGAGAAAACGACATGGCCGTCCCGGGCCGCCTCAGCCGGTGATCGTCCGGTAGTGGGTGGTCAGCCTGCCGTCGTGGCCGAGGACGTGGAAGGCGAGGGCGGGCGGCAGGTCGAGGTGGACGTGAGGGCTGTCCGGGCCGGGGTTCTCCCAGGGGAGCCGGAGGGTGGAGACGACCCCGGGGGCGACGAGCAGCGGGCGGCCGGCGAAGGTCGTGGCGGCGGCGGTGTGCGCGTGCCCCGCGAGGAAGGCCGTGAGGTGGGGGTGGCGGCCGGCGAGCACGGCGAGCCGCTCCTCACCGAACTGCCGGATCTCGTCCACGTACGGGGTGTGCAGCGGCACGGGCGGGTGATGGAAGGCGACCAGGACGGGTACGTCGTGCGGGGTGTCGGTGAGGACGCCGTCGAGCCACTCCAGCGTCTCGTCCTCCAGGAGGCCCCGGTGCTCGCCGGGGACGGACGAGTCGCAGAGGGCGACGGCGAAACCCTCGCCCCGGAGCACCTGGTTGACGGGGACGCCCGGGCGCGCTCCCGCGTGCTCGTCCAGGAGGGCCTTCCGGAAGGCGGCGCGGTCGTCGTGATTGCCGGGGCAGACGAGCAGCGGGTGACGGGAGTTCAGCAGCCGCCGCGCCTCGGCGTACTCGTCCGGGGTGCCGTGGTCGGCGACGTCCCCGGTGACGATCACGGCGGCCAGGTCGTACGGCAGCTCCTCCAGGTACCGCAGGACGGCGCGGGTTCGGTCCGTGCCGCGCGGCTCGCCGTCGACGTGGATGTCGCTGACGTGGGCGATGACGATCATGCGGCCGGATCCTCCGTGGGTGATCGCGAACGGGTCGCCCGACCGTACGACGCCGCCGCCCGGCCCGGAAAGGGCCGCCCGGGACCGGGTGGACCGCGCCGCTCCCCTACTCGAACCGGGACGTGTCCCCCGCCCCGCGGCGGACGATCTCGGGTTCGCCGCTGGAGAAGTCGACGACCGTGGTGGGTTCGGTCCCGCATTCGCCGGAGTCGAGCACGGCGTCCACCTGGTGGTCGAGCCGCTCCTTGATCTCCCAGCCCTGCGTGAGGGGCTCCGCCTCGTCGGGCAGCAGCAGGGTGCTGGAGAGCAGCGGCTCGCCGAGCTCGGCGAGGAGTGCCTGGGTGACGACGTGGTCGGGGATGCGGACGCCGACGGTCTTCTTCTTGGGGTGGAGCAGCTGCCGCGGCACCTCCTTCGTCGCCGGCAGGATGAAGGTGTACGCGCCGGGGGTGGCCGCCTTCACCGCGCGGAAGACGTCGTTGTCGATGTGCACGAGCTGGCCCAGCTGGGCGAAGTTCTGGCACATGAGCGTGAAGTGGTGCCGGTCGTCGAGGTCGCGGATGGTCCGGATGCGGCTGATGCCGTCACGGCTGCCGAGGCGGCTTCCGAGCGCGTAGCAGGAGTCGGTCGGGTACGCGACGAGCGCCCCGTTCCGGATGGAGTCGGCCACCGCGTTGATGGTGCGGGGCTGCGGGTTGTCGGGGTGGACGTCGAAGTACTTGGCCATGGGGGTCAGTCTATTTTCGCAGCCGCCGCCATACGGCCTTCGCCGCGTTGTGGCCGGACATGCCGTGCACTCCGGGACCGGGCGGGGTGGCGGAGGAGCAGAGGAAGACCGCCGGGTGCGGGGTGGCGTAGGGGCGGAGCGAGAGCGTGGGACGCAGCAGGAGCTGGAGGCCGCGGGCGGCTCCGCAGGCGATGTCGCCGCCGACGTAGTTGGCGTTCTCGGCGGCGAGTCGAGGCGGTCCGGCGGTGGCACGGGCGAGGACGCGGTCGCGGAAGCCGGGGGCGAAGCGCTCGATCTGACGCTCGACGGCCTCGGTGAGGTCGCCCCGCCAGCCGTTCGGCACGTGCCCGTACGCCCAGAACACGTGCTTGCCCTCGGGGGCGCGGGACGGGTCGACGAGGCTGGGCTGGGCGGTGATGAGGAAGGGGGCGTCGGGGGCGGTGCCGGACGAGGCCTGGCGCAGGGCGGTGCCGATCTCTCCGGCGGTGGGGCCGATCTGGACGGTGCCGGCCCGCCGGGGCTCCTCCGCGGTCCAGGGCACGGGCCCGTCCAGGGCGTAGTCGATCTTGAAGGCCGCGGCGCCGTACCGGTAGTGGTCGTAGTGGCCGCCGAAGCCGGCGATCCTGGCGAGCGCCGTCGGGGAGGTGTCGAAGACGTAGGCACGGGCGGGCGGCAGGTCGTCGAGACGCTTGACCTCGAAGTCGGTGTGGACGGCGCCGCCGAGGTCCCTCAGGTAGGCGGTGAGGGCGTCGGAGATGGCCTGGGAGCCGCCCCGGGGCAGGGGCCAGCCGCCGGCGTGTGCGGCCAGCGCGAAGACCAGGCCGACGGCGCCGGTGGCGAAGCCGCCGAGCGGGGCCATGACATGACCGACGAGCCCGGCGAAGAGAGCGCGGGCCTTCTCGTCCCGGAAGCGGCGCATCAGCCAGGTCGAGGGCGGAAGCCCGGCGAGGCCGAAGCGGGCGAGGGTGACCGGGTCGCGGGGCAGCGCGGTCAACGGCAGCTGCATGAAGTCCCGGGCGAGGGTGTCCCACCTGCCGTGGAAGGGTGCGACGAGCCTGCGGTACGCCCCCGCGTCGCGCGGGCCGAAGGAGGCGGCGGTCTCCGCGACGGAGCGGGCGAGGACGGCGGCGGTGCCGTCGTCCCAGGGGTGGGCCATGGGCAGTTCGGGATGGAGCCAGTCGAGTCCGTAACGGGCCAGTGGCATGGAGTTGAAGACCGGCGAGCCCGCCCCCAGCGGGTGCACGGCGGAGCAGGGGTCGTGCCGGAAGCCGGGGAGGGTGAGCTCCTCGGTCCTCGCGCCGCCGCCGACGGTGGATCGGGCCTCGAAGACGGCAACGGAGAAGCCGCGGCGGGCCAGCTCGACGGCGGCGGTCAGTCCGTTGGGCCCCGCGCCCACGACGACGGCATCGAGCATCGACGTCACCTTCGACACCTTGGACTCCTTCGTCAGCCGATGGCCAGGGACCTCAGGATATTCCTGTGGCCCGGGGACTCTTAACGACCCCTCAGGAGGGCCCGGACTCGGTCGGCGGTGGCCGTGTCCCTGGCCGCCGTGAAGGGCAGCGCGTTCCCTCCGGTGATGTGGAACGGCTCTCCTGCGACGGTCGTGTGGGCGCCGCCGGCCTCGGTCACCAGGAGCAGTCCGGCCGCGTGGTCCCAGGCGTACTCCCAGGAGAAGGCGGTGGCGTCGAGCGTGCCGCGCGCCACGGCCAGGTACTCGAGGCCGGCGGAGCCGCAGGGGCGGGGCGCGACGCCCTCGGTGTCCAGGCCGAGCAGGGCGCGCTTCTGCTCCGGGGTGGTGTAGTCGGGGTGCGAGGCGGCGACCCGGAGCACCGCTCCGGGCTCGGGTGAACCGGAGTGCAGGGGACGGCCGTTGAGGGTGGCTCCGCGGCCGCGTACGGCGACGGCGAGCTCGTCGAGGGCGGGCGCGAAGGTCCAGGAGGCGAGCAGCTCGCCGTGCCGGGCGAGGGCGACGAGGGTGCAGAAGGCGGGGTCGCCGTGGACGAACTGGCGGGTGCCGTCGACGGGGTCGACGATCCAGACGGGTGCGTCGCCGCGCAGCGCCTCGTAGACCGTGGGGTCGGCGTGGACGGCCTCCTCGCCGACGACCACCGAGCCGGGCAGCAGGGCGGTCAGGGACGCGGTGAGATGGGTCTCGGCGGCCCGGTCGGCGACGGTGACCAGGTCGTGCGGCCCGTTCTTCTCGACGATGTCGTGGGCGGCGAGCTGCCGGAAGCGCGGCATGATCTCGACGGCGGCCGCCTTGCGGACCGCCTCCTCCACCTCGGTCGTACGGCCGCCGAGGACGTGTTCGATGAAGTCTTCCGTCATGCCTCCAGCTAAGCACGCGGCGCTGACAACGGGATCGCCGCAGGTGTCACCCGCCGTTCTCCCGGCGAGCACCTTTCGGCCGTGTTCACCCCTTACGTGCCGGGCGGGCCCCCGGGCCCCTCGTGCCACGGCCCCCCGAGCGGCTCGTGGGCGTCCGCGCAGGGTGACCGCGTGCGCGTGGAGGCGCCGGTTGAGGCCCGGGCCCGCGGGTGGAGAGCGCCCACGGGCGCCGGCTGGTGCTGACGCGGCGGACGGTCCCGGTGCCCTCCGCGCGGCAGCGGGCCACTCACCGGGGCCTGCACTACGCGCGCACGGGCGGCCGCGCGCGTGCCCGGCTGGGCTCCGGACGCCGACAGCGGATCACGGTGTCGGACACCTGTCCGGCCCCGCGATCGGGTGACCGTGTCCGGCCCGGGTCGTTGATGCCCACGCGCGGGCCGTGACGGACGTGCGGAAACGTCTCCGCACCACAGGCGGCCCGGAGACACGGCGTCGACAGTGCGGAGATCCGGTGGGACGGGTGAGGCAGCTCATCGCGACGGTCGCGGGCGCGGTGCTGGCGGTGTGCCCGCTCGGCGTCGCGCCGCCCGCGCAGGCGGTCGTCGGCGGGCAGGAGGCGAGGCCCCACCAGTACCCCTTCATGGCGGGGCTCGTGGACGTGGTGGAGCGCCGGGTCATGTGCGGCGGGGCGCTGATCGGCGACCGGTACGTCCTCACGGCCGCGCACTGCCTGACGGGCTCGTACAGCAGCCCGTCACGCGTGGGCGTCCTCCTCGGCGACCACGACCTCACGACCGGGGCCGAGAGCCCGCACGCGGTCCTGGCGGCTCCCGAACGGTTCCTGCCGCACCCGGAGTACGACCCGGCCACCCAGCGGAACGACATCGCCCTCGTCCGGCTCGCCGAGCCGGTCGCCCTCAACCGTGACGTCCGGCCGGTCGCCCTGCCCGCCGCGTACGCCCAGGGCTCCTTCGACCGCGCCCAGGTCGAGGTGCCGGGCTGGGGCACCACCTCGTTCGGCGGCCGCACCTCCGACGTCCTGCGGACCGTCACCCTCGCCACCATGAGCAACCCGGCCTGCGCGAGCCGGGGCATGGCACACCTCGCCCCCACCCAGATCTGCACCTACGCCCCCGGCCGCGACACCTGCCAGTACGACTCCGGCGGCCCCCTGGTCCGCGCCGTCGCGGGGCGGCCGTACGTCGTCGGTCTCGTACGTACGGCAGGGAGTGCGCCACCGACACCCCGGCCGTGAACACCCGCGTCGGGTCCTACCTCCCCTGGATCGAGCGGACGACGGGCCGGCTGCCCCGCCCGTCCTGAGGACGGCGCCACCGCCGCGACCTGGCCGCCCGACACCCCGCACGGCTGAGTCACGGGCCCCGGGGGGGGCGACGCACTACGAGGTCGACGTCGTCGCGCTCGACGAGACGGCGCGAGTCGGTCTCCGCCACGGCCCGGACGGGCGCGGGGCCGTCGGCGGGCGGTCGGCCGTCAGGCCGGGGAGAAGAGGTGGTCGCTGATCATGCAGGAGGCGCCCACGACGCCCGCCGTCTGGCCCAACTCCCCCAGGACGATCGGCAGGTTGCCCGTGGCCAGAGGCAGCGACCTTCGGTACACCTCCGAGCGGACGCTGGCGAGAAGGGAGTGTCCGAGCCCCGTCACGCCCCCGCCGATCACGACCATGCCCGGGTTGAAGAAGCTCACGAGACCGGCGACGACCTGGCCGACGCGTGCGCCGCCGACCCGGACGAGTTCGAGGGAGGTGGCGTCGCCCGCCGCGGCCGCGGCGGACACGTCGGCCGCGGTCAGGCGCCCGGCCTCCTCCAGCCGTCGGGCCAGCTCCGCGGAGCGGCCCGAGCGCGCCGCCTCCTCCGCGTCCGCCGCGAGGGCGGAGCCGCTGAAGTGGGCTTCGAGGCAGCCCCGGTTGCCGCAGGCGCAGAACCGGCCCAGCGGGTCGATCTGGATGTGTCCGATGTCGCCCGCGCAGCCCGACGCGCCGTGGTGGAGGCGGCCGTCGACGACGATGCCGCAGCCGATTCCGGTGCCCAGCTTCACGTAGAGGAAGTCGCGGGCGCTCCGGGCGACGCCGGCGTACCGTTCCCCCAGTGCCATGAGGTTCACGTCGTTGTCGACCATGACCGGGCAGCCGAGGTCCTGGCTGAGCGCCTCCCTGACCGGGAACCCGTCCCAGCCGGGCATGATCGGCGGGGAGACCGGCACGCCGTCGGGGAACCTGACGGGACCGGGCAGGCCGACGCCCGCGCCGTCGAAGGCCTCCGCGACCCCGGAGTCCCGGAGCTTCCCCGCCATCGCCAGGACCTGTTCGAAGACGGCGACGGGCCCCCGGCGCACGTCGGTCTCCTCGGTGAGGTGCGCCAGCACCTCCAGCTCCGCGTCGGTGACGGCGACGTCGACGGAGGTCGCGCCGATGTCGACGCCGAGGAAACGGAGGGTCGGGGACAGCCGGATCCCGTGGGAACGGCGGCCGCCCCGGGAGGCCGCGAAGCCGTCGCCGACCACCAGGCCGGTCTCCAGGAGGCGGTCGAGCTCGACCGCGAGCCGGGAGCGCGACAGCTCCATACGGTCGCCCAGCTGGGCCCGGGAGCTCCTGCCCTCGTCCCGCAACAGGCGCAGCAGGCGCGCCTGGTGTGCGTTGGCAGGCCGAGCGGTCATCCTTCTCACGCCTTCCCCCCTCGGGTTCGTCCGGCGTCGGCAAGGACGCCGCGATGGCGCGGATGGCACGGATGCCGACTCTCGCCACCGAAGTTACCACTCGTTCACAAGGCCCCCCGACGACGCCCGGACCAGGCCTGTCCGGCCCCTCGCGACGTGCAACCCGAGAGCCGGCTGGTGGCACCCGAGGCCGGTGGGGCCGGGCCGCACGTACGGGATTCGCGGGGAGGCGGGCGACGACATGGTCGCCGTGCGGCCGCACGGCAAATTACATCGTCACAATCCGTTTCCCCACCGGGCGGCAACGGCGGCACGGCGCGTGATCAACAGCTGGCGCCCCATGTCAACCTGGTGGGGCATGCAGTGGTTTGAGCCGGAGGTACACCGCCCGTGGCGGCGAACAACAACCCCACCGTCACAGGACGGCGACTGGGAACGGAGCTGCGCCGGCTCCGCAAGGAGAGCGGCCTGACCGGTACTCAGGTGGCGTCACGACTCCTGATCTCCCAGGCCAAGGTCAGCCACATGGAGACCGGCCGCCGTGCCGTCAGCCCCCGCGATCTCCGCGACCTGTGCGCGCTCTACGGCATCACCGACGAGCACGTCGTGGACTCCCTGAGGGAGCTGGCCCTGCACTCGAGCCGACAGGGCTGGTGGCACGCCTACGGCGACATCCCCCACAGCATCTACATCGACCTGGAGACGCACGCCGACTCCGTCCACACCTACGACTCCATGGTGATCCCCGCCCTTCTGCAGACCCCCGCGTACGCGGCCGCGGTCATCGAGGAAACGATCCCCCTGGTCACGGTCGGCCAGGCCGCCGCGCGGCTGAAGGTACGCCTCCGTCGTCAGCACCGGATCTACGACCCCACCTCCGGCCTTCGCGTGGAAGCGGTCCTGGACGAGTCCGCTCTGCGCCGTGTCGTCGGCAGCCGGGAGATCATGCGCGAGCAACTCGAGCACCTGCACGCACTGAGCACCGAGCCGCACATCCTCGTGCAGGTCCTCCCCCACACCGCAGGGGCTCACCCGGGCATGACAGGCCCGTTCTCCCTCCTACGGTTCCCCGGCGGCCGCGAGCCCGTGGTGTATCTGCAGAAGTTCACCAGTGACCTCTGTCTGGAGAGACCGTCCGACGTGCGGCAGTACAGCGCGGTCCACACCCACCTGCGGGCACGGGCCCTCACGCCGGACCACAGTCGGCACCTCGTCACCGACGCCGTCAAGTTCTACACGTCCTGAGCGCCGAGGGCGACAGGGAGGAACTCGCCGACGGAACGCGCGCCACGCCCGTCCCGCAGTGTTCCTGACGTGACCCGACCGGCCGTACATCCGTGTTCACATCGGAGTCGGATTCATGGACACGTGTGCGGCGCTCTTTCATCTGAGCTAAGCGAGATCCACTCATCCGGCGGTGTCTCGGATCATCCGGCGCCTTGGCGCCGCATATTGTCATGCCACCGGACGCCGTTCAATGTGTTTGTATTAATCCCCCCTTCCCGTTCTCACCTTTTCCGAAGGAGAGAAATTTCCTGCGTAATATGCGGCATCAGCGAGAAGGCTTCCCGGGCGATCGATAGGACCCGGTGTGCCACGGCCTCCACAGAAATGGCCCCTTTGATGAAGCTGCACATCTCTCAACCGGCTCAGCGCCGCTTTCTGTCCGGCGGGCTGACTTCGACCATCGCCGCGGCGATTGCCGCGGCGATGGTCGCCGTCACACCCACGCAGGCGCTGGCCATCGCCACACCCGTGCCTCTGGGCACCACCGCCAGCTATTCCGTCCTGGCGGGTCAGGGAGTCACCAACACCGGCAACTCGGTGCTCGACCATGACCTCGGGACGCACCCGAACGCGGCCATCACCGGGTTCCCGCCCGGCCTGGTGCTCGGCGCGGTGCACCCCGCGGACGCCGCCGCCGCCCAGGCGAAAAGCGATCTGATCGTGGCGTACAACCAGGCGGCCGGCCAACTGAGCGGCCAGGCACCGGACTTCCCGCTCGCCGCGGGAATCGGCGGCGGCCAGGAGCTGCTTCCCGGCGTTCACAGGGCCACCTCCGGTGTCGGCCTCACCGGCGACCTGATCCTGAACGCCGGGGGAAATCCCAACGCGGTCTGGGTCTTCCAGATCCCCGAGGCCCTGACGACGGCCTCCAACAGCCGGATCCTCCTCACGAACGGCGCTTCGCCGTGCAACGTCTTCTGGCAGATCGGGAGTTCGGCGACTCTCGGCACCACCTCCACCTTCGTGGGCACGATCATGGCCCTGACCTCGATCTTCGTACAGCAGGGGGCGAGCGTCGAGGGCCGGGCACTGGCCCGTAACGGGGCGGTGACGCTCGACACCAACAGGATCTTCCTCGGCGGATGCGCCACCGGCGGCACGACGACCGGCACCACCACCGGCACGACTGCGGGAACGACGACCGGCACGACCACCGGAACGACCACTGGTACGACGACTGGTACGACGACCGGACCGACCGCCGGAACGACGACCGGCACGACGACCGGCACGACGACCGGACCGACCGGAGGCACGACCACCGGCACGACGCTGGGCCTGATCGGCGGCAGCCTCATCGGCGGGCCGAGCGTCAGCCTGGTGGGCGGCGGCACCTCGGGGAACGTCGCCGGCAACACGGCCGGGAACACGACGAGCGGGAACACCGTGGGCAACACCGCCGGAAACACCTCCGGCGGGACCGGCGGGAAGCCCGAGGGACCCGGTCACGGCGGCAAGCCGGACCACGGCGGCCCGGGCCACGGCCACGGCGAGGGGCCGGGCAAGCCGGGCAACGGTCACGGCGAAGGACCGGGCAAGCCGCAGCACGGCCACGACGAAGGACCCGGTAAGCCGGGCCACGGCGAAGGACCCGGTAAGCCGGGCCACGGCGAAGGACCGGGTGAGCCGCAGCACGGCGACCACGGTGGCAAGCCGGTCGAGCACTACGGCTACGCCGAGAAGCCCGCGGACCACGAGGGCTAGTCAGCAGCCTGCACGGAGCACGCCGATCGGATGACGGCGCGCGGCGGAATCCTCACCGGATCCGCCGTGCGCCGCGCTCCGTGCGCGCCGTCGACGAAAGGCGCAGAGAGCTTGGGCGTCAGCAGCACATACGAGAAAGACAGGGTGGGCGGTGTCGAGCGGAATTAGGTCAGCGGCCGTTGAGGAAATCCAGAATTCCGATCCCGTTTCCCATGCGGGCCCGGTTCCCCGGCCACGCCGTGACGGCCCTGCCGTGCCGGACGGGCGCCGTGCGGGTCCCCGCACGCTGAGGGCATCTCTGCACACCGCCGTACTCCTGTGTGTGGTGACGACTCTGGTCCATGTCGTCATGGTGTTCCTTCACGTGGCGCCCTCCAATCCGGTATCGAAGCGGTACGGCCCACAGGTCAACGGATGGGTGTACCCCTTCTTCGAACAGAATTGGCGACTCTTCGCCCCGGACCCCGACTCCTTCAATCGGCAGGTCATGGCGAGGACGGCGCACACGGAAGCCGACGGATCGGTACGGGTGAGCCCGTGGTTCGACCTGAGCGCCGTGGACAACGAGGCCGTCGAGCACCATGCGTTTCCGAGTCACACGGCTCAGAACCTCTTGCGTCGCGCCTGGAGCTCGTACGTCGAGACCCACGGGGGCGACGACACCGCGCGCTCGGAGCGGGCCGTGATGCTGCAGACGTATCTGAGGAACATCGCAGCGGACCGCCTCGCCGCCCGCAACGACGGCGGCGCCTTCGAATTCGTTCAGCTCCGGGTCGTCACCCTGCCCGTCGCCGCACCCGGCACGTCCGCCGGGGAACGCCCGCCGGTGCCCACCGAGAACCGGCTCCTGCCCTGGTGGAAGGTGACCCCCGATGGGAAATGAGCAGACCCCCCAGCTCCCCCCGACAGCGGCCGCACCGCACCGCACCGCGGAATGGCAGACGCCGCTCGCCGCCACCGCCCACCGATGGCTTCTCGACCGGGCCTGTGCTCTGTGGACACTTCTCACCGCGCGGCCGGTGTCCCTGTACGCCGCCTCGGTGCTGCGCATCGGCTACGGATCGCTCTACCTGGCCTTCCTCCTCCGCGAGTTCCCGCACCGTGACGAGATCTGGGGCCCCGGTTCTCCCTGGACGCCCGCGCTGGCTCGACAGCTCTTCGACCAGACGGGCTGGAACAGCATCCTGACCCTGTCCGGCGGCCGGGCCTACTTCGAGCTCTGTTACGTGCTGGCGCTCGTGACGTCCGCACTGTTCGTGCTGGGCTGGCGGACCCGCGTCATGTCCGTCCTCTTCGCCGTCGTCGTGGTCTCGTTCCACTCCCGAGCGATCTTCATGACGGACGGGGGTGACAACCTGGTCCTGCTGATGTCCCTCTACCTCGTCCTCACCGCCTCCGGTCGGCGCTGGTCCCTGGACGCTCGCCGGGGCCGGCTCAGGACGGCTCGTACGGGTGCCGCACCCAAGCTCGCGAAGGGCTTCTCCGCGCACCAACTCCGTTCCGCCCGAAACACCTTGACCACGGTGGTGCACAACTGCGGCATGTTCGTCATCGCCGCACAGGTCTGCTTCCTGTACGGCTCAGCCGGGCTCTACAAGGTCCAGGGGGCAACCTGGGGCGGCGGCACCGCTCTCCACTACGCGCTGAACCTCGAACTGTTCCAGCCCTGGCCCGCGCTCTCCCGGTTCGTGGACGACTTTCCGATGGCGATCGCGATGGCCGGCTACGTGACGGTGCTCCTCCAGGTCGCCTTCCCGTTCGTGCTCTTCGGCAGGCTCAAGTATCCCGTTCTGGCGGCATTGCTCGGCATGCACCTCGGTATCGCCGTACTCATGGGGCTGCCCCTCTTCTCCGGCGCGATGATCATCGCGGACGCCGTGTTCCTCCCCGACCGCTTCTTCACCTCCATGGCGCGCCTGGGGCGGCGCGCCGCCCAGCTCACAGGGGTATCCATGCTCCAGCGGCGGACAACGTGAACAACGGGCGGCAACGAGTACGCGCGCGAAGGGAGTTGTCGGACGCTGCGATACCTTGACGGCGTGACCGACATCGAATCCCGCATCGACACCTCTAGGCCGCACACCGCCCGGATATGGAACTACTGGACCGGCGGCAAGGACAACTATCCGGTCGACCGGGAGGCCGGCGACCGGATCCGCGAGCTGCACCCCGGGATCGGGGACTACGCGAAGGCCGACCGGCTGTTCCTGGGGCGGGCGGTGCGGTACCTGGCCGAGCAGGAGGGCATCCGGCAGTTCCTGGACGTCGGGACGGGCCTGCCGAGCGCCGACAACACCCATGAGGTCGCCCAGCGCATCGCCCCCGACACGCGTGTCGTGTACGTGGACAACGACCCGCTCGTCCTCGCGCACGCCCGTGCCCTGCTGGTCGGTACGCCCGAGGGGCGCACCGACTACCTGGACGCCGATCTGCGGGACGTCGACACGATCCTGGCCGCGGCCTCGAAGACGCTCGACCTCTCGCAGCCGGTCGCGCTGATGCTGCTCGGGGTCGTCATCTTCGTCGAGGACGACGAGGAGTCGTACACGATCGTCCGCCGGCTCATGGACGCGCTCGCCCCCGGCAGCCACCTCGTCCTGTCCCACACGGTCACGCACCCCGACATGCCGGATGTCGACGCGGCGGTGGCGTTCTGGAACGAGCACGGCACCCCGAAGCTCACCCAGCGCACCCCTGCCGCCGTCGCGCGCTATTTCGACGGCCTGGAACTCCTGGAGCCCGGGGTCGTGTCGTGCTCCGCCTGGCGCCCGCGGACGCCGACTCCGGACGTCGCGATGTACGCGGGCGTCGGCCGCAAGTGACGGCGGGAGAGCCTGCGGCCGTACGCCGCTGGTCCGGAGCCGGCCCGCGGCCCGACCGTCCGGGGTGTGCGGCACACCGTGGACGCAAGCAGCCGCGTCACGTCCTCAGCCCTTGCGTCAGCGGAGTGCGGGAATGACGTCGGTGCCGTAGGCGTCGATGGTCGCCTCCCTGGCGTCGTGCATGTTGTAGACGGCGAACTGGTCGACGCCCAGGTCGCGCAGCACCCTGAGCTTCTCCACGTGGGCCTCGGCGGGGCCGAGGAGGCAGAAGCGGTCGACGATGTCGTCGGGGACGAAGTCGGTGGACCGGTTCCCGGCGCGGCCGTGGTGGCTGTAGTCGTAGCCGTGGCGGTCCTTGATGTACGCCGTCAGCTCCTCCGGGACCAGGGACGAGTGCTCGCCGTACTTGGCGACCAGGTCCGCCACGTGGTTGCCGACCATGCCGCCGAACCACCGGCACTGGTCCCGGGCGTGGGCCAGGTCGTCCCCCACGTACGCGGGGGCTGCGACACACACGGTGATCGATGCCGGGTCGCGGCCCGCGTCGACGGCGGCCTGCCGGACGGCCTTGACCATCTGCTCGGTGAGGAAGGGGTCGGCGAGCTGGAGGATGAACCCGTCGGCCTTCTGCCCGGCGAGGGCCAGGGCCCTGGGGCCGTACGCCGCCATCCAGACGGGGAGCTTCCCGTTCCTGATCCAGGGGATGCGGATCGGGTTGCCGTCCACCGTCGCCTCCCGGCCCTCCGCCAGGTCGCGGATGACGTCGATGGCCTCGCCCAGGCGGGCCAGGGTGTTCGGCTTGCGGCCGGCGACGCGCATCGCGGAGTCGCCTCGGCCGATGCCGCAGACGGTGCGGTTGCCGTACATGTCGTTGAGGGTGGCGAAGGTGGAGGCCGTGACCTCCCAGGTGCGGGTGCCCGGGTTGGTGACCATGGGGCCCACGTGGAGCTTCGTGGTGTGCTCCAGGATCTGGCTGTAGATGACGAAGGGCTCCTGCCAGAGCACGGCGGAGTCGAAGGTCCAGCCGTAGCGGAAGCCGTTGCGCTCCGCCCGGCGCATCAGGCCGACGACCTGCGAGGCCGGAGGGTCGGTCTGCAGGACGAGTCCGAAGTCCACGCGGGACCTCCTGGTTCGTTCGGTACGGTCAGCTGGTTCAGTCGAGGTACTGGCAGGTGGAGCGCGGGACGAACGTGCCGTGGCCGCCGTGACCCACGTACTCCCGCCGGTCGATGACGAGTTCGCCGCGCGAGAGGACCGTCTCGACCCGGCCGGTGACCGTCCTCCCCTCGTACGCGGAGTAGTCCACGTTCATGTGGTGGGTCGACGCCGAGAGGGTCTGGCGGGCGTGCGGGTCGTAGACGACGATGTCGGCGTCCGCGCCGGGGGCGATCGTGCCCTTCTTCGGGTACAGCCCGAACATGCGCGCCGGGGTCGCGCAGGCGATCTCGATCCAGCGGCGCCGGGAGATGTGCCCGTCCACGACCGCCTGGTGGAGGAGGTCCATGCGGTTCTCGACGCCCGGGAGCCCGTTGGGGATCTTGGAGAAGTCGCCGCGGCCGAGGTCCTTCTGGCCCGTGAAGCAGAACGGGCAGTGGTCGGTGGAGACCACCTGGAGGTCGTTGCCGCGCAGCCCGCGCCAGAGCGCCGCCTGGTGCTCCCTGGGCCGCAGGGGGGTGCTGCACACGTACTTCGCGCCCTCGAAACCGGGCTCCGCGAGGTTGTCGGTGGAGAGGAAGAGGTACTGGGGGCAGGTCTCGCCGAAGACGGGCAGCCCCTTGTCACGGGCGGTCGTGATCTCGGCGACGGCCTCCTCCGCCGACACGTGCACGACGTACAGCGGCGCGCCTGCGACCCGGGCGAGCTGGATCGCCCGGTGGGTGGCCTCGGCCTCCAGGAGCGCCTTGCGGACCTCCCCGTGGTAGCGGGGGTCGGTCTGACCGCGCGCCAGGGCCTGTTCGACGAGGACGTCGATGGCGATGCCGTTCTCGGCGTGCATCATGATCAGCCCGCCGTTCTCGGCGGAGCGTTGCATGGCGCGCAGGATCCGGCCGTCGTCGCTGTAGAAGACGCCCGGGTAGGCCATGAAGAGCTTGAAGGAGGTGATGCCCTCCTGGACGAGCCGGTCCATCTCCTTGAGCGTGTGCTCGTTGACGTCGGAGAGGATCATGTGGAAGGCGTAGTCGATCGCGCAGACGCCGTCGGCCTTGGCGTACCAGGCGTCGAGTCCTTCGCGCAGCGCCTGGCCCACGGTCTGGACGGCGAAGTCGACGATGGTGGTGGTGCCGCCCCAGGCGGCGGCGCGGGTACCGGTCTCGAAGGTGTCGGAGGCGGAGGTGCCGCCGAAGGGCAGTTCCATGTGGGTGTGGGCGTCGACGCCGCCGGGCAGCACGTAGCGGTCGGTGGCGTCGAGGGTCCGGTCGGCGGTCCAGCCGGCCGCCGCGTCCGAGCCGTGCGCCGCGAGGGCGACCACACGGCCGTCCTCGATGAGCACGTCGGCGTGGAGTTCGTCGGCGGCCGTGACGACGAGGCCGCCCCGGACGAGGGTACGGGTGCTCACGGGACTCTCCCAGCTTGAGGGGCGGGAACTAGCGGGCCCTGACGGCCTGTTCGAGGATCGCCGCGCCTTCCTCGGCCTCCGCCACGGTGAGCGAGAGCGGTGGGGCGATGCGCAGGGTGCTGGTGTTGTGGCCGCCGCCCTTGCCGATCAGCAGGCCGTTCTCGCGGGCGGACTCCAGGACGGCGGCGGCCGCGTCCGGAGCGGCTCGGTCGGTGCCCGGTTCGGTGAGTTCGATGCCGATCATGAGACCTCGGCCGCGGACCTCCCGTACCGTCGGGACTCCGGCGCAGGCGGCCCTGACCCGCTCGATGAGCAGACCACCGACCCGGCGCGCGTTGCCCTGGAGGTCGTGCTCCAGGAGGTAGGAGAGGTTGGCGAGTCCGGCGGCCATGGTGACGGGGGAACCGCCGAAGGTGGAGATGGAGTTGGCGTCGAGACAGTTCATGATCTCGGCGCGGGCGACGACCCCTCCGACGGACATGCCGTTGCCGATGCCCTTGGCGAAGGTGAGGATGTCGGGCGGTCCGGCCTGCCCGTGCGCCTGCCAGCCCCAGAAGTGGTCGCCGGTACGGCCCCAGCCGGTCTGCACCTCGTCGGAGATCCACAGGATGCCGTGCCGGTCGAGGACGCGGCGGAAGGCGGCGTACAGACCGTCGGGCGGCGAGGTGAAGCCGCCGACTCCCTGGACGGGTTCGGCGATGAGGGCGGCGACGTCCCGGGTGTGGCCGAGGAGGTCTTCGAGGTCGGCGACGCACGCCTCGGTGAACCGCTCGTCGGTGTACTGCGCGTAGGGGCCGCGGGTGCGGACGCCGCCGTGCACGTACAGGGTCTGCAGCGGGGAGAGGCCGCTCGGCGACCAGGCGCGGTTGCCGGTGATGCCGACGGTGGAGAAGGAGCGGCCGTGGTAGCTGTTCCGCATGGCCAGGATCTGGTTCGAGCGGCGGTAGGCGGTGGCGAGGAGGAGCGCCGTGTCGTTGGCCTCGGTGCCGGAGGTGGTGAAGAAGACGCGGGCGTCGGGGATGCCGGAGAGGGCGGCGACCCGCTCGGCGAGTTCCACCATCGGGCGGTTGAGGTAGAGGGTGGAGGAGTGGATGATCCGTCCGGCCTGCTCGGAGACCGCCTTGGTGACCTCGGGCAGGGCGTGGGCGGTCATCGTGGTGAGGATGCCGCCGAAGAAGTCGAGGTACCGGCGTCCGTCGGCGTCCCAGACGTGGCGGCCTTCGCCGTGGGTGATCTCGACGGGGTCCCGGTAGTAGAGGGCGAGCCATTCGGGGGCGACGGCACGGTGGCGGTCGTGGAGGCTGCTCACGGCTGCACCAGCCCGTCGTACGCGTCGGGCCGGCGGTCCCGGTAGAACGCCCACTGCCGGCGCACCTGCTCGATGAGCCCGAAGTCCAGGTCGCGGACGACGAGTTCCTCGTTCTTGTCGGAGGCCACGTCACCGACGAACCGGCCGCGCGGGTCGACGAAGTAGCTGGTGCCGTAGAAGTCGTTGTCGCCGTACTCCTCGACGCCGACGCGGTTGATGGCCGCGACGAAGTACTCGTTGGCGACGGCCGCGGCGGGCTGCTCCAGCTGCCAGAGGTGGGAGGAGAGGCCGCGGTGGGTGGCGGAGGGGTTGTAGACCAGCTGGGCTCCGTTGAGGCCGAGTTGGCGCCAGCCCTCGGGGAAGTGCCGGTCGTAGCAGATGTAGACGCCGACCCTGCCGACGGCGGTGTCGAAGACCGGCCAGCCGGCGTTGCCCGGGCGGAAGTAGTACTTTTCCCAGAAGCCCTTGACCTGGGGGATGTGGTGCTTGCGGTACTTGCCGAGGTACGTGCCGTCGGCGTCGATCACCGCGGCGGTGTTGTAGTAGAAGCCCTCGCCCTCGATCTCGAAGACGGGCACCACGATCACCATGCCCGTCTCCCGGGCGAGGTCCCGCATCCGGCGCACGGTCGGGCCGTCGGGGACGGGCTCGGCCCAGCGGTAGTGCTCGGGCTCCTGGACCTGGCAGAAGTAGGGGGCGTTGAACACCTCCTGGAAGCCGATCACCTTGGCGCCCTGCCGGGCCGCCTCCCGGGCGTGCTCCTCGTGTTTGGCGATCATGGATTCGGTGTCGCCGGTCCAGGTCGCCTGGACGAGCGCGGCGCGTACGACGTCGGTCATGAGCTGCTCCTTCGGCACGGCGTCAGAGAGCCTCTACGCACGTAGACGCGGTGCGTAGGAGGAGAACGTAAGCCCCGTCACACCGCGGAGCAAGACCGCCGCCGCGAAGCGGCCGGGTCGATCATGTTTCATACCCGAGTGGTCCACGTCGGACACGTACTGACACATACGGGCAAGGACCGACACGTGCGCGTCCCGCTTCCACCGCCCCCGCCGCCGCTCCTCTTCAGGTGCCGATGAGCCCCGCCACGCGCAGCGCGTGCGACAGGTCCCGCTCGCGGGCCGCCGACACCGCGCGGGCGGCTTCGAGCAGCAGGGGGACGAGCACGCGCGGGTCCTCGCCCGCCAGCCGGGCCGCGTCCTCCGGCGCGCGGACCCGGACGAAGGCGGTGAGCAGCGCGTGGGCCTCGCGGTGGTGCCCCTCGGCCCGCAGGGCGTCGCACGCGCCCGCCAGTTCCTCGACCGGCCGCGCCACGCCCTGGCGCAGCAGCTCTTCGCAGTCGGCCGCCCTGCCCGCGTCGGCGAGCACTCCGGCGACCGCCGCGAGACGGTCCGGCGGCAGCGAGGCGGCCTCCCAGAGCAGGATCGACCAGTCGGCGCCGAGTCCCGCCCGGTGGAGCTCTCCGGCGAGGGCCGGCAGCAGAGCGGGCGGGCCGTCGACCGCCTCGCAGAGCAGGACGTGCGCCTCTCCGCTACGGCCCTGGGCGCGGAGCCGCTGCAGGGCGTAGACCGCGTTGACCGCGGCGCGGACGGCATCGGCGGGTGGGGCTGCCGGGGCTCGCACCACGTCGGCCTCCCGGCCGGACGAGGCACCACCGCCGAACCGCGCCCCCCCGGGGGGCCGCTCCCCCGGCCGGCGGCACGGACCCGGGGACGGGCGCGGTCACCGGCCCCTGCTCCTCGGCCTCGCTCTCCAGCCACGCGTACCGCGCACCCCGCGGCCGCCGCTTGACTTTCGCGGGCCGGGACGGGGGGCCGGGGGCGGGCGCCGCGGCGGGGGACCGAGGGGCGGGGGCGGGGGCGGGGACCGGGATCCAGGCCGCTGGGACGGGTGCGGGTGCGGGGGCAGGCCCGGGGGACGGGGCGGGCGCCGAGGCCGGGGCCGGGGCCGCCGGGGCAGGTGTCGGGGCTGAGGCAGGCCCGTGGGACAGGGCAGGCGCGGGGGCCGGGGCCCAGGCCGCTGGGGCAGGTGTCGGGGCTGAGGCAGGCCCGGGGGACAGGGCAGGCGCGGGGGCCGGGGCCCAGGCCGCTGGGGCTGACGTGGCAACCGAGCCAGGTGCGGGTGTGGGGGCCGGGGTCGGCTCCGGACCTCGGGGTCCAACCGCTCCGGCCGCCCCGGCCCACGCGCGCGCGGGGGCCGCGGTCGGCTCCGCGCCCCGGTGCCCAGCCGCTCCCGCCACCCCTGGCCACGCGGGTGCGGGACCCGGGGCTCGCACCGGGTCCCGGGGCCCAGCCGCTCCCACCGCCCCGGCCCGCGCGGGGGCCGGGGCGGCCGGTGGCGGGGCCCAGGGCGTCTGTCCCGTCGGCCCCCGCTCCCCCAGGCGTTCCAGGCGGGTCGTCAGGTCCTCGAAGCGGGCCGTCGCCCGCGCGTGGTCGTCCCGGGTCCAGGCGAGGTCGTGTTCCAGGCGGGCGGCTTCCTCCGGGGGCGGGGCCGGGGTCGCCCGGAGCCGCCCGTCCAGTTCGAGGGCGCGGGACTCGGCGTGCCGGCGTTCACGGTCCATGAGCTCCCGGCGCTCGGTGAGGGCAGCCGCCGCGCCGGGGCGCCGGTCATGGGCGCCGGTGGCTGCCACGTACAGCGTCCTGCCCCGGACGGCGAGCGGCCCGTCGGTCGGTTCGCCCGCGTCCTGGAGCAGGGACTCGACGACGTCCCAGGGCAGGATCTCCGTCCCGTCGAAGCAGGCGCGCAGGCCCTCGGGGTCGCGGTCGGCGAAGACCGCGTACCAGCCTCCGCCGGGCGGGATGCGGTCGGCGAGTTCCGCAAGCCAGCGCGCGAACGCTTCCTGTTCGGACGGAATGTGATATGCCGTCATGCGTCACGCACCTGCCCCGCGGTCGACTGGAACCTACCGGTCCGCGGGCATTGGACCGCAGTCGTGTTACGGGACGACTACGGGCCGTTTTCCTCCGGGTACTTCGGCGCGCACATCACCCGAAGCGCACGACGATCCCGGTGTGCGGGCGCTTCCCGAACCGGGCGAGCATGGCCGGCACGTCGATGAGCCAGAACCGCCAGGTGTACTTGCGCGAGAGCAGCCCCCGGATCCGGCGCAGCTCCTCGCCGTCCACCAGCCGGCCCTCCCCCTCGACGCGCTCGGCGCCCTCGGCGACGTTGCCACGCACGTCGCAGACGGCGGCCACCACGCGCGCGTCGTTGCGCAGGCGCTTGACCTTCCAGGAGTCGGAGCGGGTCCACACGTACAGCTCGGCGCCGTCCACCGCGTACCAGACGGGCGTGGCGACCCCCGTGCCGTTCTTCCGGTAGGTGGTCAGGCTGACGTAACGGCCGCGTCGCAGCTCTTCGGGCATCATGCCCGGGAGCCTATGCCGGGGTCGATCGGCGCGCTCACGCGGGCGCGAGGGCGCACCGTGCGACCAGTTCGTCCATGGAGAGGCCGAGGACCCTCGCGAGGGCCGCGACGGTGAAGAACGCCGGGGTCGGGGCCCGGCCGGTCTCGATCTTGCGGAGGGTCTCGGCGGACAGGCCGGCCGCGGCGGCGATCTCGACCATGGACCGGTCGCCGCGCGCTTCGCGCAGGAACAGGCCGAGGCGTTCGCCGCGCTCGCGCTCTTCTGGGGTCAGGGGTGTGCGCACCATGACCGCATTCTAATACCGGTATAATAATTGGCATGGTGGAGATCAAGACGAACGAGAACCTGGCGGCCATGCGCGAGTCGGGGCGGGTGGTGGCGCGCGCCCTCGCGGCCGTACGGGAGAAGGCGGCGCCCGGTGTCGCGCTGACCGAACTGGACCGCGCCGCCCGGGAGGTGCTGGCCGCGGCCGGCGCGGGCTCGCCCTTCCTCGGCTACCGCCCGGAGTGGGCGCCGGTGCCGTTCCCCGCCGTCGTCTGCGTCTCCGTGAACGACGCCATCGTCCACGGCGTCCCGGACGACACCCGGCTCGCTCCCGGCGATCTGGTCTCCGCGGACTGCGGGGCGCTCCTCGGCGGCTGGGCGGGCGACTCGGCGATCAGTTTCACGGTGGGACCGGCCCGGCCGGAGGACACCCGGCTGATCGCCGCGGCGGAGGAGGCACTGGCGGCGGGCATCGCGGCGGCCGTCGTCGGCAACCGCGTCGGCGACATCGCGCACGCGATCGGCCGGGTCTGCCGCGCCGCCGGATACGGCGTCCCGGACGGCTTCGGCGGCCACGGGATCGGCCGCACGATGCACGAGGACCCGGGCGTCCCCAACGAGGGACGCCCGGGCCGGGGCATGAAACTGCGCCACGGAATGGTGCTGGCGATCGAGCCGATGCTCATCGGGGGCGGTACGGACGACCACTACACGGCGGGCGACGGCTGGACGATCCGCACCCTCGACGGCTCGCGCGCCGCGCACGCGGAGCACACGGTGGCGATCACGGACGAGGGCCCGCGCATCCTGACGGCACTCTAGGGCCCGTCACCGAGCATCCGGCCGCCGCCGATCAGCGGGCCGCTCGCCGATCGACGAGCAGCGCCAGGAGGCCGGGGGCCCTCGGGGCTACCTCCCCGCCGGGCGGATCACCATCGCCGATCCGCCACCCCTGCGGACCTTCTCCGCGGCGGCCACCCAGCGGCCGTCCGGCAGGCGCTGGACGCCGGTCGCCGCGCCGATCTCGGGGTTCTGCCGGAAGCCGTGCCCGATCGCCTCGAGTTCGGCCCTGACCGGGCTGTTCCACAGGCCGGGTTCGAGTTCGGTGGTCGTCTGGTTGCGCTGGCTGGCACGCGGCGCGGCGATCGCCTCGACGAGCGGCAGGCCCCGGTCGACGACCCCGGTGAGGGTCTGCAGGACCGTCGTGATGATCGTCGCGCCGCCGGGGGAGCCGAGGGCGAGGACGGGCCGGTCGTTCCGGTCGAGGACGATCGTCGGGGACATCGAGGAGCGCGGCCGCTTGCCGGGGCCGGGCAGGTTCGGGTCGTGCACGGCCGGGTTCGCCGGGGCGAAGGAGAAGTCGGTCAGCTCGTTGTTGAGCAGGAAGCCCCGGCCCGGCACGGTGATGCCGCTGCCGCCGGTGGACTCGATGGTGAGGGTGTACGCGACGACGTTGCCCCACGTGTCGGCCACCGTGAGGTGCGTGGTGTTCTCCCCCTCGTACGTGGTGGGGGCCGCCGTACCGCCGCTCGCGCACGGCGCCGGGTGGTGGGGGTCGCCGGGCGCCAGGGGGCTGGTCAGGACGGCGTCGTCGCGGATCAGGCAGGCGCGCGAGTCGGCGTACCGCTGGGAGAGCAGCCCGCGCGTCGGCACCCGCTCGAAGGCCGGGTCGCCGACCCAGCGGCCCCGGTCGGCGAAGGCGATGCGGCTGGCCTCGATGAACCGGTGGAGGTAGCGGGCCTGCGGGGCGCGCGCGAGGTCGGTGCCCTCCAGGATGTTGAGCGCCTCGCCGACGCTCGTCCCGCCGGAGGAGGAGGGGGCCATGCCGTAGACGTCGAGCCCCCGGTACGAGACCTTCGTGGGGCGGCGGGACTCCGTACGGTACGAGCCGAGGTCACGGATCGTCAGGTCTCCGGCGCGGACGTTCCGGGTGGCGCCTTCGCGGACCGGGGGCGTACGGACGGTGTTCACGATGTCCCGGGCGATCGGGCCCCGGTAGAGGGCGCCGACGCCCTGGCGGCCGAGCGTGTCGTACGTACGGGCCAGGTCCGGGTTCTTGAGGACGGAGCCGACCACCGGCAGCTGCCCGCCGGGCAGGAAGAGGGCGGAGGTGGCGGGGAAGTCGCGGAACCGTGCCTCGTTCGCGGCGGTCTGCGCACGGAAGGTCGGGTCGACGGTGAAGCCCTCGCGGGCGAGGCGCTCGGCGGGTTCGAGCAGGGTGTCGAGCCGTTTGCTGCCCCAGGCGTCGAGGGCGGTCTTCCAGGTCGCCGGGGTGCCGGGGGTGCCGACGCCGAGGCCGCTGGTCATGCCCTCGTCGAAGGGGATGGGCCTGCCGTCCTCCAGGAAGAGGTCGGCCCGAGCGGAGCGGGGCGCGGTCTCGCGCCCGTCGACGGTGTGCACGGTGCGCTTCTTCGCGTCGTAGTAGACGAAGTAGCCGCCGCCTCCGATGCCCGCGGAGTAGGGCTCGGTGACGCCGAGGGCGGCCGCGACGGCGACGGCGGCGTCCACGGCGTTGCCGCCCTCGCGGAGCACCTCGATCCCGGCGGCGGACGCGTCGGCGTCGACACTGGCGACGGCGCCGCCGTAGCCGACGGCGACGGGCTCCTTGACGGGTGGCGGCGGGGTGGCCGGCGGGGCCGTGGGCGGGGCGGCGCCGATCGAGAGCACCGTCGCCGCGACGGCGAGAACGGAGACCTTCCCAGCGGCGGAGCGACGCATTCCCTACCTCCAGTCGATGACCGTCCGCGCAGCGTAACGCCCCCCGCCACGATCCGTCAGGACCGCCTCGAACAAGATGCCGCTTCCCCGCTACCATGCGCGCCCATGGACGAAGACCTGCGCAACATCGTGCTCGGGGTGCTCGCGACGGGTGTCAGCGCCTCCCTCGGCTGGCTGACCCGCACGTACCTCTGGCGGCGCGGGCTCCGCCGGAAGCAGGCGTTCTTCGGCCTCCCCGGGAACGCCGAGTGCCTGCTCGTCGTGAACCGGGAATCGGGCGGCGACAGGTCGGTGCACCGCTTCGACGTGTTCGCGCTGCTCGAACTGTCCGCGCTGATAAAGGACTGCGGAGCGCAGGCACGGATCCTCTCGCACGACCAGACGCACCAGGGCTTCGGCGACCGTACGGAGTTCTGCGTCGGCGGGCCGTACAGCAATCGGCGGATGGCGGCCCATCTGGCGACCCTGCTGCCGGGCGTCACGGTGAACGTCGAGGTGGAACCGAGCCCGGACCGGGGCGCGTTCACCATCGGCACGGAGTCCTACCGCTCGGAGGCGGGCGTCTGCGAGTACGTGATCCTCGCCCGGCTCACCGCCGGGGAGGGCGGGCGGCCGGTGTTCCTCTTCTGCGGGCAGCGGGCCATCACCAACCAGGCGGCCACGCGCTATCTCGCCCGCCATCACGTCGAATTGGCGCGCCGCCACCGTTCGGGCTCGTTCGTGCTGCTCCTGAAGGTGGTCAACTCGCAGGCGTACGGCCCCGATGTGGTGGAGCTGGTGGCCGACGTCACGCGTGAGGCCCGGACGGTTCCCGCAGTCGCACCGGCAGTGACGTGACGCCGTTGATGAAGTTGGAGACGAGGCGGCGGGGCGGTCCGGTGAGCTCCAGCCCGGCGCAGGAAGCGCGTACCTCCTCGTAGAGCACGCGGAGTTGGAGCCGGGCGAAATGGGCTCCCAGGCAGACGTGCGGGCCGTCACCGAAGGAGACGTGCGCGTTCGGGGCGCGCGCCAGGTCGAGACGCCGGGGGTCGGGGAAGACGCGCTCGTCATGGTTGGCGGAGGCGTGGAAGACGACGACCTTGTCGCCGCGCCGGATCGCCCGGCCCGCGAGCACGGTGTCACGGGTCGCGGTGCGCCGGAAGGAGAGCACGGGCGGGTGCACGCGGAGGAGCTCGTCCACCGTCGTGTCCGCGCCGACCTCCCCGTCCCACCATCTCCGCTGCTCGTCGGGGTGCCGGGTGAGGGCGAGGAGCCCTCCGGGGGCGGCGGCGCGGACCGTGTCGTTGCCGGCGACGGTCAGCAGGAAGAAGAACATCTCCCTTTCGGCGTCGGCGAGTTCCGTGGTGGCGAGCGAGGTCATGATGTCGTCGGCGGGATGCGCCCGCTTGTGCGCGGCGAGTTCCTGGGCGTAGGCGAACATCTCGGCGAGCATGGCGGGTGAGCGGGGGTTGACCGGTCGGCCCCGGGCGTCGAGGACCGGAGGCTGGTCGGGGTCCTGGTAGGCGATGACCCGCTCGGTCCAGGCGTGGAGCAGTCCGCGGTCGGCGGCGGGCACGCCGAGCAGGTCGGTCAGGTTGAGCAGCGCGTAGTCGTCGGTGACGGTCCGGACGAGGTCCGTCCGGTCGCCGTCCGCGCGGGCCGCGTCGAGCAGGCTCCTGGCCCGCTCGCGCGCGGTGACCGCGAAGCGTTCGATCCGCCCCGGGGTGAAGGCCCTGCTGACGAGCCGCCGCAGGCGTCCGTGGTCAGGAGGGTCCTGGTTGAGCATCATGCGCCGGATGAAGGGCAGGTCGGCGGGGTCGGGGTCGCGGATCTGGGTGGCGCCGAGGCACGAGGAGTACGTCCCCGCGTCCTTGAGCACCCGGGTGACGTCGGCGTGTCGTGTGACGGCCCAGAACCCGGGCCCGGCGGGCCAGCCGAGGATCTCCGGCTCCTCCTGCCACGCGACGGGTGCCAGGTCGCGCAGGGCGCGGAAGCGGTCGTGCGGGATGCCGGCCGCGTAGATCCGCGGGTCGAACACGTCGGGTATCTCGCTCGCGTCCCCCACCGTGCCTCCCGCCATGCCGTCCAGGGGTGCGGTCGGCTCCATCATGTCAGGGCGGCGGCGGCACCGTGGAGCTCCTGGACCCCGTCGCCCCGCCGAGCACCTCCGCAATCGTTACCCGCACGTAACTTACCGACCGGTTACCACGGGTAAGCCGTTCCGGTTACCGTCGGGTCACTTTCACTGCCCCCCATCCCCCGCCCCAGCGGTGCACCCCACCGCCGGGGCTCGCACCACCCCCGCACTGTCCCCGCAGTGCCCCAGTGAGGAGTGACCCGTGCGCACATCCCTGGCCCTCGCCGCCTCGGCCGCCCTCGTGGCCGGGACGGCCCTCGGGCTCGCGCCCGCCGCCCAGGCCGGAGAGTCCGGAGCGAGCACCGACATCGGCATCCGCTTCGTCGACATAGCCGGAGAGGGCGGCACCGTCCTCAAGGCGAACGTCATCGCCCCCGCCGGCTCCGGCCGTCATCCCCTGATCGTGCTTCCCACCAGCTGGGCCATGCCCCAGATCGAATACCTCGCCCAGGCCAAGAAGCTCGCCGACTCCGGTTACGTCGTCGTGAGTTACAACTCACGCGGGTTCTGGCAGTCCGGCGGCGAGATCGAGACGGCGGGACCCAAGGACGTCGCCGACGCCTCGAAGGTGGTCGACTGGGCCCTCGCGAACACCCCCGCCGACCCTGAGCACGTGGGTATGGCGGGTGTCTCGTACGGCGCCGGGATCAGCCTCCTCGCCGCCGCCCACGACCCCCGGATCAAGGCCGTCGCCGCGCTCAGCGGCTGGGCCGACCTCATCGAGTCCATCTACAGCGGCCGCACCCAGCACCTCCAGGCCGCCGCCCTGCTCGGCGGCGCCGGATACCTCACGGGCCGCCCGGGACCCGAACTCCAGGAGATCCTGGGCGACTTCCTCTCGTCGAACCTCGACAAGGAGGACGAGATGATCGCCTGGGGCCGCACCCGGTCCCCCGCCACCCACCTGGACCGGATCAACGCCAACGGCGCCGCGATCATGCTGGGCAACGCCTGGGGCGACACCATCTTCCCGCCCAACCAGTACGCGAGCTTCTTCGAGAAGCTCACCGGCCCCAAGCGGCTGGAGTTCCGCCCCGGCGACCACGCGACCGCCGAGGCCACCGGCCTGTTCGGGCTCCCCAACGACACCTGGGCCAGCGCCCACCGCTGGTTCGACCGCCACCTCAAGGGCGTCGACAACGGCATAGACCGCGAGCAGCCCGTCCAGCTCAAGTCCCGCTCCACCGGCGGCTACGAGGGCTACGCCGACTGGAAGTCCCTCCACGCGAACCAGCGGAAGTTCGACCTCGGCGGTACGCAGCGGGTCCGGGCGAACGTGGACTCCGGGGCCAACGGCGGCATCACCCTGCTGACCAACGCCCTCGACCAGTTCCTCCGCACCCCGCCCGTCGTCTCCGTCCCCCTGCTCCCCCGCGCCTTCGCCGGCGTCTGGCAGTCGGAGCGGTACGACACCCCGCAGCGGGTGCGCGGCACGGTGAAGGTGCACACCACGGTCGCCTCCACCGAGGAGAGCGGCACCCTCGTCGCCTACCTCTACGACGTGGGCCCGCTCGGCGTCGGCAAACTGGTCAGCAACGCCCCGTACACCTTCCACGGCCGGACGCCGGGGAAGCCGTTCGCCGTCGACCTGGAGCTGTTCTCCACGGCGTACGACGTGCCGGCCGGGCACCGGCTCGCCCTGGTCGTCGACACCGTCGACCCGCTCTACATCGAGCACAACCCGACCGGCGCGCAGCTGACCTTCTCCTCCCCTCCGGCCGACCCGTCGTACGTGTCGGTACCGCTGCGGAAGGAGTGATCACCGGCTGCTGCCGGGCGGGTGCGGCTCCTCGCCCGCTACTGCGGTCCCGGCAGCAGCGTCTGGGGGTCGGCCGGGGCGACGTCCACGGCCTTCGTCTTCGGGTTGCGGCGCTCCCTGCGGGCCACCCAGGTGGCGAACCAGGAGAGCAGCATGCACATCCCGATGTAGATCGGTGAGATGACCAGGACGACCGGGATGAACGGCAGGTCGTAGTCCAGGTTCGAGGCGATCAGTTTGCCGGCGTGCAGGAACTCCTCGTAGGTGATGAGGAATCCGAGCGAGGTGTCCTTGAGCGCCACCACCAGCTGGCTGATGATGGCCGGGAGCATGGCGCGCACGGCCTGGGGCACCAGGACGTACGTCATGACCTGTGTCTTGCGCATGCCGAGCGCGTACGCGGCCTCGCCCTGCCCGCGTGCGACGGCGTGGATGCCGGTGCGGAAGACCTCCGCGAGCACGGAGCCGTTGTAGAGGGTCAGTCCTGCGACCAGCGCGGGCAGCGCCTGCACCTTGAGCGCCACGAAGATGAAGAAGATCATCACGAGGACGGGCATGGCGCGGAAGAACTCGACGAGAAGGGTCGAGATCCAGCGCAGGACCCGGTGCTCGGAGAGCCGGCCGGTGGCGAGGACCGCGCCGAGGGCGAGCGAGAGCACCGAGGCGTACGCGAAGGCCTTGAGGGTGTTGGCGAGTCCTTCGAGCAGCAGCTCCTGGATGCCCTCGTAGAGGAACGGCGACCACTTGGTGGAGGTGAACTGGTCGTTCGCGAACAGGAGGTACAGGATCCAGCCGGCCAGGGCGAGGATCGCCACCGTGGACGCGAGGCCGTAGAGCAGATGGCGCCGCCTGGCCTGCGGTCCCGGGATGTCGTAGAGGGCGGTGGACTCGGTCATCGGGCGACTCCCCAGCGCTTCTCCAGGACGTGGAAGAGGGCGCTGATGGTGAGGGTGATGATCAGGTATCCGGCGGCGATCCAGACGAAGGTCCAGATGATGCTGTAGCCGAGCTCGCTCAACGTCTTGTAGGTGCCGAGGAGTTCGGTGACGCTGAACGCTCCGGCGATGGCCGAGTTCTTGGCGAGGGCGATCAGGGTGGAGCCGATCGGCGGGATGACCGTGCGGAAGGCCTGGGGCAGGACGACCGTGCCGAGGGTCTGCGCGAAGGACATGCCGAGGCTTCGGGCGGCCTCGCCCTGGCCGCGCGGCACGGTGTTGATGCCGGAGCGGAGCACCTCGCAGACGAAGGCCGAGGTGTAGCAGCCGAGCGCGAGGACCGCGAACAGCTGGAAGGGCAGCACGAGGCCGAAGCGGGGCAGGCCCAGCATGACGGCGAAGAAGAGCAGGGTCAGCGGGGTGTTGCGCAGGACGGCGACCCAGACCGTGCCGAAGACCCGGAAGGAGCCGACGGGCGCGACGCGGAACGAGGCCATGAGGAAGCCCAGGACGAGGGCGAGCGCCGAGGCGTAGACGGCGAGTTCGACGGTGCCGAGGAATCCCTTGGCGTAGAGCGAGAAGTTGTCGGTCAGGACGTCCATGTCGGGGGCTCCTCCGGTCAGCTCGCCGGGTAGCGGTCGATGGCGGGCGGCTTCGGGGCGGGCACTCCGGAGAGGCCGAGAGTGGCGTCGTACGCCTTCTTCCAGTCGCCGTTCTTCTCGTGGACGGCGAGCGCGTCGTCGAGGGCGAACCGCAGCGCGTCGTCGCCGCGCGGGACGCCGATGCCGTACGGCTCCTTCGAGAACGGCCTGCCGACGACCTTGAGCTCGTCGGGGACCTTGGCGGCGTAGCCCATGAGGATCGTGTCGTCGGTGGTGACGGCGTCGACCTGGTAGGTCAGCAGGTTGTCCACGCAGGCGGAGTAGGTGTCGTAGGCGACGAGTTCGGCCTTCGGGTGGTCCTTCTCGATCCGCTGGTACGGGGTGGACCCGGCGGCCGAGCAGACCCGTTCGCCCGCGAGGTCCTGTGGACCGGTGATGTCCTTCTCGTCGGTGCGGACCAGGAGGGACTGGCCGGCCTGGTAGTAGGGCCCGGCGAAGCCGACGAGCTTCTTGCGGTTGTCGTTGATGGTGTAGGTGCCGACGTAGTAGTCGATCTGGCCGTTCTGCAGAGCGGTCTCGCGGTTGGCGGAGGCGATCGTCCGGAACTCGACGCCGGCGGGGTCGAAGCCCAGGGAGGCGGCCATCATCCTGGCGATCTCGATGTCGAAGCCCGAGTAGCGGCCGGTGGCCGGGTCCTTCTCGCCCATGTAGGGCTGGTCCTCCTTGGCACCGACGACGAGCCGGCCGCGCTTCTTCGCCCGGTTCCAGGTGCTGGAGTCGGGCAGGGTGAAGTCCGACCGCACCTGGTAGACGGGGAGCCGGTCGGGCCGCGGGCCCTTGACGGGCGGGCTGCCGTCCCTGCCGCAGCCGGCGAGCGCGGCCGTCACGGCGAGCAGCAGGGCGAGCACGGCCGGGGTCCGGTGCGTACGCTGCATGGTTCCACCCCGCTCAGTGCTTGAGGATCTTGGAGAGGAAGTCCCTGGCACGCTCGCTGCGCGGGTCGGTGAAGAAGTCCTCGGGCGCGCGGTCCTCGACGATCCTCCCGTCGGCCATGAAGACGACCCGGTTGGCGGCGGAGCGGGCGAAGCCCATCTCGTGAGTGACGACCACCATCGTCATCCCCTCCTGGGCGAGTTGCCGCATGACCTCCAGGACCTCGTTGATCATCTCGGGGTCGAGGGCCGAGGTCGGCTCGTCGAAGAGGAGCGCCTTGGGGTCCATGGCGAGGGCGCGGGCGATGGCCACGCGCTGCTGCTGGCCGCCGGAGAGCTGGGCCGGGTACTTGTCGGCGTGCGCGGCGAGTCCGACCCGGTCGAGGAGTTCGCGCGAACGCCGGTCGGCCTCGTCCTTCCCGCGCTTGCGGACCTTGGTCTGGGCGAGGGAGACGTTCGCGAGGACGGTCTTGTGCGCGAAGAGGTTGAACGACTGGAAGACCATGCCGACTTCGGCGCGCAGCCGGGCGAGCGCCCTGCCCTCGTCGGGGAGGGGCTGTCCGTCGATGACGATCTCGCCCGACTCGACGCGCTCCAGGCGGTTCATCGCCCGGCCGAGGGTGGACTTGCCGGATCCGGACGGGCCGATGACGACGACCACCTCCCCGCGGCCGACGGTGAGATCGATGGACTGGAGGACGTGCAACGTGCCGTAGTGCTTGTTGACGCCACGCAGTTCGATCAGCGGATCGACGACGGCCATACGCTGCCCTGCCCCATTTCTCAGCGGTCGAGTCAGCGCAAACTATCCACCGGAAAAGGGACTTCACGCCCGACACGCATGAAACGGGAAAAGCAGTATTTACTGCGGAAGGGTGGTGCTCCGCCGCTGCTTCCGGCCGGCGGGCGGACCGCGGAGTCAGTACTCGGCGGCCTCGGCGTACACCTGGGAGAGCTCCGGCGAGCCCGTCACCGCCCAGTCGAGACCGGCCTCGACGACCTGGATCTCCCGGCCGGAGGCCAGCTGCACCACCGGCCCGCCGCTCGGCCACACCTGCCAGCGGGCACCCGGCACGTTCCGGACGATGACGGTGCCGAGGTAGAGCCCCGCGTCGTTCCCGAGCCAGGGCAGCTCCTCCGGATCGTCGCGCCAGCTCGGGGGGAGCTGGTCGAGCTCCTCCAGGGAGCGCGGGGTGTCGTCCAGCACCACCCCCGCGGCCGCGACCCGGGTCCGCAGCAGCTCGCACTCGGCGAGCAGCTCACCCGCTCCCCCGGGGTCGCGGTCGAAGGCCGCGACCAGCGGGGGGTCGGCCGGCTCGGGCTCGGACCGCTTGCGCCAGAGGTCGAGAAACGGGATGTTCATCAGAACAGCGTCGCACCGGCACCTCCCGGTCGACCACCCGGCGCGCGGAGATCATCGCCGCCGCCGGGCCGTGACGGCCGGCCGGACCCGCCCTACACGTCGAGGTCGACGACGACGGGCGCGTGGTCCGACGCGCCCTTGCCCTTGCGCTCCTCCCGGTCCACGTAGCTGTCCGTGACCGCCTCGGCGAAGGGCTTGTTGCCGTAGACCAGGTCGATGCGCATGCCCTTGTTCTTGGGGAAGCGGAGCTGGCGGTAGTCCCAGTACGTGAAGGGATGGTCGTACTTGAGGGGGCGCGGGACCACGTCGGTCAGACCGGTCTCGCGCAGACCGGCGAGTGCGGCCCGCTCCGGCTCCGTCACGTGCGTGGAGCCCTCGAAGACGGCGATGTCCCAGACGTCGTCGTCGGTCGGGGCGATGTTGTAGTCGCCGAGGACGGCGAAGGGGCGCTCCGCCGCCGCGTCGTCCGCGACGGCCGCCTTCAGCGCCTCCAGCCAGCGCAGCTTGTACGCGTAGTGCTCGTGGGCCACCTCCCGGCCGTTCGGCACGTACACCGACCAGACGCGGACCGGGCCGCAGGTCGCGGAGATCGCCCGGGGCTCCTCGACCGCGTCGTACTCGGGGCCGCCGGGCAGGCCCATGACCACGTCCGCGAGGCCGACGCGGGAGACCAGTGCCACGCCGTTCCACCGTCCCGTGGCGTTGACCACGGACTCGTAGCCGAGGGCGCGCAGCTCCTCGGTGGGGAACTGCTCCGCCGTGCACTTGGTCTCCTGGATGCACAGCACGTCCGTGCCGCTGCTCTCCAGCCAGGCCAGGAGCCGGGGCAGCCGGGCGGTGATCGAATTGACGTTCCAGGTGGCGATGCGCATGTGCGCAAGCCTACGTGCGGGGTCCGACAACCGGCGGTCCGCCGGGCTCAGAGCTCGGCGGACGCGCCGGGGGCGAGCCGGTCGTGGGCGGTGCCGCCGAGGGCGCCGATCTGGCGGTCGTAGATGGGCCGGGCGAGATCCGTGAGGAGGGCGTCGTGGATGTCGTAGGCCTGGCGCGGCTTGACCTCGCGGACGTAGTCGATCACCTCGGAGATCTTGCTCCACGGGGCCATGACGGGGAGCAGCAGGGTGTCCACGGGCCGGTCGGGCACGGTGAGCGCGTCGCCGGGATGGAAGACGGCGCCGTCGACGAGGTAGCCGACGTTGGTGACGCGCGGGATGTCGGGGTGGATCACCGCGTGCAGCTCGCCGTGGACCTCGACGTCGAATCCGGCCGCCGTGAACGTGTCGCCGTGCCCGACGGTGTGCACCCGCCCGGGGAAGGCCGCCGAGAGCTGTTCGGCGACGCTCCGCAGCGTCCAGATCTCGGCCGCCGCATTGACATCCAGGGCGGCGCGGAGGCGCCCCATGTCGAAGTGGTCGGGGTGCTCGTGCGTGACGAGGAGGACGTCCGCTCCGAGTGCCGCGTCCTCCTCGGTGAACATGCCGGGATCGAGGACGAGCGTCCGCCCGTCCTTCTCGAGCCGCACGCAGGCGTGGGACTTCTTCGTCAGCTTCACGCGGTCAGGTTACGCCGGGGGCGTGGTCTCCTCCTCGACGACGCGGGCCACCACGCGGAGCGCGGTGTCGGCGGCGGGAAGGCCGCAGTACACGCCCGCGTGGAGCACGATCTCCCGCAGTTCCTCGGCCGACAGACCGTTGCGGAGGGCGGCGCGGGTGTGGTCGGCGAGAGCCTCCCGGTGGCCCCCGGCGATGAGGGCGGTCAGGGTGACGACGCTCCGGGTACGCCGGTCGAGGCCCTCCCGGCTCCAGACCTCGCCCCAGGCGTAGCGGGTGACCAGGTCCTGGAAGGCCCCGTCGGGGTCGTCCGCCAGGGCCCGGTCCACATGGGCGTCGCCGAGGACCTGGCGGCGCAGCCCGAGCCCCCTCTCGTACGGGTCGGGACGCCCGGCTGCTTGGGCCTCGGCGACCGGGGCGGGCCCGGCCACGGGCACGGGGGTCGCGGGCAGGGGCGGCACGATCAGGGCGCCGCTGGTGTCGGGGGCGGTGCCGGCGAAGTGGTCGATGAGCAGGTCGGTGACGGCGGCCGGCTGCTCGACGGGCGCGAGGTGGGAGGCGCCGGGGACGACGGCGAGCCGGGCGTCGGCGATGCCGGCGACCAGGGTCCGGGCCTCGGCGGGACCGGTGACGTGGTCCTCGGAACCGACGAGGACGAGGGCGGGGACGCCGATCCGGTCGAGGGCCTCCCGGACGTCGAACACGGCGAGGGCTTCGCAGGCTGCGGTGTAGCAGGCCGGGTCGGTCGTCCGGACCATCTGGACGGCCCAGTCCACGATCGCGGGCTGCGCACCGGCGAACACGGAGGTGAACCACTGCTCGGGGGCGGCGCGGGCCATCGGCTCCAGACCGTTGGCGCGGACGATGACGCCGCGCTGGCGGAACTCGTCGGCCGTGCCGAAGCGGGGCGAGGTGGCGACCAGGGCGAGAGAGGCGACCCGGTGGGGTGCGCGCAGGGCCAGGTCGAGTCCGACGGCACCGCCCAGGGAGCAGCCGGCGTACCCGAAGCGCTGGACGCCGATCGCGTCGAGGGTGGCGAGGAGCCGGTCGCCGAGCTCGGCGACGGAGACGAAGGGCTGGGCGGGTGCGCCGCCGTGCCCGGGCAGGTCGAAACGGACGACCCGCCAGTCCCGGGTGAGCTCGGGTATCTGCCGGTCCCACATGTGGAACGTGGTGCCGAGGGAGGGCCCCAGGACAAGGACCGGAGCGTCTTCTCGCCCGTCGGAGCGATATTGCAGGGTGTTCGTCGGTGTCTCACTCACCCGCCAGACCCTTTCATCTCTCGCCGGAGCCCCGGTGGCTGGGGTCGGAACAGCCTAGGTCACGTCCTGGCCGGGGACGGCGCGGTCGCCGGAACTCCGGGAGTGGAGCGCCGCTGCGCGGCGGGGGAGATCGGCGCTCCGGTGGGGCGTGGCTGCGGCGGAGGCGGTCTGTAGAGGCGGCCGGTCAATGCTTCGGCAGCCGGTGCAGGATGACCTCCCTGAGCTCACCGTCGGCCGCCACGGCCGTCATGTACGTGCAGTACGGCTGGCGCCTGCGGTCCGTCGGCGACCCCGGGTTCAGCAGGCGGGGGCCGCCCGGCGCCTCGGTGTCCCAGGGGATGTGGCTGTGGCCGAAGACCAGGACGTCGAGGTCGGGGTAGAGCGCGGCGCAGCGCGCCTCCCGGCCGCGCGCCGCCCCCGTCTCGTGGACGACGCCGAACCGCAGGCCGCCCAACCGGACACGGGCCACCTCCGGCAGCCGTGCGCGCAGTTCGGCTCCGTCGTTGTTGCCGAACACCCCGACCAGGCGCCGTGCCCGTTCCTCCAGGAGGTCCAGGGTGGCCACGTCGACCCAGTCCCCGGCGTGGAGGACGACATCGGCCCGGTCCGTCTCGCGCAGCAGCTCGTCGGGAAGCCGCCTCGCTCGCAGGGGCACATGGGTGTCCGAGACGAGCAGGAGCCGTACGGGGCGGGCCGCCGCCCCGGTCGTGTCGTCGTCCATCGTCCGCCTCCTCCGTCCTCCTCCTCCGTCCTCCGCTCACGACGCCGGTCATGTGCGGTCGACACCGAACCCGCCGGCTCGGCGGAGGGGGGTGGCCCGCCGTGCCACCCGCCGCGCACCGACCCCGCGTACGCCGGCCTCACACGGCTTCGTGGGAGGAGGCGGCGGAGTGCCGCGACGCCGGGCCCCGCAGCCGGGCCTCGACCCGGCCGCCGGTGATGCGGGTCTCGAAGGCGGGCTGGGGGGCGGTCGCGGGGCCGCGCACGTTCCAGCCGTCCTCCAGGCGGAAGACGCTTCCGTGCCAGGGGCAGGTGACGCAGCCGTCCTCGACCGCGCCCTCGGAGAGGGGGCCGCCCATGTGGCTGCACTCGGCCGCGAGGACGTGCACGCGGTTTCCGGTCTCGCGCACGACCAGGACCGCGACGTCGGCGACGTGCCGCCGGACGGGCCGTCCCACCGGCAGGTCGGCGACCTCCCCGACCTCGTGCCACCCGGGCCCGACCAGGTCCGGCACCGCCTCCGCGTGGTTGGCGCCGGAAGCCTGCCGGTAGGCCAGGTGACCGCCGATCGCGCCGCCGACGCCCACGGCGGCCAGGCCGGCGAAACCGAGGGTCTTGCCCAGGGCCGTGCGGCCGCGGGTCCTCGCCACGAGAGAGCCCGTGTAGAGCCCCACCCCGGTCAGGTTCGCGGCCGCGTGCACCAGCCCCACCCGCATCTGGCGGCGCTGCAGCTCGGCCCAGTCGGTCCAGCCGGCCAGGGCCGCCGGGGCCGCGGCCGCGAGTCCCGCGCCGATCAGCGCGCTCGCCGCCCGCCGCTGCCCCGGCATCAGGTCGAGGAGCGCGGCGGAGAACCAGGTGCCGATCGGCACCTGCACCATCACGGGGTGGACGGGGTGGCCGAGCCAGCGGCCGTGCAGCACGTCCCTGCCGGAGCCGAGGGGAAGCGCCCGGACCGCGTCGCGCAGTCGTCCGACGACGCCGTCCAGGCTTCTCGCCTGCTCCAGACGGTCCATGCCCCGGAGGATCCTGCCGGGACCCTGGGACGAGGGGAGGATGCTTCTCATCGCCTGCGGTAGGGCACTCGTAGGGATTGCGCCGTCTTGGTCCGGTTTCCGAGTCATGGACGATAGGTAACCGTTCAGGCCCGGGGGAAACTGCCGGGTGCGGACACGGTCCGCGCGATCAGCCCAGGCGGCCGCTCAGGGCTGTGGTGGTCGGTCCACACCGCCGCTCGTACGGCGCGCCCCGGCGGGTGCGGTGGACTCGGCGGGCGGTACGCCGGCCAGGGCGGCGGCCTCGTCGCTGCGGCCCGCGGAGGGGCCGAGCCATTCGCAGAACAGCACGGTGGCGTCGTCCTGCAGCCGTCCGTCGTGGTACTCCAGCAGGGCGTGCATCAGTCGGCGCAGGGTCTCGGGGACGGGCAGACCGTCCGCGTGCCGGCGGATGAGGAAGTCGGTGAAACGCTCGAGACCGAACTCCTCCGCGCCCCGGCGGGCCTCGGTGATGCCGTCGGTGTAGAGGACGAGGCGGTCGCCGGGCTCCATCTGGTCGCGGCACACGGTGACGGGCAGGCCGAGACCGGTGCCCATGGGGTGCGCGGGCGGGCACTTCAGATAGGTGCGCCAGCGGCCGCCGCGGATGATCACCGGCGGGTGATGGCCCCGGTTGACCCAGCTGAGGACGCCGGTGCGGGTGTCCAGGTCGGCGACGATGCCCGTCGCGTAGCGCCCGTGGCTGAACTGCTCGATCAGCTCCTCCTCGATCCGCAAGGTGAGCTCGGCGAGACCGGCCCCCTGACGGCGCGAGTTGCGGCAGGTCCCCATGGCCAGGTGGGCGGTCACCCCGGCGGCGGTGTCGTGGCCCATCGCGTCGAAGAGCGACAGGTGCACCACGTCGTCGGCGGTGGCGTAGTCGTACGCGTCGCCGCTGATGCGGTAGGCGGGCTCCATCGCCGCGGCGATCACCACCCGGCCGTCGGCGTAGGTGCGCGGCGGCATCAGGTGCCACTGCATCTCGGCCGCGATGTTCAGCGGCCGGGTCCGTGTCAGCCGCGCGTGGGAGTCGCTGGTGCGCCGCTTGCTGTCGACGAGCAGGGCGACGAGTGCCGCCAGGGAGTTCATGTCCTCCAGGGCCCGCGCGTCGCCGGCGGTGCTGGTGACCCGTAGAAGGCCGAGGCGTTCGGTGCCGTCGATCAGGGGGACCCAGAACTGTCCCCCCTCCGCGCCGGCGACCGGCGCTCCGGCGAGGACCTGCCCGTACTGGAAGGCCCGCCCCGCCACGCTGCCCTCGATCAGCAGCTCCTCGTCCTCGCCGTGCGCGCCCTGCCCGGCGTCCCGGCCCTCTCCGGTCAGCAGCCGCAGTACGTCCCGCTGGAGGTCCGCCAGGTAGATCAGCACCTGGGGGAAGCCCGCGAGGGCGGCGTACTGCGCCGTCCTGGCGGGCAGCTGTTCGAGCGGCATCAGATGGCTCGCCTCCAGCAGACCCACCAGCATCTCGCGCCCCAGGGCGTCTCGGCACTCGTCGCTCACGGGCAGCGTCCCGTCGTCGAAGTCGGCACCCCGCTCGCACCGGAGTGCCCTCGTTCCCAGTCTCCGCCATCACGCGCCACCAGACGAAACAGGCTGAAAGGCTCCGGAAAGGATTGTTTCCTGCGAGCCGGGTACGCGCCGAGGAGTACACCAGGCAGACAGACCGCCGCAGTGGACGAGGAGGAGCCTTGAGTAACTTCCAGGACTCGGACCGCCGGCAGGAACCCAGGCCGACGGCAGTGGCACACACAGCCCAGGACAAGGCGGGCGAGAGCGCCGCCCTGATCGGGGACAAGGCTTCGGGCGTGGCCCGGACCGCGAAGGAACAGGCCGGACAGGTCGTCGGCGAGACCCAGGCGAAGGCGAAGGACCTCGTCGGCGAGCTTCGGGAACAGTTGCAGGACCAGGCCGGCACACAGACGCAGCGCCTCGCGGAGAACGTCCGCAAGCTCGCGACCGAGATACGCGACATGAGCGAGAACGGGAAGCCGGACTCGACGGCGGGAGGCCTCGCGCGTCAGATGGCCGACCGTGGCCACCAGGTGGCCGACCACCTCGAGAGTCGTGGCCCGGACGGGCTGCTCAGTGATCTGCAGGGATTCGCCCGTCGCAGGCCCGGCCTCTTCCTGGCCGGCGCCGCGCTCGCGGGATTCGCCGTCGCACGCGCCGGCAAGGGCGTGGGCGCCGCGTCCTCCTCCGGCTCCGACGGCCCGCGCGCCGCGGACCCGGCGGATCACGCCACCGGCCCGGCGGCCGTCCCATCGGAAGGCCCCCTGCCGACGACGCAGGGCGCAGGCGACACGTACGCCGATCCGCTCGACACATACGGACAGTCGCAGCCGCCGCACGTGACGCACGCGCCGCCGACCCCGCCGGCGCCGCCCGTCTATCCGCCGACGCCGGCGGCCCCCTACCGTCCAGGGGCCGACGAGGGCCCGCGGGGAGAGGTGATCTGACCGTGGCCATCTCCTCCCACGAGCGGTTCACGCCCATGGCACCCGAGGCGCCTCCCCGCGCCGCGCCGGCCCCTCCCCCCACCCGGAGCGAGCGGGAGGCGTCGATCGGGGACCTGATCGGGGACATCGGCACCGACCTGTCCCAGCTGGTGCGGGACGAGATCGAGCTGGCCAAGGCCGAGATCAAGGAGGAGTCGACGAAGGCCGGGAAGGCGGCGGGCATGCTCGCCGGCGCCGGATACGCGGGACACCTGGTCCTGCTGTTCGGCAGCCTGACGGTCGTCGCCGCGCTCAGCCACGTCATGGACGTCGTCTGGGCCGCCCTCATCGTCACCGCCGTATGGGCGGTGGTCGGAGGCGTCCTGTACACCACGGGACGCAAGCGGCTCCGCACCGTGAACCTCTCCACCGAGCACACCGTCGAGGCATTGAAGGAGGACACCCGATGGGCACGACACCCGAGGAGCTGAGGCGTGACCGGGAGCACCGCCGCGCGCACCTGGCCCGCAACGTCGACCTCCTCGCGGACCGTCTGACGCCGCGCCGCATGGCGCAGCGCAAGGCCGACTCCGTACGGCATGGACTCACTGATGTGAAGGAGCGCGTGATGGGCACGGCTCACGACAGGGGACAGCAGGTCGCCGACGGCGCGGGACACGCGACCGGCAGCATCGCGGAGACCGCGCGCGGGGCCGTGGACAGTGTGAGCGAGACGGTGCAGAGCGCGCCCGCACGCGCCCGGCGCGGGACCGAGGGCAGCCCGCTCGCCGCCGGCATCATGGCGTTCGGCGCGGGCATGCTCGCGGCCGCTCTGCTGCCGACGACCAAGGCCGAGGAGCGCGCCGCCCAGCATCTCAAGGAGCACTCCGACGAACTCCTCGGGCCCGTCAAGGAGACGGCTGTCGAGGCGGCTCAGGAGATCAAGGAGCACATGCGCGAGCCGGTCACGGAGGCGGTGGAGTCCGTCAGGTCCACGGCGCAGGACGCGGCCGCCACCACCAAGGACGACGCCCGCACCGCGGGGCAGGAGACCGCGCAGGACATGCGCCGGATCGGGCAGGACACCGCCGGGGAGGTGCGCTCGATCTCCACGGACGACAGATGACAGGTCGGGGGCGAGACGTCTGACGGCCGCTGCCGCGTCGTCCGCCGTGTCCCCGTCATGGGGCCTCGACCGAGGTCGCCCGGTACCGCGATGGCGGGCCGGGCGACCTTCGCGTCGGGACCGGTGAGGCCTCGACCGCCGTTCGGGTGCATTTCCCCTGACGCCAGTCCAACATCGCAGGTCATTCCCTGTGTGATGAAGCGACTTGCCCCACTCCCCTCACATGGGGGCGGATTTCCGCATTCTCTGACCTAGGGTCTCCTTGCCCACCCACGGCCTTCAGGAGTTCCCATGGTCACTTCCACGGAAGCGCCCGCCCTCGTACCCGGGAAGAGGAGAAGCCGGGGACGAGTCGTCATCGACTGGTTGACAACGACGGACCACAAGAAGATCGGGCATCTCTACCTGATCACGTCGTTCGTGTTCTTCATTCTCGGCGGTCTGCTCGCGTTGGTGATCCGGGCCGAACTCGCGCGGCCCGGACTGCAGCTCGTGTCGCCCGAGCAGTACAACCAGGCGTTCACCCTGCACGGCACGGTGATGCTGCTGCTCTTCGCGACACCGACCTTCGCCGGATTCGCCAACGCGATCATGCCCCTGCAGATCGGCTCGCCCGATGTTGCCTTCCCCCGCCTCAACATGCTGTCGTACTGGCTTTTCCTCACGGGCGGTCTGATCGCGTTCGCAGGGGTGTTCACCACCCAGGGCACCGCCGACTTCGGATGGACCGCGTACACCCCGCTCAGCGGTGGCGAGCGCACCCCCTATGTCGGTGCCGACATGTGGGTCATGGGACTGGCCCTCGGCGGCTTCGGGACGATCCTCGGCGCCGTCAACTTCATCACGACGATCATCTGCATGCGGGCGCCGGGCATGACGATGTTCCGGATGCCGATCTTCACCTGGAACGTGCTGCTCACGTCCGTCCTCGTGCTGTTCGCGTTCCCCGTGCTGGCCGCGGCCCTGCTGGTGCTGGAGTCCGACCGGCAGTTCGGCTCGCACGTCTTCGACCCGGCCAACGGCGGCACCCTGCTCTGGCAGCACCTGTTCTGGTTCTTCGGGCATCCCGAGGTGTACATCATCGCCCTGCCGTTCTTCGGGATCGTCACGGAGATCCTGCCCGTCTTCTCCCGCAAGCCGATCTTCGGTTACGTCGGTCTGATCGGCGCCACGATCGCGATCGCCGGCCTCTCGGTCACCGTCTGGGCGCATCACATGTTCGCCACCGGGGCGGTGCTGCTTCCGTTCTTCTCGTTCATGACCTTCCTCATCGCCGTGCCGACGGGCGTGAAGTTCTTCAACTGGATCGGCACCATGTGGAAGGGGTCGATCTCCTTCGAGACCCCGATGCTGTGGTCGGTCGGCTTCCTGGTGACGTTCCTCTTCGGCGGGCTGACCGGAATCATCCTGGCCTCGCCACCCATGGACTTCCACGTCACCGACTCGTACTTCGTCGTCGCCCATTTCCACTACGTCGTCTTCGGCACGGTCGTGTTCGCGATGTTCGCCGGGTTCTACTTCTGGTGGCCGAAGATGACCGGCACGATGCTCGACGAGCGCCTCGGGAAAATCCATTTCTGGGCGCTGTTCGTCGGTTTCCACATGACGTTCCTCGTCCAGCACTGGCTGGGCGCCGAGGGAATGCCGCGGCGGTACGCGGACTATCTCGACGCCGACGGATTCACCGCCCTCAACACGATCTCGTCCATCGGCGCCTTCCTCCTGGGCATGTCCACCCTGCCGTTCTTCTACAACGTCTGGAAGACGGCCAGGACCGCCCCACGCGTCACCGTCGACGACCCCTGGGGCTTCGGCCGCTCCCTCGAATGGGCCACCTCGTGCCCCCCGCCCCGGCACAACTTCGTCACGCTGCCGAAGATCCGCTCCGAGTCACCGGCCTTCGACCTCAACTACCCCGCCCTGGCCGCGCTGGACCCTGGCAAGTCGGGCCGCCGGGACGTGATCGACGAGCCCGGCGCGGACACCCATGGCGGCCCGGACGCCGGCCGGGAAGCATGACGACCCGCGGCGGAAGCCGCCATGAGTCCCAGGGATCCACGGAGACCGCGGCGGGGATCAACCGGTTGGAGGGATACCTGCTCGCCCACCGGGCGAGGACGGAGGCAGCGGAGGCCGGCGAGGCCTTCGCCCGGCGCTTCCCGTGGCTGGGCCCCCGGGAGGAGTCGGAGATCGCGCTGTCCTTCGCGCAGGAGCACCTCGCCGTGCGGCGCCGCATGCTCCAGGACGCCGTCGCGCGCGCGGACGAACTCCGACGCGAGTACAGCGACCGCTACGCACGTCTGCGCCGTCGCTCCGTCGCCACGCTGCTCGGCGTGACCGCCGTGACGCTCATGGTGCTCTCGGTCGTGGTACGGGTGGCCGGCTAGGGCCGGCGTGGGCCGTACGCCTCGCGGGCATGTCAGGCCCGCGAGGCGTACAGGACCACGTTGCTGTCGTACGTCCCCGCGTCCGCGTCGTACGTCCCCGCGCAGGTGAGCAGGGCGAGGCGGTGCGGCCCCTCGCGGCTGAAGAGGTCGGCGGGCAGGGCGGTCCGGGCGTAGAGCCGGCGGGACGTGACCACGTACCGGTAGACACGGCCGTTCGCCGCGCGCACCTCCACCCGGGAGCCCGGGCCCAGTCGGTGGAGGACGGCGAAGGCGCCGAGACCCGAGCGGCGGGAGTCGACGTGGCCGGCGAGCAGCGTCGTCCCGGCGGAGGCGCCGACCGGCGCCCCCAGCGCCCACCACCCTCCGAGGCGCACGTCCTCGGGGAGGCCCAGGACGCCGTCCCGCCCGGCGGCGACCGGGACCAGGTCCGCGCGCAGGCCCTGGGGGCCGCGCAGTTCCCGCGGCACGGACGGATCGGCCGGGACCGGGGGCGGCGCGACCGCCGCAGGTACGGCTCCGAATCCCGGGGTGGTGGCCCTGCGGGCCGAAGCACCGTCGAGGAGCAGCGCTCCGGCCGCGAGCAGGGTGACACCGAGCAGGATCGCGCCGCCGCCGGTGATACGGCCTGCGGGAGGTGTCACCGAGGCTGGTTCCCCCGCCGTCGGCTGCGGATCAGCCAGACGGCACCGACCCCGGCCATGAGCCCGCCGCCGACGAGACTCGCGATGCCGGCGGTGGTGAGCGCGTCGGTGTCCTGCGCCGCGAGGTGCCCGCCGCTTCCGGCCTTGACCATGTGCGCGTCCTTGCCCGCGTGACACGTACCGCCCCGGACCATGTCGAGGTGCATGGCCACCACGGGGCGCGCGGCCCGGGCCGCGGCCATGACCTCGGCGTTCTTCCCGGTGTGCAGCTCGGTGTCGATCAGGCCGAGCGTCTTGGTGTGTGCCGCCTCCTGGACCTTCAGCCAGGCGGCGTCGTACGCCGGCGTCCCGGCCTTCGCGCGCACTGCGGCGAGTTCGGCCTTCTGCTCGGCGGTCGGGGCGCCAGGCAGCGTGACGCCCAGTTTCGCCGCCAGCGCCTTCACGTCCGCGTCGAGCTTGCCGTGATCCCGTACGAGGACCCGCCCGACCTCTTTCACGCACGCGCTCGTGGCGTTGGCCTGCGCGTCCTGACCGGCCGCGATCTCGGCGAGATTCCCCTGGTGCGCCGCCTTCGTGAACGTCGTGTCCTGATCGCTCACGGGCGCCGCGACCGCGTACGGCCCCGCCGCCGCGGACACGGCTATGACCAGAGCGGCGACCGATGTCAGCCGGGTAACCCTCACAACGTCCTCCTTCATCCACCGCGCGGCCGGTCCGGCCGCACGGAGCGACGAGATGCCCGATAGCACCTCGACGGGAAGGAATCCCCCCGCCACGCCAGGAGTGGTCAGGAAGCGACGACTTATCACCCGGACGAGTTACCACTGGACCGGCCGCGGAACCTCGCCGCCGTCCTCGGGCCGGGTGGAGAGCCGCGGCTCCGGTGGGAGGCGTCGCGGACCGGGCGGGATGGTCCGGACGGACCCTAGGGGTTCGCCGCGAGGAGGACGTCGAGGTCGATCGTGTCGGCGATCGCTCGCATGCCGGCCGCGTTGGGGTGCAGATGGTCGCCGCTGTCGTAGGCGCTGTTCAGCAGCGCGGGGTCGGTGCTGTCGGCGAGCGTCGTGGCGGTGTCGAAGTGCCCGTCGAAGTTGCCCGGCGTGCGGATCCACGCGTTGACCTGTCGACGGATGGCTTCACCTGCCGTCGTGTAGTAGCCCGAGCCTCCGTACGGCAGGATCGTCGCGCCGAAGACCTTGACGCCCTTGGCGTGCGCCGCGGTGACGAGCGAGCGGTAGGCGTCGGTCAGGTGACGCGCGGTCAGGGGCGTGCCGTCCGGGCCGGCGAGGTTGCCGATGTCGTTGATCCCTTCGAGCACGATCACGGCACGGACACCCGGCTGGTCGAGTGCGTCGGCGGCGAAGCGCTTGACGCCGCTGACGCCCTGGACCGCCGAGGGCGAGTCGGTCACGACGCGGTTGCCGCCGATCCCCAGGTTGACGACGCCCTCGGCCCGATGGCCCTGTTCGCGGCGGAGTGCGGCGGCGAGGAGGTTCGGCCAGCGCTGGTTGCTTCCCGCCGGTGTGCTGGATCCGTCCGTGATCGAGTCGCCGAAGGCGACGATCGTGCCGTTGGCGGTGGGGGACACCACGTCCACGCCGGACAGGAAGTACCAGGAGGAGGCGGTGCTCGTGTAGTCCGCGCCGTCGTCGTCGGCGCTGTGGTCGCCGGTCCGTGAGATGTAGGTGGTCTCGTAGGCCAGGGCGTGCCAGGTCGAGGGGCCGGTCGTCGCGGGGAGGTACACGCTGACGAGCAGGTTCTGCCCGGCGGCCACCGGCAGCGGAAGCGGATCGGAGCGCAGTTCCGCGCCGGCGGCGACGGTGGTTCCGGTGGCGCCGCCGAAGGTGGCGGTGCGGTGCGAGCCGTCGACCGCGCGCGGTCCTGAGGACTGCACGGCGACGTCGACCCTGCCGATGGTCAGCGGGCTGGTGCCGTACCGGTTGGACAGTTCGATCCGCGGCGCGGTGCCGGTCGCGTCCGCGTGCACGACCATGCGGATGGTCTGGGCGCTGAAGGAGCGGCCCTCCCCCACGACGGCGTCGGCCCAGGCGCCGACGCGTCGGCCGCGGTGATCGTCCCTCGGCCACGGCATCACCGGGGGGCCCGGGGTGGTGATGTCGGTTCCGGGCCGGCCGGCCGTGCCGGTCGGCCGGTGGCCGCCGGGGTCGGCGCCGGTTCCCGGGACGAGCGGCGGGCTCAGGCACAGGACGGCGGCGACGGACACCATCGCCAGGCGAGCCGTCGCAGCTCGGTATCTGCGGAACACCAAGAATCTCCTCGGGACCCGCGTACAGGGGCCGTTCCGTCGGGTCGCCCGTACGCGACCCGTCCTCACGAGGCACGTTACGCGGACCGGCCGGCGCTCCCGGCACGCCGGTCCGGGCGTCGGCCGCAGACGGTCACCCGGAAGGGGCGCTCTCCTCCCCCAGTTCGGCCCAGACGGTCTTGCCGTCGTCGGTGTGGCGCACACCCCAGTTCTCCGCGAGGGTGGCGCAGATGAGCAGGCCGCGGCCGCCCTCGTCGACGGCCTTGGCGTGGCGGAGGTGGGGGGCGGCCTGGCCGGTGTCGCCCACCTCGCAGATCAGGGTGGTGGTGGAGGTCCGGATGAGCCGGAGCGTGAGGGGCGGGGCGCCGTAGCGCACGGCGTTGGTGACGAGTTCGCTGGCGACGAGCGACACCGTGAACGGGTCGGCGGGGTGGTCCCACCGGCGGAGGCACTCCTCGACGTGGGCGCGTGCGGTGCCGACGGCGGCGAAGTCGAAGGGGACGGTCCATTGGGCGAGTTCGCTCGGCGGCAGGTGACGGGTCCGCGCGAGGAGGACGACGCGGTCGCGGGCGAGGAGCCCTTCCACGGCGTCGGCCATGGCCTCCACGTCGCGGTCCGGGTGGCCGAGGGCGCGCAGGAGGTCCTCGGTCGGGGGGTCGGCGCGTCCGGAGGTGGCGGGTGAGGCCATGCAGAGGGTGCTGCCCTCGGGCAGGAGGTGCTCGGCGCAGGCGAAGGGCGGGCCCTCGGCGCCGAGGAGAGGGCCTTCGTCGACGGGTTTCATGTCGATCGATCCGTCGGGCCGTACGACGGCGAGGAGCGAGGTGCCGGCGCGGGCGATGTCGAGACGTCCGCCGACGGGGTCGTGGACGACGACGGTGCAACTCGCCGTCGGGCGGTCCTTCTCGGACGCGTCCGTGTGTTCGGCGGCGAGGCGGAGGGTGGTGTCGTGGAGGCGGGCGAGGAGTTCGTGCGGGTCGAGATCGAGCGTGGTCAGGCTGTGGACGGCGGTCCGCAGTCGGCTCATGGTGGCGACGGCGCTGAGGCCCGCGTGCTCGACCTGGCCGACGACGAGTGCCACCCGTGCCCCGGGGAGCGGGACGACCTCGAACCAGGCTCCGGCGCCGCTGCCGCCGGGGCGGTGCCGTTGGGCCACCTCGACGGCACTCTGGGTGGCCTCCTCCTGGCGGAGCGGCCAGCTCTGCAGCGCGGTCATGATGACGTGTTCGCGGGTGAACCGCAGGGCGTTCTCCAGGCACGTCGCCGTGCGGTCCGTCATGCCGTCGACGAGTTCGACGTCGTCCGGGCCGTAGGGTTCGGCGTCGGCCGTCCGCCGGAAGGCGACGACCCCGAAGATCTGCCCCCGTACGGTCAGCGGCGCGACCAGCCGGGTTCCGGCGGACCCGTCGTCCCCCTCGGACGGGAGCAGCACGGCCTGGGACGGCAGCGTGTCGCCGAAGATCCCCGGGAGGAGGGTGGCGCCCGGCGCCGGGACCGGCGGGCCGGTGCGGGTCCGGCCCGCCGCGGCGCAGCGCAGCAGGGGTGAGGGGTTGCGGGACCGCAGGCCCGGTTCCCTCCCCCTCAGTACGGTGTCGGTGAGGGCGACCACGACGGAGTCGGCGAACCGCGGCAGCGTCAGGTCGACGAGCTCACGGGCCGTGCGTTCCACGTCGAGGCTGGAGCCGATGCGTTCGTGGGCGTCCTGCAGCAGCCGCAGCCGGGCCTGCGTGCGTTCGCGCGCGGTGACGTCCGTGCTCGTGATGACCAGGCCGAGCACGCGTCCGGTGGCGTCCTGGAGGCGGTAGACGGAGGCGGAGAAGACGTGCTCGGTGCGGGGGTCGGTGGGGGGCCGGCCGGTGACGAGGTGGTCGAGTGCCGGGCGGCCGGTGGTGAGGACGGCGCGCAGGACGTCCTCGTCGACGCTGATGCCGGCGAGGGCGTAGGCCTCGGCCGCGGGCAGGCCGACGAGCCGTTCCGCCGGGATGCCGCGGATGCCGACGGCGACGGTGTTGACGCGGACGACGCGCAGGTCCGTGTCCAGGACGTGGAGGCCGATGTCGGACTGGGTGAACACCGCGTCCAGGACCGCGTCGCCCCAGGGCCCCGGGACAGCCTGCTCCCGCGTCTCTTCGGGATCCGTGTTCATTCGTGCCTCACCCGCCTCAGGCGAAGGCGGTCTTCAGCGCGGACCAGGCGATCTTCGGATCGGAGAGGCCGTGGTACATGGCGGGGATCTCCCTGTCGACGCCGAAGTGGTGGTAGACGGCCAGCATGGCGGAGCGGACCGAGTACTCGACGGTGAAGACGACGTCGTCGGGGATCTCGACGAACTGTCCGAGGAAGGCGAAGTTCTGGGCGCCGTCCGGGACGACGAGAGGGCGGTCGGCGACGACGCGGCGCTGGAACTGGGCGTCGATGTAGGGCATCTGGACGGTGGTGACCTGGGTGGTGGCGCGTACCTCGTCGGCGATGTCGTCGAAGCCGAGGTGGCCGAGGAGCTCGTCGAGGATCTCGGCTCCGGTGCAGGCGTCCATCTTCTTGGGCACGTGGTCGCCGGGGACGTCGCCGAAGAGCGCGTACCCCCACAGCGTGTACGTGTCGTCCGGCTGCTCCCGGAAGTGGGGCTGGGCCGGCACCACGACCGACAGCAGCCAGCGGGAGTCCTTCCAGGTCATCAGGGCGCCCTCGCCGGGGACGTTGCCGGTGTACTCCTGGATGCGGTCCAGGAGGGTGCGGCCGGTCATGGTGAGGGTGAAGGACTCCCATTTGGTCTCGTCGATGTTGCCGCAGAAGGCGTTGGGGCGGCCGAAGTCCGGGGCGTTCTTGGCGATCGACTCCCACAGCCGCCAGGAGCCGTCCCGCTTGTCGCGAATCAGCTCGGGGACGGTGGTGCTGTCGCCGTAGGCGGCGTCGGCGGTCATGGAGCCGATGGTCAGGAACGTGTAGTCGTCCTCCCCCAGCTCGATCGTGCCGTTCTCGGCGCCGTCCCGCTCCAGGTGCAGCCGGGAGATCCGGCGCGCGGCGGGGCCGGAGAAGTCGGCGTCGGCGACGGTCACCCCGAAGTCGGTCCGCACGCCCTGGGCGGTGAGCCATTCCTGGAGCGGGCGGATCACGGAGTCGTACTGGTTGTACCGGCTGCGCCGCACCCCGGACAGAGTGTGGATGCGGTCGAATTCCTGGACGAAGGCGAGGAAGTACCGTTTCAGCTCGATCGCCGAGTGCCAGGTCTGGAAGGCGAAGGTGGTCTGCCACATGCACCAGAAATTGGTCGTGAAGAAGTGCGGCTGGAAGAAGTCGTCGATGCGCCGCGCCCCGATCACCCGCTCCGGCAGGGCGAGCAGACGGGTCATGTCGGCACGGTCGCGCGTGTCCAGACCGAGCCGGGACGCGTCGGCGATGGTGCGGTCGCCGTTGATGATGCGGGCCCTGGCGTGCGTGGGGTGCTCGATGTTGAAGGCGAGCATCTCCTGCCGTACCGAGATCGCCGGGTCGTCCAGGGTGGGGACGGACTCCAGGAGGTTCCACAGGCACACGTAGTGCTCCTCCTCGAACATCCGGCCGCCCCGCGTGACGTACCCGCCCTCGCGGGTCGGTGCCGGGGCGCCGTCCATCGATCCGCCCGCGATCGGCAGCTGCTCCAGGATGTGGATGTTCCGCCCCGGCACGCCCGCGTCCCGTACGAGGAACGCGGCTGCCGCGAGCGAGGCGATACCACCGCCGACCAGGTGGACCTTGGAGTTCTTCGATGCCGGCACGGCGGGACCTCCGGTGGGGCGGGCGGAGCGGACGCGGAGCGGACGGTCGGGCAGGCGACGTGTCGACCCGACCGCCCAGCTGTACGAGCCTCACCCGGATCGGCCCGGGGCGCGAACGGAGCCCGCGCTCCGCTTGGACGATCCACGCAACGAATCCGGCCACGGATGCGTACCCCTGCGCGGAACTGCCCCTCAACGAACACCTATTGACATGTATCCGATCGTCCCGCCACAGTCGTCACGCGTCCGCTGCCGTACGCCTAGAGGAGCGATGAACCCATGACAGGAACCCCCGCAGTCTCACGCCGCCTGATCCTGGGAGGCGCTGTGGCCGCCACCGGGGCGTTGGCCACCGGAGTCGGAGTCGCGGCCCCCGCCGCGGCCGCGACGGACACCGCGGCGTCGGCGCCGCACCGGAGGGCGGGCCAGCGGTCGATGATCGACGTGCCCTACGAGGCCCACCGGACGGTCCGCGTCGGCGTCATCGGGCTGGGCAACCGCGGCTCCGGCATGACCACGGGCTGGTCCGTGGTGCCCGGCTGCACCGTGACCGCCGTCTGCGACATCCGGACGGACCGCGCCGAGCAGGCCGCCGACCGGCTGGCCGCCGCCGGCAGGCCCCGCCCCGCCGAGTTCGGCGGCTCCGCCGACGCGTACGCCCGGATGCTGCGGCGCGACGACATCGACCTCGTCTACATCGCCACCCCCTGGGAGTTCCACTACGAGCAGGGGAAGGCCGCGCTCCTGGCGGGCAAGCACGTGATCGTCGAGCTGCCCGTCGCCACCGGCCTCGACGAGCTCTGGGACCTGGTCGACACCTCGGAGCTCACCCGGCGCCATCTGATGCTGGCGGAGAACTGCAGCTACGGCCGCAACGAGCTGGCCATGCTGAAGATGGCGCACGAGGGCCTCTTCGGCGACATCACCAACGGACACGGCGGCTACCTCCACGACCTGCGCGCGCTGCTCTTCTCCGACACGTACTACACCGACGCGTGGCGCCGGGTGTGGCACACCCGCAGTACCGCCTCCTTCTACGCCATGCACGGGCTCGCGCCTATCGCCGCCGCCATGGACATCAACCGGGGCGACCGCATGACCACGCTGCGCGCCACCGCGACCGCGCCGAAGGGTCTGGCCGACTACCGGGAGCGGTTCGTGCCGCGGAACCACCCCTCCTGGAGGGAGACGTACGTCAACGGCGACCTGGTCACGTGTCTGATCGACACCGCGAAGGGCCGGGTCATCCGCGCCGAGCACGACGTGAGCTCCCCCCGCCCGTACAGCCGCATCAACACGCTCGCCGGCAGCCGGGGGATCTTCGAGGACTACGCCGGGGTGCTGTCGGCCGGAGGCGGCCGGGTCTACGTCGAGCCGGACCACGGCGGACACGCCTGGCGGGACTTCGGCTCGTACCGCAAGGAGTTCGACCACTGGCTGTGGAGGAAGATCGGTGACGACGCGGCGAACAACGGCGGCCACGGCGGCATGGACTACGTCCTGCAGTGGCGGACGGTCCAGCTGATGCGGGCGGGCCTCGTCCCCGACATCGACGTCTACGACTCGGCGGCCTGGTGCGCCCCCGTCCCCCTGAGTGTCATGTCCCTGGCAAACAAGGGGCGGCCCGTGCAGATCCCCGACTTCACCCGGGGCGCCTGGGTCAACCTCCGCACAGGGCTCGACTCCCGCACCACCGAGATGCCTCCCGTCGCCTGACACCTCCCCCCGCCCCCTTCCCGCAGAGGAGCAGCACGTGAGTTCAGCAGGACTGATCGGGTCACTCAGAGCGGTGGCCGTGGCAGGTGTGCTCGCCCTCCTCCCGCTCGCGGCGGCCGGGACGGCCGCCGCGGCGGAACAGGAGCCGGCGCCCCCCACCGCGCGGACGGCGGTCACGATCTCCCCCGTCGACCTGGCGGGCCCGGCCGTCTCCACGGTGAAGGTGACCGTCACCAACGCCGGGCCGGACCGGATGCGCTCGCTCCAGGTCTCCTTCGGCGGTCCGACCGGCTGGGCCGTCCAGCCCTCGGTCGTCCGCGTCGACGGCTCCCTCACCAGGGGGACCTCCGCCGCCGCCACGTTCCGCATCCAGGTGCCGGAGCAGCGCGGCGGCTTCACCGTCCGCACGTTCACCGCGACCGCGACCTACCGGGGCGGCGACGGGGCCGGCTCGGCCACGGCGACCAGGACCCAGCGCAGCGGCACGCCCCTCGCGAACCTGGCGGCCGCCTACAACAACGTGGGCGTGACCGACGAGAGCGACACGGGACCCGGCGACTACGACGGCGAGGGCAACAGCTTCTCCGCCCAGAAGCTCGCCGACGTGGGACTGCGCCCCGGCGCGCCCGTGAGCGCCCTGGGCGCGGAGCTGCGCTGGCCGAACGTGCCGAGCGGCACCAGGGACAACGTCACCGCCGCGGGCCAGGCCGTCGCCCTGAGGGGCACCGGCGGCAAGCTCGTGTTCCTCGGCTCGGGCGTCACCAGCGGGGCGTCGGGCACGGCCACCGTGCACTACACGGACGGGACGAGCAGTACGGGCTCGTTCGGCTTCCCGAACTGGTCGTTCGACCCGGCGAACGCCCACGGGGCGACCCTGGTTGCGTCCAGTGACGGACGCAACCGGCCGAGCGGGTACGGGAACGCCGGCATCGCGTACCGGGTCTTCGCCCACTCCATCCCCCTCGACAGGACCAAGCAGGTCGACTTCGTGGTGCTGCCGAGCAACGGCGGCATCCACCTCTTCGACATGGCCGTCGCTCCCTGATCCCCTCCTCTGCCCCGGCGCCACCGCCGCCCCGCCGACCGGGCGGCGGGGCGGCGCGGGCGCCGGGGCGGCGAGGGCGGTCGGGCGCCGGGGCGGCGAGCGCAACCCGTACGCCGAGAGCACCGCCGCTCCGGTTGTCGGCCTTCCGCGCGACGTCACGGCCTGCCCTCTGGACCCTGAACAGCCGCCTTGCCATACTTCTCGCATCGAATCTGCTTCTAGATGATTGAAGCAAGCCTTTATCGTGCGGTTTCACGCACAGCACGGGAGTGCGTGGGCCTGTCCCCCGGAGGAGCGTTTCCCATGACCACCACAGCGTCGTCCCGTACCTCGGTCGAGATCGCCTCGCAGCCCGACACCTGGCTGCGGGTGCGGGAGTCGTCGGCCCGCTACGCCGACGTCCTGCCCCGCCGGGGCGAGCGCGTCGCCGTCGTCGGCTGCGGAACCTCCTGGTTCATGGCCCTTGCCTACGCCGAGCTCCGCGAGCGCGGCGGTCACGGCGAGACGGACGCCTTCGCCGCGTCCGAGTTCCCCCACGGGCGCCACTACGACCGTGTGCTCGCCATCAGCCGCTCGGGCACCACGACCGAAGTCCTGGACCTCCTGGCCCGGTTGCAGGGCACCACGCCGACCGGCGCGATCACCGCGGACCCCGAGACCCCCGTCATGCGGGTGGCCGACACCGTCGCCGTGCTCGACTTCGCCGACGAGGAGTCGGTGGTGCAGACGCGCTTCGCCACCACCGTGCTCGCGCTGCTGCGCGCGCACCTGGAGACCGAGGGCGCGCTGCCGGCCGGCGTGCGGCCGCTCGACCGGGCGATCGCCGACGTGCGGCGGGCCCTCGCGCTGGACCTCGACGCCGACGTGTGCGCCGCCGAGCAGTTCACCTTCCTCGGCACCGGCTGGAGCTACGGACTCGCCCTGGAGGCGGGCCTGAAGATGCGTGAGGCCGCCGGCGCGTGGACCGAGGCGTACCCGGCCATGGAGTACCGGCACGGGCCGATCAGCATCACCGGTCCCGGCCGGGTGGCCTGGGTCTTCGGCCCGACCCCGTCGGGGCTCGCCGACGACGTCGCCCGGGTCGGCGGCACCCTCGTCGCCGGGTCCGGCGACGAGTCCGGCGCTCTCGACCCGCTGGCGGACCTCGTCCGCGCCCAGCGGCTGGCCGTCCGGCTGGCAGAGGCACAGGGCTTCGACCCCGACCGCCCGCGCAACCTCACCCGTTCGGTGATCCTCGACGGCCCCGGCGCCTGACACCGACGACCCGCACGACGCACCTGCCTTGCCCCGTCCCGTCCGTCCGTTTCCGTAGAGAGAAGCCATGCCCCTGTCAGCCACTGGCGAGATCGTCGCCCCCGCGCACGCGCGGACGTCCGGCGTCGGCGCGTTCAACGTCGTCCAGATCGAGCACGCCGAGGCGATCGTCGCGGGAGCCGAGAGCGCCGGACTGCCGGTCATCCTCCAGGTCAGCGAGAACACCGCCCGCTACCACGGTTCGCTCGCGCCGATCGGCCTCGCGTCCCTCGCGCTCGCCCGCGCGGCGGGCGTACCCGTGGCCGTCCACCTCGACCACGCCGAGTCGGCGGACCTCGTCCGCGAGGCCGTCGACCTCGGCTTCACCTCCGTCATGTTCGACGCCTCCAAGCTGCCGTACGCGCGGAACGTGGTGGCGACCCGGGAGGTCACCGACTACTGCCACCGCGCGGACGTGTGGGTCGAGGCCGAACTGGGCGAGGTCGGCGGCAAGGACGGCGCCCACGCCCCCGGCGTCCGCACCGATCCCGACGAGGCCGCCGCGTTCGTCACGGCGACCGCCGTGGACGCCCTCGCCGTCGCCGTGGGCAGTTCGCACGCCATGCTCACCCGCGACGCCGTCCTCGACTTCGGACTCATCGCACGACTGCGGGCCGCCGTGGGCGTGCCGCTCGTCCTGCACGGCTCCTCCGGGGTCGCCGAGGACGATCTCGCCAAGGCGGTCACGGCCGGCATGACCAAGGTGAACGTCTCCACCCACCTCAACAGGACCTTCACCCGGACCGTCCGCGACCACCTCGACGCCCACCCCGACACCGCCGACCCCCGGAAGTACCTCGGCCCGGCGCGCGACGCCGTCGCGGCGGAGGTGGCACGGCTCCTGCGCGTGCTCGCCGTCGGCTGACCCGGACGGGCCGACCGGCCCCGCGCCGGGCGGCCCCCGCCATTCGGGCCACGACCGCGTGCCGTGGAGCGGGCGCACGGGCAGAGTGACCATGAGCCGTGGTCCTCGCCGGTGACCAGGCGTGGAACGGAGCGTGCACCCGGATGGCCCACACGAACGACGACCCCCTCGACGCCGGGCACGCGGCCGGGCTCGTGGTGGACGCCGAGGGGACCGTCCTGAGCTGCACCCCCGCGGCGGAGACGCTCCTGAACCGCACGGCGCGTGAGCTGCGCGGCCTGCGGATCCGTGACCTGCTGGCGGACCCCGAGACCTGGGGGGCGGTCATGGCACAGCGGGACCGGCCCATCTGGGAGGGCCGGGCGGCCCTCACGCCGGGCGGTGGCGGCGACGTGCTGTTCCGCGTCCTGCCGCTCGACGAGGGACAGGGCGTCGCGGGGGCGCACCAGTTCCTGGTCCTCGCCGCCCCGCTCGCCCTGGTCGCGCAGTGGCGCCAGGGCCATGCGTTCATGCGGGAGCTGTTCCTCCAGGAGCGCATCGGTCTCGCCGTCCTGGACAAGGAACTGCGGCTCGTACGGACGAACACCCCCCTCCTTCCCTATACGGGTGTTCCGGCCGATCTGTACGGGGCCCGGCTCGCGGACTTCCTCCGGGAGTCGGACGCCCGGGTGATCGACGCGCGGCTGCGCGAGGTGCTGACGACCGGGGTCCCGCTGGTCGCGGCGGACGTGGAGGTCCACACCCAGGTCGACCCGGGGACGGGACGCGTCCTGGCGCTGTCCGCGTTCCGCCTGCAAGGGACGAACGGGGAGGTCGCGGGGGTCACGGCCCTCTTCCTCGATGTCACGGAGCAACGGCTGTCGCAGCGCCGTCTCGACCTGCTGCACCGGGCGACGACGGTGCTGAACGCCCATTTCTCCGCGGAGGAGACCACCCGGGATCTGGCCGGGGTGCTCGTCCCCGGGCTCGCCGACGTGGCGGTCGTCGACGTCGCGGAGGCCGTCTTCACCAGCGGGGAACCGGCCTCCGAGCACGACCTCGCCGACTCACTGCGCCGGGTGGCCGTGGCCGGGGGCTCCCCCGGGCTGCTCGACGCCGGCCCCGAAGTCGACCCGGTGGCCTCCCCGTACGGTATGAGCGCGTGGCTCCGGGCCCGGGGGCTGCTCCTCGGCCGGATCCAGGTCGGGCGGGGCGAGGACCGACCGCCGTTCGCCCCGGAGGACCTCGCGCTGCTCGACGAGATCGCCTCGCGGGCCGCCCTGGTCGTGGACAACGCCCGTCGGTACAACCGGGAGAGAAGCGCCGCGATCAGTCTGCAGCGCAGTCTGCTGCCGTCACCGACGACCGACACCGTCGCGGTGCACACCGCGAGCGTGTACCTGCCGGCCGACACGGCCAGCGGGGTCAGCGGGGACTGGTTCGACGTCATCCCCCTGTCGTCCGCGCGGGTCGCGCTCGTCGTCGGCGACGTCGTCGGGCACGGCCTCCAGGCGACCGCGACGATGGCACGCCTGCGCACCGCCGTACGGACCCTCGCGGACCTCGACCTCGAACCCGACGAGCTCCTGACGCACCTGGACGACCTGGTGTCACAGTTCGTGATCGAGGCAGGCGAGGCGACCCGTACACCCGGGGCGGAGACCGCGTACGGCTCGTTCGGAGCCACGTGCCTGTACGTGACGTACGACCCGGTGACCCGGCGGTGTCTCGCGGCCAGCGCCGGACATCCGCCGCCGGCGCTGGTCGCCCCCGACGGCGCCGTCACCTACCTGGACGTCAGTCCGGGGCCGCCGCTGGGCGTCGGGGGGCTGCCCTTCGAGCCGGTCGAGACGGAGGTGCCGGACGGCAGCGTCCTCGCGCTCTACACCGACGGTCTGATCGAGCGGCGCCACGCCGACCTCGACGTGGGGATGGCGGCCCTCGGGAACGCGCTGTCCTCGGTGGTCACCCCCGGCCGGCCGCTGGAGGAGGCCGGCCCCGCGGTGGTGGCGGAACTCGTTCCGGGCCCGCTGTCGGACGACGTGACGCTGCTGCTCGCGCGGACCCGGGCGGTGCCCGAGCGGTCCACCGCCGCCTGGACCTTCGCGGCGGACCCGTCGGTGGTGGCGGAGGCCCGGGAGCGGGTGCTCGACCAGCTGTCGCGGTGGGACCTGGACGAACTGGCGTTCACCACCGAGCTGGTGGCCAGCGAGCTGGTCACCAATGCCATCCGCTACGCGGGCGGTCCGCTCGAACTCCGCCTGATCCGCGCCGCGTCGCTGATCTGCGAGGTCTCCGACCGCAGCAGCACCCAGCCCCGTATGCGCCGCGCGCAGGCCTCCGAGGAGGGAGGCAGGGGTCTCTTCCTGATCGCGCAGCTCACCGACCGGTGGGGCAGCCGGTACACGCGACACGGGAAGACGATCTGGACGGAGCAGTCCCTGCCCCCGCCGGGCTGAGCGCCGCCCGCTCCGGGGACCGGCGCCACGCCTGGAGCGGCGCCGCGGCGCCGCCCGTGCCGGTGACGGGCGCCGTCGGCTGCGGGGCGGGCAGGGCCTCGTGTACGGCCGTCGCCAGGGCCACCGGGTCGCCCGAGGCGTGGACGGGGTACGCGGTGCGCTCCAGGTTCCAGGCGTTCTCGACGGCGAACCAGTCGATGGCGACCGGTGTCCGGCCGGTGGCGAGGGCGGTGTCGAGGGAGTCGAGGTACTTCGTCCAGCGCATGGCGTAGAAGTCGGAGACGAGCCCCGACCATTCCCTGTTGGCGTAGTCGTGCAGACCGCCCGCGTCGCTGCCGGAGCGGTCGCCCCAGGTGGTGAGGACGGAGCGGGCGTCGAACTCGGCCGCCGCCCTCTCCTCCTCGGTGGCGCCCCAGGACGTGGCGTCCTCGAGCCAGGGCCCGAGGAGGAAACGGGTGTCCGTGGCGAGGAGTTCGTCGAGGAGGGCGAGGTGGCCCTTCCACTCGGCGGCACGCTGCCGGAACGCGGCGAGGTCCTTGGCGTCGTAGGCGGCCTTGATCCGCGGGAGCAGGGTCCGGCTGTGGTCGGCGAGGGCCTGCCGGGCGACGTCGACCAGGTCGAAGCGGTAGGCATCGGTGGTCCGCAGCCCGGGGGCGACCCGCAGCAGTTCCGCCAGTGCCCGCCGTACCGTGCTCGCGTCGTAGCGCATGGCGCCCGGTCCCCAACTGGCCGCCTTGGTCGCGGTGAGGCGCGGCCGCGCGGTGAACAGGCTGTCCTGGGACTCGCTCCACGTACCGGACGGGGTGCTGTACGGGCCGGTGCGCAGCAGTTCCCACGCCGCGGCGGCGTGCGGGTCGGCGCCGCCGTAGCGCCGCTCCGCGTACGCGGCGAACCATGCCCGGTGGTCCAGCGGGCCGGTGCGCCAGGCGAGTTCGGTGAACAGTTCGTAGGCGGCGGGGTTGGTGCCGGTGCCCTCCGGCAGATAGGCGATGCCCTTCAGGGCACTGCCCGGCTTGGTGCGCCACTGGTCGAAGCGGGCGGCCCAGACGGCGGTGTTCGCGCCGATGGTGGTGTGGCCGCCGAAGTTGGGGATCGTGCCGAACGCGTAGGGCGCCCCGTGCCAGGTGGTCTCCCTGTCCAGACCGTCGTAGCGGTCCGAGAGGCCGTCGACGATGAGGAGTCTGCTCTTGTCGACGGCGTCGATGAGCTGCGCGGAGGGGTTCTTCTGCCAGCCGAGCAGGACCCAGACGGCGCCGGGGCGGGCGCTCTGCAACGCGTTCATGACGGCCCCGGCGGCGTCTCCCAGGGGGACGTCTCCCGGTCGTCCGCCCTCGTGGAGCAGGTCCATCTTGTACATCGTGGAGTCGCCGAGGAGGTCGCGCTGGTGGCGGTAGAAGGAGGCGGCGACCTGCGTGTACGCGGGGCTGCGCGGGTCGAGCCAGTCGGGCCGGTCGAAGCCGACCCAGCGGCCCTGCGGGACGACGGGTCCGGTGGGGTTCCTGGCCGTGAAGCCCGGGGGCACGGTGCCGAAGTAGCCGGGCAGCACCGGGGTCATGCCGAGCTGGCGCAGTCGGTCGGCGATCCTGCGGCCGAGGGCGGCGCGGTCGTCGAGCAGCCGCTGGGAGACGGGGGAACCGAAGCCCGACATGTTCTGCATCAGCCACCACGGCTGGTGCGCGGGGCCGGGGATCCAGGACGCGAGTTCGTCCCGGGAGTATCCGAACTCCTGGAACGTCCGCTGGTAGACGGCGTCCGCGCCCATCTGGACGAAGACCTCGTTCGCGCCGTGCAGGGCGAGGAGGTCGATCTGCCTCTCGTAGGAGGCCCAGTCGCGGTAGGCGCCGGAGTAGCCGTCGTCGGTGTCGTTGAGCGCGAAGCGGTGGGGCACCGACGCGTCCCCGCGGACGGTGCCGGCGGGGGCGGGAAGGATCCGGGGCAGCTTCGCCGTGCTGTCGCCGGGCCATCCGATGTCGACCTTCGCGGTGTACTTCAGGTACCGGTTGACGCCGCTGAGGATGACGGCGGGGCTGGTGCCCTCGACCCGCAGACGGCCCGGGTCGCCGGACACGGTGAAGTAGTCACCGGACGCGGGGCGGCTCACCGGGACGAGGGTGAACTGGGAGGCGTGGCGGGGCAGCAGCCGGGCCAGCGCGGCCCTGACCGGCCCCTCGGCGAAGGCGGTCGGGCCGGCGGAGGCCACCCCGGCGGCCCCGGTCCCGGTCTCCGTCACCGCTGCGGACGTGCCCGCCGCCGCGGCGGGAACGGCGAGGGCCAGGGCCACGAACGCGGAGGCCCAGGAGCACAGTCTTCTCACGGAGGCTACCCATCGGAGCAGGGGTGATGGAGCCTCCGATCATTTCAGGGGCTGGTCGTCGAGACCGTGTGGACGCGCGGGAACGCGGGGTCGGTGAGGTCGACGGTGATGTCGGTCGTGGGGCGCGGCTCCTCACGCCTCACGGTGGTGCCCGCCCAGGTCATGCCGTCGGCGAAGCTCCAGCCGGCGATGTCGGCGTCGCGCTCGCCGATGGTGATCCGGCCCGGGGTGAGCGCGGCGCGGCTGGTGCCGGACTCGGCCAGGTAGGTGTCGAGGCCGGTCGCGGTCGTCGTGAACTGGACGTACAGCCGGCTCGTCTTCCAGTTGCTGGTCTCGTAGTAGGCGACGGCCCAGGACCCGGCGGGGACGGGGACCTCGAAGACCCGGCGCTTCATCAGCGAGGGCCAGTTGTCCTGGAGGCCGGCCGCCGAGGACTCGCGTTCCTTGTCGCGGCCGCTGTCCCGGCTCTGGCCCGCGGAGATGACGAGGTAGCCGGCCGGGACGCCGACGAGCAGCACGATGATGACGGCGGTCAGCCAGCGGCGGCGGATCATGTGCCGACGGTCCTCGGGCAGCTTCTCCCGGGGGTCGCGCGGGGGGAGGGACTGGCGGGGCAGGGTCATGAGGGCGGATCCTCGGGGGCACGGGGGGCCAGGGCCGAGGTCCCGCTGCGCAGGGCCTGGGCGTAGCGCTCGTACCGTTCGTACCGCTCGACCCGGCGCCGGTTGGCGCGGCGGAAGCGGCGGGCGACGAGCCGGGCGAGGTCGGCGGCGCCGACCATGCCGGCCTCGGGGCCGAGCTGGGCACGGACGATGCGGGCCTCGGGGCGGTAGCCGCGGCCGGTGAGGTGGCGGCGGAAGGCGTCCCTCGCGGGGCCGATGAGCAGGTCGTCGGCGGCCGAGACGCCACCGCCGATGACGAAGCAGGAGGGGTCGAGGGCGGCGGCGAGGTTGGCGATGCCGACGCCGAGCCACTGACCGATGTCCTGGAACAGCTCCACGCACATGGCGTCGCCCTCGCGGGCGAGCTCGGTGATGAGCGGTCCGGTGATGTCGGGGATGTTCCCCTTGACCCGCTCGATGATGTTGTACGCGACCGGGGAGTCGGCGGCGGCCAGCTCGCGGGCCTCGCGGACCAGGGCGTTCCCGGAGCTGTACTGCTCCCAGCAGCCGCGGTTGCCGCAGGGGCAGCGGTGTCCGCCGGGGACGACCTGCATGTGGCCGAATTCGCCGGCGACCCCGTACCTGCCGCGCTTGACCTGGCCGCCCTCCAGGATGGCGCCGCCGATGCCGGTGCCGAGCGTGATCATGACGAGGTGGTCCTCGTCGCGGCCCGCGCCGAAGCGCCACTCGGCCCAGGCGGCGGTGTTGGCGTCGTTGTCGACCATGACGGGGACGGCCAGGCGGCCCTGGAGCGCGTCGCGGAGGGGCTCGTTGCGCCAGGCGAGGTGCGGGGCGAAGAGCACCGTGGCGCGGTCGGCGTCGACCCAGCCGGCCGCGCCGATGCCGACGGCGTGCACGTCGTGCCGGTCGGACAGGTCGAGGACCAGTTCGACGATGGTGTCCTCGACGACCTTGGCGCTCTTGGACTTGTCCGGGGTCTCCGTGCGGAGCTTCTCCAGGATGTTGCCGTCGGCGTCGACGACCCCGGCCATCACCTTCGTACCGCCGATGTCGATGCCGACGGTCGGCACCCGGGGCGCCGTCAGGTGGGAGCGCCGCTCCCGGGTGCCGACGGTCCGCAGCACGGTGCCCCGGGCGGACCCGCGGTGGGCGAGGTCACGGTAGGTACTCATCGGCTCCGATTCTGCCAGGTGGGGGGTGAAGAGCCCGTCACATCGGGACGGGCTCCGTCACGTCGCGGTGGGCCTCTCCAGCTCGTGGCGCAGGTCCTCGAGCTCGGTCCCGCCCGCCATCTGCCGGGTCAACTCGTCGAGGGTCACGGAGCCCTTGGTGTGGCTGCCGGCCGTCACGCCCCGCTTGAGGAGGACGAAACGGTCGCCGACGAGGTAGGCGTGGTGCGGGTTGTGCGTGATGAGGACCACGCCGAGGCCCTGGTCGCGGGCGGCCGCGACGTACTTGAGGACGACTCCGGACTGCTTGACGCCGAGGGCGGCGGTCGGCTCGTCGAGGACGAGGACCTTGGCGCCGAAGTGGACGGCGCGGGCGATGGCCACGCACTGCCGCTCGCCGCCGGAGAGGGTGCCGATGGGCTGGTCGACGTCGCGCAGGTCGATGCCCATGCGGAGCAGCGCCTCGCGGGTGGTGGCACGCATCAGGCCGACGTCGAGCCGCTTGAAGGGGCCGGAGCCCTTGGTGGGCTCTGAGCCGAGGAAGAAGTTCCGCCAGACCGGCATGAGGGGGACGACGGCGAGGTCCTGGTAGACGGTGGCGATGCCCCGGTCGAGGGCGTCGCGCGGGTTGGCGAGGGTGACGTCCTCGCCCTCGATGCGGAAGACGCCGGTGTCGTGCCGGTGCAGACCGGCGACGATCTTGATGAGGGTGGACTTGCCGGCGCCGTTGTCGCCGAGGACGCAGGTGATCTCGCCGGAGCGGACCTCCAGGGAGACCCCTTCGAGGGCGCGGATGTTGCCGTAGTACTTGCTGACGTCGTCGAGCTCGACGAGGGGAACGGTCCCGGTGCTCACTTGGTGGCCTCCACGCGCTTGCGGATCCAGGCGTTGAGCAGGGTCGCCAGGAGGAGCATCGCTCCCAGGAAGAACTTGAACCAGTCCGGGTTCCACTCGGCGTACACGATGCCCTTGCTGGTCATGCCGAAGATGAGGGCGCCGACGGCGGAGCCGATGGCGGAGCCGTATCCGCCGGTGATCAGACAGCCGCCGATGACGGCCGCGATGATGTAGATGAGCTCGTTGCCGACGCCTTCGCCCGACTGGACGACGTCGAAGGAGAAGAGCAGGTGCTGGCCCGAGACCCAGGCGCAGAAGGCCACGCCCAGGTAGAGGCCGATCTTCGTCCGGTAGACGGGGACGCCGACCGCGCGGGCCGCGTCGGCGCCGCCGCCGACCGCGAAGATCCAGTTGCCGAAGCGGGTGCGGAGCAGGATCCAGGTGGCGAGCGCGACGAGGGCGAGCCACCACAGGACGGTCACTTTGAACTCGACGCCGCCGACGGTCAGCTGCGAGGCGAAGAGCTTGCGGGCGGAGGAGAAGCCCTCCATGTCGGCGATGGTCTTGGTGGAGACGGTGCCGCTGATCAGCTTGGTGAGGCCCAGGTTCAGACCGGTCAGCATGAGGAAGGTGCCGAGCGTGATGATGAAGCTGGGCAGCTTCGTACGGGTCAGCATGAAGCCGTTGAAGGCGCCGATCGCCAGGGTGACGAGCAGCGAGACGCCGACGCCGACCCAGACGTTCGCCGTCATCTGGTAGCTGAACATCGACGAGATCAGGGCCGCGCTGGTGACCATGACGCCGGCGGACAGGTCGAACTCGCCGCCGATCATGAGCAGCGCGACGGGGACCGCCATGATGCCGATGGTGGACGCCGCGTAGAGCACGGTCCCCAGGCTGGACGGGCGCAGGAAGCTGTCGGCGACCACCGAGAAGAAGACGAAGACGGCGATCGCGCCGACGACCGAGCCGAGCTCGGGGCGGGCGAGGAGCTTCTTGAGGGGGGAGGTGCGGAGCAGCCGTTCGTCGACGTGGTCGATGCCGTCGGACGGCGGGGCGGTGGAACTCATCGGGTGCCCCGCTCCGCGTACTCGACGAGCTTCCCGGCGTCGTCCTTCGTGATGATCTGGGGGCCGGTGAGGACCGGCTTCCCGCCGCCGAGGACGTCGGCGTTGTAGCGGTACAGCCAGAGCAGGTCGACGGCCTGGTAGCCCTGGAGGTAGGGCTGCTGGTCGACGGCGAAGCCGAGGGTGCCGGTCTTGAGAGCGGTGGCGACCTTGGCGTTGAGGTCGAAGGTGTCGACCTCGGCCTTGCTCCCGGCGCTCCTGGCGGCCTGGACGGCGGTGTCGGCGAAGGGGGCGCCGAGAGTGACGACGGCGTCGACGTCCTTGTCGGACTGGAGCTTGGCCTCGATGGAGGCCTTGACGTCGGGCATGTTGGTGCCGTCGACGTACAGGTTGACCAGTTCGCCGCCGAAGGTCTTCTTCGTTCCGGCGCAGCGCTGCTCGTGGCCCACGTTGCCCTGCTCGTGCAGGACGCAGAGCGCCTTCTTCCTGCCGCGCTTGTCGAGTTCCTCGCCGACGGCCTCGCCCGCGACGGTCTCGTCCTGCCCGATGTGGGTGAGCGCGCCGTAGGCCGCGGACTGCTCGGCGCCGGAGTTCACGGTGATCACCGGGATGCCCGCCTTGACGGCCTTCGCCACGGCGGCCTTCATGGCGTCGGGCTTGGCGAGGGTCACGATCAGTCCGTCGACGCCCTTGGCGACGTACGAGTCGATCAGCTGCGCCTGCTGCTGTGCCTCGTCGTGGTGGGCGTAGAGGAAGTTGATGTTGTCCTTGGCCGCGGCTTGCTTGGCGCCCTTCTGGACGATGTCCCAGAAGGTGTCGCCGTCACCCGAGTGGGTCACCATGGCGAAGGTCCAGCGGGGGGTGTCGACGGCCGCCCTGCCCTGGGCCTCGGCCGCCTTGCGGGCGTCCTCCGCCCGCTTGCCGCCGGTGCTGCTGCATCCGGCCAGCGCTCCTGTGAGCGCGAGCGCGAGCACGGCGCCGACTGCGGCGCGTACCCCTCCGGTCCGAAGCCTGGTCACGAGGCCGTGCCCTCCTTTGTGTCCTTCTGCGTGCATTGCAGTATCGGTCATGCGGGTCGTGGCCCTCGCCAGGGGGGCCTTCCCAGGCTACGGACGGACCATCAGCTGGAACTCGAAGGAGTAGCGGGTGGCCCGGTAGAGGTGGGAGCCGTACTCGACGGCACGGCCGGTGTCGTCGAAGGTGACGCGCTCCATGGTCAGCAGCGGGGCACCCTCCGGCTCGTCGAGCAGGGCCGCCTCGGCGGCGGTCGCGGCGCGGGCGCCGACGGCCTGCCGGGCGCTGTGCAGGGTGAGCGCGGCGGCCCGGAGCATCCGGTAGAGGCCGGTGCTCTCCAGGCGCTCGGTGTCCGCTTCGACGAGCCCGGCCGGGAGGTGGTTGCGGAGGTACGCCATGGGCTCGCCGTGCGCGGTGCGGAGCCGTTCCAGGTAGAGGACGTCGCTGCCCTCGGGTACGCGGAGGGCGGCCGCGACCGGGGCGGCCGCGGGTTCGACGCGGTGGACGAGGACCCGGGTGGCGGGGAGCTGTCCGGCCGCGTCGAGGTCGTCGTACAGGCTGCTCAGTTCCAGCGGGCGCCGGACGGTGCTGTGCACGACCTGGGTGCCGATGCCCCGGCGGCGGACGAGGAGGCCCTTGTCGACGAGGGTCTGGATGGCCTGGCGGACCGTGGGGCGGGAGAGGCCGAGGCGGGTGGCGAGGTCGATCTCGTTGCCCAGGAGGGTGCCCGGGGTGAGCGTCCCGTTCGCCACGGCGTCCTCCAGCTGCCCGGCCAGCTGGAAGTAGAGCGGGACCGGGCTGCTGCGGTCCACGGCGAGCGGGGGCAGGGAGGAGCCGGACTGCTTGGACACGGAGGGAGCGTAGCCCGGGGCGCTGTTGACGGGAAGTCGTGACGTCCGGTTGTCCTGACAAATCCTTGACACGGTGGACGAGCGCCTCCACGGTGGGGCCATGCGCATCGGACTCATCGGTACGGGACGGATCGGGAGCTTCCACGCGGGGGTGCTGGCCCGCCACCCGGAGGTCGGGGCGCTGGTGCTCGCGGACGCGGACGCCGGCCGGGCGGCCGGGGTCGCGGGGGCTCTCGGGGCGGAGGCGGCACCGGACGTGACGGCGCTGTTCGGGCACGCCCTGGACGCGGTGGTGATCGCCTCGGCGACGGCCGCGCACGCGGAGCTGATCGCCCGCGCGGCGGGCGCCGGGATCCCCGCGTTCTGCGAGAAGCCGATCGCCCTGGACGTGCCGGGGACGAGGACCGCCCTGGCGGCGGTGGCGGAGGCGGGGACCGAGCTCCAGCTGGGGTTCATGCGGCGCTTCGACGCGGGGTACCGGGCTGCGCGGGAGGCGGTGCGCTCGGGGCGGCTCGGCCGGCTGCACACCGTACGGGCGGCGACCTCCGACCCGGAGCCGCCGCCCGCCGCGTACCTGCCGCTCTCCGGCGGGCTGTTCCGGGACTGTCTGGTGCACGACTTCGACATGGTCCGCTGGGTGACCGGCCGGGAGGTCGTGGAGGTGTACGCGACGGGCTCGGACGCGGGGCCCGCGATGTTCCGGGAGGCGGGGGACGTGTCGACGGCGGCCGCGCTCCTGACCCTGGACGACGGGACGCTGGTGACGGCGACCGCGACCCGCAGCAACGGCGCCGGGTACGACGTCCGGATGGAGCTGGCGGGCGACCGGGACCAGATCGCGGTGGGCCTGGACGACCGCACCCCGCTCACCTCGGTGGAGTCGCGGGGGCCGGCCGCGCCGGGGAAGCCGTGGCCGGGGTTCCTGGAGCGGTTCGCCCCCGCGTACGAGGCTGAGCTCGACGCGTTCGTCCGGCTGGTGCGCGGCGAGGCGGCCAATCCGTGCGACGGGCGGGAGGCTCTTGAGGCGCTGCGGATCGCCGAGGCCTGCGAGCGCTCGCGCCGGGAGCGGCGGCCGGTGCGGGTGGAGGAGGGCGGCGCGGTGTAGACGCGGCCGGACGCGCCCGGCCGGGGAGGGCGGGCGGCGTGGCCGGTGCGGTGTGGACGCGGCGGGACGCGCCCGGCCGGGGCGGGCGGGCGGCGTCACCACCGGACCGGGAGGTGTCGGACGCCGCGCATGCGAAGGCCGGGGAGCCGCTCCCAGGGCGCGCCCTCGGGGTCGCGTTCCAGGACGGGGAAGCGGTCCAGGAGCGTCCGGAGCGCGATCCGGCCTTCGAGCCGGACGAGCGGGGCTCCCAGGCAGTAGCGGATGCCGTGACCGAAGGCGAGGTGGCCGCGGGTGTCCCTGCGGATGTCGAAGCGGTCGGGGTCGGCGGTGAAGTCCGCGCCGTACTCCCCCGGTTCGACGACGGACATCCGCGGAGCGTGTCCGGCGGGCCGGGGCGGGCCGTGTGTTGTCAGGCGGGGTCGTTCTCGTCGAGGAGGCCCGCGTCGTGGACGAGCAGGGCGATCTGGACGCGGTTGTCGAGGCCGAGTGTGGCGAGGGCGCGGCTGACGTGGGCCTTGACCGTCGGGACGCTCATGTACAGCCGGGCGGCGATCTCGGCGTTGGAGAGGCCGTGGCCGACGGCGACGGCCACCTCCCGTTCGCGGGCGGCGAGTGCGGAGAGCCGGTCGGCGGCCGCGGCGCGCCGGGGTCGTCGGGGCTGTCCCGCGACGTGGGCCATGAGCTGGCGGGTGACGGCTGGGGAGAGCACCGGGTCCCCGGTGGCGATCCGGCGGACGGCGGCGACGATCTCGGCGGGCGGGGTGTCCTTGAGGACGAAGCCCGCGGCGCCGGCCCGCAGGGCGCGCAGCACCTGGTCGTCGGCGTGGAAGGTGGTGAGGACGACGACCTCGGGGGCGCCGGGCCGGGCGCGGAGGCGTTCGGTGGCGGTGAGGCCGTCCACCCGGGGCATGCGGAGGTCCATGAGGACGACGTCGGGGGCGTGGCGGGCGACGAGTTCGGGGACCTCGTCGCCGTCGGCGCCCTCGCCGACGATCTCCAGGTCCTCGGCGCCGCCGAGCATGAGGGTGAGGCCCGCGCGGACGAGGGGGTCGTCGTCGACGATGAGGAGCCGGATGGTCATGGGGGCCACGGTAGCCAGGCGTGCAGCGTGAACCCGCCGTCGGGGCCGGGCCCGTGGTCGAGGCGGCCGCCGGCGAGGGCGGCGCGTTCGGCGAGTCCGATGAGGCCCTGGCCCGAGCCGGGGACGTGCGGGACGGGTCCGCCGGGAGCGGGGTTGTGGACGCCGACGGTGAGGCCCTCGCCGGGGCGGCCCCGCACGGTGACGGTGACCTTCGTGCCGGGGGCGTGCTTGCGGGCGTTGGTGAGGGCCTCCTGGGTGATGCGGTAGACGGTGCGGCCGGTGGCGGCGGGCACGGCCGCGGGGTCCTCCACGGTGGTGTCGAGGACGACCTCCGCGCCGGCCGCGCGGGATTCGGCGATCAGCGCGCCGAGGGTGGCGAGGGTGGGCTGCGGCCGGTTGCCCCCGTCGCCGTTCTCGCCGGGCGCGCGCAGGACTCCGATGATCTCGCGGAGGTCCTGGAGGGCGTCGTGGGCGCTGTCGCGGATGACACCGGCGGCGCGGGCCACCTGCTCGGGAGGGGCGTCGGGGCGGAACTCCAGGGCTCCGGCGTGGACGCTGAGCAGGGTGAGCCGGTGGGCGAGGACATCGTGCATCTCCCGGGCGATGGACTCGCGGGCGAGCCGCTGGGCCTGGGCGACGCGCAGTTCGGCCTCGGCCTCGGCGCGGCGGGCGCGTTCCCTGAGGGCCTCGACGAGCTGGCGACGGGAACGGACGAGCATGCCCCAGGCGGTGACGAGGAGCACGAGGGCCAGACTCAGCGCGACGTTGAGCCCGGTCGGGGTCTCGGGGTCGGGACGGACGAACACCGACACGACCGAGCCGACGACGCCGAAGGTCGCGATCCAGGCGACCTCGCGGAAGGGACGGCGAACGGCGAGGCTGAAGAGGCTCGCCAGGAGGGCGCCGCCGGCGACGGGGACCACGGCGGTCACCAGGCACAGTGCGACCGCGAGGGCGGTGGGCCAACGGCGTCGCAGCCACAGGGCGCAGCACGCGGCGGCGCCGATGAGCTGGTCGGCGAGGGCGACGGCCTCGCTGGTGTACTTGGCGCTGGTCTCCGCCGCGAGCAGGCCGACGAGGGCCGCGAGGAGGAAGAGCGAGGTGTCCACGATCCAGTCGCGGACGGTACGGCGGGGCCGGGGCGCCCCGCTCCCGCCCGGTTCGACCAGGTGGGAGGGGAGCAGCCAGCGCTGCCGGTCCGTGCGAGTCATATCCGCAATGTACGCAGGCGGGGGCGGTTCAAGGGGGTGTGCGGGCGGTCGGTCTACCGGAGTCGCGCGGGTCGATACTTTCGTATCGGCCGCCGTAGACCTGCGGCGGACGCGGTGGGACGCGCTGCCCCCTCATGATCGGGTCATGAAGGGTTTTCTGGAGGGCCTGGGCGCCCTGGTGTTCGTGGCGGGTGTCTGCGGAGTGATCCGCGAGTTGACGGACGGCTGGTTCAGACTGGTGGGTCTGACGCGGTTCCTCACGGAGAACGTGGGGTTCCTCGAGGGCCGGGAGCTGTTCGCGAACGTCGTGATCGCGGTCCTCGGCATGACCCTCGCGATATCGGCGAGCCGCTTGGCCACGTCCTGATTGGCCGTCCCGGGGCCAGGCGCCCGCGGTGTCGAGGCGCGTGACCTCGGCGAGATGCTCGGCCATGCGGCGGGGGGCGCCACCGGCGTCGAAGAACCTACCCGGCGGTGTCGCCTGCGGCCCTGCGACCCCAACTGGTGCCCGCGAGGACGAGGATCGCGCCCGCGAGGCCGAGGACGCCGGGGCGGTCGCCGGCCAGGGCGATGCCCGCGGCGGCGGCCCAGAGCGGTTCCGTGCCGAGGAGGAGGCTGACCCGGGACGGGGAGGTCCGGCGGACCGCCCACATCTGCACGAAGAAGGCGAAGAGCGTGCAGAAGACGGAGAGGAAGAGCAGACCGGCCCACTCGCGGGGGCCGAAGGCGAGGGCCACCGTCCAGGGCCGGGCGCCGGTGCCGGGGAAGGCCGCGATGACGGCGAAGACGGCTACGGCGGTGCCGAGTTGGACGGTGGTGAGGGAGAGCGAGTCGGCGTCCTGGACCGCCTTGTTCCGGGACATGGCCAGGACGTGGACGGTACGGGCGACGGCGGCGAGCAGCATGAGGAGGTCGCCGAGGGAGGGGGTCGTGAAGCCACCGCCCTGGGTGAGGAGGACGACGCCGGTGACGGAGAGCGCGGCGGCCGCGAGGAAGGCGCGGGGCGGTCTGACCCTGGTGACGGCGGCCTCGGCGAGCGGGGTGAGGATCATGGTGAGGCTGATGATCAGGCCCGCGTTGGTGGCGGAGGTGTGGACGACGCCGTAGGTCTCCAGGAGGAAGATGCCGCTGAGGATGAGTCCGAGGGTCGCGGCGCCGCGCCACTGGGCCGCGCTCAGGGCGCGGAGCCTGGTCCGGCCGGCGATGACGAGGACGGGCAGCACCACCGCGAACCGCAGCACGAGGACCGCGATGACGGTGTGGGTGGTGGTGATGCCCTTGGCCGCGAGATAGCTGGCGCCCCAGACGACGGCGACGAGCAGGACGGGCAGATCGGTGAGCCAGGCGCGGGGCGGGGCGCCGAGGGACAGGGGTGGGGCGAGGGGGGTCGAGGCTGCCATGGCGGGCCGGTTCTCCAAGTCTCGGGGTGACGTGGAGACTTCGACGGCTCGCACACGGGACGATCACCGTACCCGGACCGGCCCGTGGTGGCTACACCTTTCCGGGGGCGTCGTATCAGTAGCTGCCATAGGTGGGGCGGCCCGCCAGCTCGTACGTGTGGATGGCGATGCCCGAGCCGGTGGTCCGCGCGGCGGCGTGCCGGAAGGCGGCGGGGTGGACGCCGTCGGAGAAGAGGCGGCGACCGGTGCCGAGGATGACGGGGAACACCAGCAGGTGCAGGGTGTCGATCAGGTCGTGGTCGAGGAGCGTCCGGGCGAGACCGGCGCTGCCGTGCATCTGGATCTCCCCGTCGGCGTGCTCCTTGAGGGCGGCGACCTCCTTGACGACGTCCCCGCGCAGGAGGGTGGTCCCGGCCCAGTCGGCGGAGTCGAGGGTGGATGTGGCGACGTACTTGGGGAGGGCGTTGAGCTTGCTCGCGACCGGGTCGGCCGGGTCGGTCTGCTTCGGCCAGTAGCCGGCGAAGATCTCGTACGTACGACGGCCGAGGAGGAAGGCCGTCGGCCGGGCGAAGACCTCCTCGACGAACCGCCCGAAGTCCTCGTCGCCGTACGGCACGGACCAGCCACCGTGCTCGAAGCCGCCGCTGGGGTCCTCGTCCGGGCCGCCGGGGGCCTGGTGGACGCCGTCGAGGGTGAGGAACTGGGTGAGGCTGAGCGTGGCCATGGTGGTGCCCTTTCGTCTCCGGTCCATCGTGTCTCACCGGTACAGACGGCACCGCCCGGCGAAAGTCATCGGTGGCAGGGTCGGGGTCCGATTCCCGCCGGTGTCCGGGCCCTCGGCCGACTTTCATTGAACCCGCAACCACTCAGGTCTTTCGCACGGAGGTTTCGGGATGTCCACGATGCACGGCACGGCGGTTCTGGTGACGGGCGGCAGCAGGGGGATCGGCGCGGCGACGGCCCTGCGCCTCGCCCGGGAGGGCGCCGACGTGGCCTTCACCTACGTCCAGGACGAGGCGCGGGCCAGGGAGGTGGCCGCACGGATCGAGGCGACCGGGCGCAAGGCGCTCCCCCTGCGGGCCGACGCGGCCGACGCCGGGGACGCGGCGGGCGCGGTGGACTGGGCGGCGGACGCCCTGGGACGGCTCGACGTCCTGGTGAACAACGCGGGCGTCGGGGTGCTCGGCCCCTTGGAGACGCTGGCCCTCACGGATGTGGACCGGGTCCTCTCGGTGAACGTCCGGGCGGCTTTCCTCGCCTCGCAGGCGGCGGCCGCCCGGCTGCCGGAGGGCGGCCGGATCATCACGATCGGCAGCTGCATGGCGCAGCGGGTGCCGGGTCCCGGCGGGACGCTCTACGCGTTGAGCAAGACGGCCCTGATCGGCCTGACGAAGGGACTCGCCCGGGACCTCGGCGGCCGCGGCATCACGGCGAACCTCGTCCATCCGGGCCCCGTCGACACCGACCTGAACCCGGCGGACGGCCCGTACGCGCAGGGCCAGGCGGCCTTGACGGCACTCGGCCGCTTCGGCACCGCGGACGAGGTGGCCGCGCTGGTCGCGTTCCTGGCGGGACCGGAGGGGCGGTACGTGACGGGCGCCGAGTTCGCGGTGGACGGGGGCCACGCGGCGTGACCCGGGGCAGGCCGGCGTCACCCGTGGGACGCCGACCGTAGGACCTCACACCCCGGGCCCCAGGCCCCGGACCTCGGCAAGTGAGCCGAAGGGGCGCGCCGGGGGAATGGTCCCGAGCGCGCGGAGCCTCCTGAGGAACGAAGGAGGCGAGCACGGTCGGGGCCGTGAGCCCGGCTCCGGCGCCCCGGAGGCGAACCGCGCCCCGAGAAAGGGGGGGAGGGCGCACCGGTGCTGTCGGGCCGGTGCGCCCTCGCGGACCGGGCGGGGTGTCGTACCCGCCCGGATTTCGGTGTGCTAACCGCCCAGCTCCTGGTGGCGGGCGGTCAGCCGTGCCGTGCCGGCCTCCGTGAGGGAGCCGAAGAGGCGGAGGCGGGAGATGCCGCCGTCGGGGTAGATGTCGACCCGGACGCGGGAGCCGACCGCCGGGGTGCCGAGCACGAAGCGGTGGTTGGTGTCGGGTTGGAGGCGGGTCCGGGGCAGGATCTCGGTCCACTCCTCGGAGCCCTCGGCGGCGACGGAGAGGGCCGCCCAGCCGGCGCTGTTGCCCTTGAGGTACGCGGTGTCGATCTCGACGGCGCGGATCTCGGACTCGGCGGCGAGCTGGTAGCGGATCCAGTCGTTGCCCTTGTCGCGGCGGCGGCGGGTCTCCCAGCCGTCGTCCATCTTGCGGGAGCGGCCCGGCTGGATGGTGTTGGTCGCCGGGGAGTAGAAGCGGTCGGAGGCGTCCTCGACCTGGCCGCCGTTCTCCAGGGCCGCGAGGTCGAAGGTGCCGAGAACGCCGAGCCATGCCGGGTCCGGGGCGACCTCGCCGTACACGCGGAGGCGGGCGATGCCGCCGTCGGGGTGCTGGTTGACGCGCAGGTGGGTGAAGCGCTGCTCGATGTCGACGGCGAAGCCGTTGGCGGCGTGGCCGCCGACGGCGGTGCGCGGGACGAGCGTCGTCCACTTCACGTCGTCGGCGAGGAGTTCCTCGGGCGAGGGCGAGCCTGCGACGGAGGCGGCCTCGACGGAGACGGCCTGCGGGTAGTTGCCGCGGAAGTGGGCGGTGTCGACGACGATGCCGCGGACGACGCCGGGCGCGCCGAGCCGTACGAGGGCCCAGTCGTGGTCGTCCTCGGTGGGGTGCGGCTGCTGGGCGGAGATGCCGCGACGGCGGCGGGTCTCCCAGCCGTCCATGATCTTGCCCTTGTGGCCGAAGTGTTCGGGGTCGAACTCGGCGGCCTCGGGCTTGAGCAGGTTCTCGCGCTCGGCGAAGAACTCGTCGTTGGCGGCGATGACACCCGCGCCGAGGCGCCGGTCGGCGAGGTCCGCGTACCGGGTGAAGGCGAAGTCGGCCGTCCGGTAGTCGGCGTACGGGTCGCCGCCGCCGTAGGGGCTGGCGTCACCGGTGAAGGAGGGTATGCCGCTGCTCACGGGTCAGTTGTTCCTTTCGAGGAGGCGGCCGGAGGGCTCGGCGAGGACGCCGTGATCGGCGATCCGCTCTCCGCGCAGCCAGGTGGAGGTGACGACACCGCTGAGGGTCTTGCCCGCGTAGGCGGTGATCCGGTTGCGGTGCTGGAGCTCCGCCGGGTCGACGGTGAAGGTGGCGTCCGGGGCGAGGACGGCGAAGTCGGCGTCGCGGCCGGCCTCGATGGCTCCCTTGCGGGTGAGACCGGCGAGCCGGGCCGGTCCCTCGGACATCCAGCGGACGACGTCCTCCAGGGTGTGGCCGCGACGGCGGGCCTCGGTCCAGATGGCGGGCAGACCGAGCTGGAGGGAGGAGATGCCGCCCCAGGCGGACAGGAAGTCCGGGGTCTTGAGGTCGGCCGTGGACGGCGAGTGGTCGGAGACGACGCAGTCGATCGTGCCGTCCGCGAGCCCCTGCCACAGCGCGTCCTGGTTGGCGGCCTCGCGGATGGGCGGGCAGCACTTGAACTCGGTGGCGCCGTCCGGGATCTCCTCGGCGGTGAGCGTGAGGAAGTGCGGGCAGGACTCCACGGTGATCTTGACACCCTCGGCCTTGGCGGCGGCGATGAGCGGCAGCGCGTCGGAGGAGGAGAGGTGCAGGACGTGGACGCGGGCGTCGAGCCGACGGGCCTGGTTGACCAGGTTCTCGATCGCCGTGTTCTCGGCGTCCCGGGGCCGGGAGGCGAGGAAGTCGGCGTACGCGCCGCCCGGCCGCTGGGGCGCGGCGGCGAGGTGGTGGGGGTCCTCCGCGTGGACGATCATCAGGCCGCCGAAGCCGGAGATCTCGGCGAGCGAGGTCGCCAGCTGCTCCTGGTCGAGTTCGGGGAACTCGTCGACGCCGGAGGGCGAGAGGAAGCACTTGAAGCCGAAGACGCCGGCGTCGTGGAGCGACCGCAGGTCCTTGACGTTGTCGGGCAGTGCGCCGCCCCAGAAGCCGACGTCGATGTGGGCCTTGCTGCGGGCGACCTCCTGCTTGACGCGCAGGTTCTCCACGGTGGTGGTCGGGGGCAGCGAGTTGAGGGGCATGTCGAGCAGGGTGGTGATGCCACCGGCGGCGGCTGCGCGGGTGGCGGTCCAGAAGCCCTCCCACTCGGTACGGCCGGGGTCGTTCACGTGCACGTGGGTGTCGACGAGTCCGGGCAGGACGACGTCGTCGCCGACGTCCTCGAGCCGGGCGCCGGCGGGTACCTCGGCGTCGTACGGCAGCACGGCCGCGATCGTCCCTCCGGAGACGGCGATCGACGCCGGGCGTGTCCCCTCGGGGGTGATGACACGCGTCGAGCGCAGGACCAGGTTGACGTCCACCCGTACCCCTCTCTTCAAGTGACTCGCAGAGAAAACTGAGAAATTCAACGAACTGTTGAAAAGGAGTCTTCACTTCCGGGCGACAGGTCGTCAAGGGCACACTTCCAGCATCGGCCGCCGATGAACCCGTCTTGGATGTTTCCACAAAGTGGAATCGGAATTCCGTACAGTAGAACGTAGCTCCCCACATGCAGGGCGGAGCCGGACCCCGCCGGGTCCTCCCCGACACCGGACAAACACCCCCTGACCGGCCCGTACACCGGCACCGGGACCACATGCCCCGGCCGGTGGCCCGGTAGGCTGCTGCCTTGCCCGCCCGCCTCGAAAGGACCGTTGACGTGCCGACGTCCAGCGCCAGCACCACCGACGCCGCCAAGCCCGCCGCGAGCGGAGGCGTCCAGTCCCTTGAGCGTGCCTTCGACCTCCTGGAGCGGATGGCCGACGCCGGGGGCGAGGTCGGGCTGAGCGAGCTCTCCGCCAGCAGCGGACTCCCCCTCCCCACCATCCACCGCCTGATGCGCACCCTGGTGGCCTGCGGCTACGTGCGCCAGCAGCCCAACCGGCGGTACGCGCTCGGCCCCCGGCTCATCCGGCTCGGCGAGTCCGCCTCCCGCCTCCTCGGCACCTGGGCCCGCCCGTACCTCGCCCGGCTCGTCGAGGAGACCGGCGAGACGGCCAACATGGCGCTGCTCGACGGCGACGAGATCGTGTACGTGGCACAGGTGCCGTCCAAGCACTCCATGCGCATGTTCACCGAGGTCGGCCGACGGGTGCTGCCGCACTCGACCGGCGTCGGCAAGGCACTGCTCGCGCACACCCCGGCGGAGGAGGTACGCGCGCTGCTCGCCCGTACCGGCATGCCTGCCGCGACCGAGAAGACGATCACCACGCCGGAGGGCTTCCTCGACGCGCTCGTCGCGGTCCGCGAGACGGGGTACGCGGTCGACGACAACGAGCAGGAGATAGGAGTCCGCTGCCTCGCGGTGTCGGTGCCCAACTCCCCCACCGCCGCGGCCATCTCCATCTCGGGCCCGGCGGGCCGGGTCACCGAGGCGGCCACGGAGAAGATCGTCCCGATCCTCCAGCAGGTCGCCCGCGAACTGTCCGCGGCACTGGCGAACACGGCGGGCAACGGGACGGCGTAGCCGTCCCCCCGGGACCCCGACCGACGGCACAGCCCGCCACCGGGGTCCCCGACCGACGGCGCAGCCCGCCACGCGAGGACCCCGACCCGCGGCGCAGCCCGCCACCAGGGACCCCGACCCGCGGCGGTACGGTCGCCCCGGATCCCGTCGACGGGCGGCGGCGGTGCGGTCGCCCCGCATCCGCTCGACGGGCGGCGGCGGCTCAGCCCGTACGCCCCGGATCTCGGCCGACAGGCTGCGGCGCAGCCGTCCACCCGGGGCGCCCCCCGGCAGGCAGTGACCTGGCGAGCCCCGCCGTCCCTGCCTCCCGGGCCGACCCTGATGCCTCAGCCCGTCCCCACCGGCTCCGTGAGCCGGCCGTCGTGAACCGTCACCGTGCGGTCCGCCCGGGCGAGGTGGGTCCTGTCATGGGTCACGAGCACCGTGGCCGTCCCCCGCTCCTCCGTCAGCCCGGCGAGCAGGTCCATGACCGCCGCGCCCCGCTCCTGGTCGAGCGCACTCGTCGGCTCGTCCACCAGCAGGACGGAGGGCTCGTTCATCAGCGCCCGCGCGATGTTCACGCGCTGCCGCTGACCGCCGGAGAGCTGGTGCGGCCGGCGGTGGGCCAGGTCCGCGAGGCCCACCGCGCCGAGGAGTTCCAGGGCCCGGCCCCGTACCGCCTTCGGCGTCCGGCCCGACAGGTGCGCCATCACCTGGAGTTGCTCCGCAGCGGTCAGCGAGGGCAGCAGGTTGGGCTGCTGGAAGACGATCCCGATGTGCTCGCGGCGCAGCTCGGCGCGGGCGGCGGGGGCGAGCGGCCCCGTGTCCGTACCGGCGACGACGACCCGCCCCCGGTCCGGGGTGACGAGGGTGGCGGCGACCGCGAGCAGACTGGACTTGCCGGAGCCGGAGGGGCCGACGACGGCCGTGAGCGTACCGGCGGGGACGACGAGGGAGACGTCGTCGAGGGCGGTGAGACGCCCGTCCCCGTCGGGGTAGGTGAGGGTGACGGCATCGAGGACGAGGCTCATCGGGTGCTCCAGGCAAGGGTGGGGGCGGGGCTCGGCGGGCACTCCCGGAGTACGTCGGACCCGGGGCTCGTCGGACGCTCCCGCAAGGCATCGGGACCGGGGCTCATCGGGTGCTTCCGAGGGCGGTCAGCGGGTCGACGGCGGTGATCCGCCGGATGGACAGCGCCGCGCCGAGGACGCCGAGCACGATGATCACGGCGGCCGGTCCGATGACGGTGAGCGGTTCCAGGACGAAGGGCACGTTCCCGCCGCTGACCAGCGCGCCGATGGCGACCGCGAGCGCGGTGCCGAGCAGCGTGCCCGCGGCGAGCATGAGGACGGCCTGGCCGAGGGCGTCACCGAGGAGGTACGGGGTCGAGGCGCCGAGCGCCTTGAGGACGGCGACGTCGCCGCCGCGCTGGATGGTCCAGACGGTGAAGAAGGCCCCTATGACCAGGGCGGAGATGGCGAAGAGGAACCCGCGCATGAGCTGGAGCGAACCGTTCTCGGCCTGGTAGGACCCCAGGGCGGTGAGTGCCTGGTCGACGGTCCGCGCCTCGGTGCCGACGGCCGTGTCGCCGGCCGCCCAGTCGGCCCCGTCGCCCCCGCGCAGCGCGATGACGGTGGCCTGTTTCCGCGCGCCCGCGCCGTCGTGACCGATCCGCTGCCAGTCGTCGAGGGAGGTCCACACGACGGGGGTGTGGCTGTACGAGGCGTCGCCGGCGACCGCGGTGACGGTGAGCTCGAGGGGCCCGAGGCGGACGGCGTCGCCCGGGGAGACGTCCAGTTCCTCGGCGGCCGACGCGGAGAGGACGGCGGTTCCCGGCGCGGGGGCCACAGGTGCGAGCCCGCCCTCGGGTTCCGTACCGAAGGCGGACACGGCGGCGGTACGGTCCCCGGCGGCGCCGTTGAGCGTACGGATGCCGAGCGGCGACGCGGCCGTCACACCGGGCCGCCGCGACCAGCTGCGCCACTGCTCCTCCGTCACCGTCGAGCTGGTGAAGGAGACCGACTGCCCCGACGGCGCCGCCGCGAAGGCGAGCCGGTCGGCGGGCAGTCCGGTGATCGCGGAGATGTTCTCCCGCGCGAGCCCGGCGGTCAGCCCCGACAGCAGGCCGACGAGCAGGGTGATCAGCACGATCACGGTGCCCATGAGGGCGAATCGCCCCTTGGCGAATCTGAGGTCTCTCCATGCCACGAACATGCTGACCAGAGTGGTCCGATCGGCACCCGGCGGGCATCACGCCACGGATGGCTCCGCGATCAAACTTTCGGTTGAGTCCGGATTGTCGGCCGATGTCTACGCTGGAGGCATCATGGATCCGCGCCCCTCCCCCCACCCCACACCACGTCCCTCCCCCCACCCCGCCCCGCGCGCGCTGCACCTCTGTCTGCACCTGCTGACGGCGGGGCTGCTCGCCCTGGCCGCGGTACGGGCGGACTCGGCCGCGGGGACGGTGCTCGCGGTGGTGACGGGCGCGGTCTACGCGGCCGGTTCGTCCCTGCCGCCCGTGCGGGGTTCACGGCGGGCGGCCGGGGTGTGGCTCGGGGTGCTGTGCGCGTCCTGGCTCGCGCTGCTCTGGCTGACCCCGGAGGCGCTCTGGGTGGCCTTCCCGCTCTACTTCGTCCAGCTGCACCTGCTGCCCGCGCGCTGGTCGCTGCCGGTGGTGGCGCTGACGGCGGGCGCGGCGATCCTCTCGTACGTGGGGCACGGCGCCCCGCTCAACCCGGGGGTCTTCGTCGGGCCCCTGCTCGGGGCGGCGGTCGCGGTGGCGACGGTCCTCGGCTATCAGGCCCTGTACCGGGAGAGCGAGCGGCGGCGGCGACTCATCGAGGAGCTGATCGCGGCCCGGGAGGGGCTGGCGGCGGCCGAGCGGCACGCGGGGACGCTCGCCGAGCGGGAGCGGCTCGCGCGGGAGATCCACGACACGCTCGCGCAGGGCCTGTCGTCGATCCAGCTGTTGCTGCGGGCCGCCGAGCGGGCACTGCCACCGGACTCCCCGGCCGCCGGTCACATCGACCGGGCCCGGCGGGCGGCGCAGGACAACCTGGCGGAGGCACGGCGCTTCGTACGGGCCCTGTCCCCGCCTGACCTGGAACACGGCTCCCTGGCGGCGGCCCTGGAACGACTGTGCCGGTCGGGGACGGGTGAGGGCCTGTACGCGCCGGAGGCCCCGCCGGAGCCGTACGCGTCGGCGGCCGGGCCGCGGGTTCGCTTCTCCGTCAGCGGTGCACCGGTCGAGCTGCCGACCCCGTACGAGGTGGCACTGCTGCGGATCGCCCAGTCGGCGCTCGCGAACACGGTGCGGCACGCGGGCGCCGCGCGGGCGGAGATCACGCTGTCGTTCATGGACGCCTCGGTCACCCTGGACGTGGTCGACGACGGCCGGGGCTTCGAGCCCGCCTCCGTGCGCCGCCCCTCGTCCGACGGCGGTTTCGGGCTTCCGGCGATGCGGTCCCGGGCGGAGACGCTCGGCGGCACGTTCACCGTGGAGTCCGCGCCCGGCCAGGGCACCGCCGTCGCCGTCTCCCTCCCCCTCCCGGCTGGAGTCTGACCCATGACCATCCGTCTTCTTCTCGCCGACGACCACCCGGTGGTGCGGGCGGGCCTGCGCGCCGTCCTCGACACGGAGCCGGACTTCGCGGTCGTCGCGGAGGCCGCGACCGCCGAGCGCGCGGTGGAGCTGGCCGCCGCGGGGGGTGTGGACGTGGTCCTGATGGACCTGCAGTTCGGGTCGGGTATGCACGGTTCGGAGGCGACGTCGGCGATCACGGCGGCGCCCGGAGGGCCGAAGGTGCTGGTCCTGACGACGTACGACACGGACGCGGACATCCTGGCGGCGGTGGAGGCGGGCGCCTCCGGCTACCTCCTGAAGGACGCGCCGCCGGAGGAGCTCGCGGCGGCGGTACGGACGGCGGCGGCCGGGCAGTCGGCGCTCGCGCCGGCGGTGGCGCACCGGCTGATGGACCGGATGCGAACCCCGGCGGAGGCGCTGACCAGGCGGGAACTCGAAGTGCTCCAGCTGGTCGGCGAGGGTCTGTCGAACCAGCAGATCAGCAAGGTGCTCTTCCTGAGTCAGGCGACGGTGAAGTCGCACCTGGTGCATGTCTTCGCGAAGCTGGGCGTGGACTCGCGCACGGCCGCCGTGGCGGCGGCGACGGCACGTCGGCTGATCAGGCGGTAGGTCCGGGGTCCTGGGCGGGCGGGGGTCCGAAGAGTTCGACGGCGCGGCGGACCCCGGCGAGGCCTGCGGCGAGCGCGCTGACGGAGCCGACGGCGCCGGCGACGAGCAGCAGCGAGCGGCGCAGCCGCCGTACCTCCGGGGCGCCGCTGAGCGCCATGGCGTCCAGGGCGGCGAGCTCGTCCTCGGCGATGCCACGGTCGGTGAACTCGACGCGGTGGGCGGCCAGTTCCCGCCTGAGCCGGGACACGGCGGACCGCAGTTCGGCCACCCTGGGGTCCACGCCCTCGCCGGTCACTCGCCTCTGCCCCACGCTTCGCAACATGGTTCTCCCCCTCGCACGACACTGTGCGCAGTACGACTTGCCCCCGGACTCACCACACACACCTCGGGCAGGCCCCCGGAGGGGTGGGCGCCGTGAGTCGCGGGCCAGTTAACTCCTTCGCCACCCCGGCGCGCCACCCTTGGTGGGCGGAATTCAGGCGACCGTGTCATTCCGCCTGATGCGGTATGCACTCCCCATGACATCTGTGAATGAGCGAACGCCCGTCGTCGCCGGTCTGCTGCTCGCCGCCGGGGGCGGGCGGCGGCTCGGCGGCCGCCCCAAGGCGCTGCTGTCGCACCGGGGGCGGCCGCTGGTCGAGCATGCGGTGGGGGTGCTGCGCGGGGCGGGCTGCGACGTGGTGCACGTGGTGCTCGGCGCGTCGTCCGATGCCGTTCGGGAGCGGGCGGAGCTGCCCGGTTGTGTGCTGGTGGACAACCCGGAGTGGGCGGAGGGGATGGGTTCCTCGCTGCGGGCCGGGCTCGCCTCGCTGGCTGCCGATCCGCGCAGGGTGGACGCGGCCCTCGTCCTTCTGGTCGACCAGCCGGGGATCGGGGCGGAGGCGGTGTCCCGGGTGCTGGGGGCGTACGGCTCGCGGGACACGCTGGCGGCCGCCTCGTACGACGGGGAGCGCGGCCATCCGGTGCTGTTCGGCGCCGGGCACTGGGCGGGCATCGGCGCGTCGGCGGTCGGCGACCGGGGGGCGCGGGACTATCTGGCGGCGCACCGGGATGCGATCACCCCGGTGGACTGTTCGGATGTGGCCGAGCCCTATGACATCGACACGGAGGCGGATCTGACGCATCTGGAGTGAGGGGCGCGTGGAGCGTGAGCGGGGCGTGTGCGGCATGGCACCGAGCGCCATGTTCTGTCGATCCGGAGAATCTCGACATCAACAAACCATTGAACTTCCACCATGAGGAAACTAGTATCCACTGTTCAGAAGCGCCTGCTCGCACAGAAGGCGCTTGCGGCCGTATCTCGGCGCCAACGGCACTCCGTGCCGTCCCGCGACGCCCGGCGGCCGTCTGGCACCGCCCGTGAAGTCCGCTGAAGGAAGTGACAGTTCATGTCCGCACCAGCGCCGTCCCCCCTGGCCGTCGTCGATGCCGAGCCCCTGCCGCGTCAGGAAGAGGTGCTCACCGAGGCCGCCCTGGCCTTCGTCGGCGAACTGCACCGGCGGTTCACCCCGCGCCGGGACGAACTCCTCGCCCGCCGGGCGGAGCGCCGCGCCGAGATCGCCCGTACGTCCACCCTGGACTTCCTGCCGGAGACGGCGGCCGTCCGCGCCGACGACTCCTGGAAGGTCGCACCGGCACCGGCGGCCCTGAACGACCGCCGCGTCGAGATCACCGGTCCGACCGACCGCAAGATGACGATCAACGCCCTGAACTCCGGCGCCAGGGTCTGGCTCGCCGACTTCGAGGACGCCTCGGCGCCGACCTGGGAGAACGTCGTCCTGGGCCAGCTGAACCTGATCGACGCGTACACCCGGAAGATCGACTTCACCGACCCGCGTTCGGGCAAGTCGTACGCCCTCAAGCCCGCCGACCAGCTCGCCACGGTCGTCATGCGGCCGCGCGGCTGGCACCTGGAGGAGCGTCACCTCACCTTCGACGGACGCCCGGTGCCCGGCGCGCTCGTCGACTTCGGCCTGTACTTCTTCCACAACGCCCAGCGGCTCATCGACCTCGGCAAGGGCCCGTACTTCTACCTGCCGAAGACGGAGTCCCACCTGGAGGCCCGCCTCTGGAACGAGATCTTCGTCTTCGCCCAGGACTACGTCGGCATCCCGCAGGGCACCGTCCGCGCCACGGTCCTCATCGAGACCATCACGGCCGCGTACGAGATGGAGGAGATCCTCTACGAGCTCCGCGACCACGCCGCCGGGTTGAACGCGGGACGCTGGGACTACCTGTTCTCCATCGTGAAGAACTTCCGTGACGGCGGAGCCAAGTTCGTCCTGCCGGACCGCAACGCGGTCACGATGACGGCCCCGTTCATGCGCGCGTACACCGAACTCCTCGTGCGTACCTGCCACAAGCGCGGCGCGCACGCGATCGGCGGCATGGCCGCCTTCATCCCGTCCCGCAAGGACGCCGAGGTGAACAAGGTCGCCTTCGAGAAGGTCAAGGCCGACAAGGACCGCGAGGCCGGCGACGGCTTCGACGGCTCCTGGGTCGCCCACCCCGACCTGGTGCCGATCGCGATGGCCTCCTTCGACGCCGTGCTCGGCGAGAAGCCGAACCAGAAGGACCGCCTCCGCGAGGACGTCTCCGTGGCGGCCGGCGACCTGATCGCCATCGACTCGCTGGACGCGAAGCCCACGTACGACGGTCTGGTCAGCGCCGTGCAGGTCGGCATCCGCTACATCGAGGCGTGGCTGCGCGGCCTGGGCGCCGTCGCGATCTTCAACCTGATGGAGGACGCGGCCACCGCCGAGATCTCGCGCTCGCAGATCTGGCAGTGGATCAACGCCGGCGTCGTCTTCGAGAACGGCGAGACGGCCACTCCCGAGCTGGCCCGCGAGGTCGCCGCCGAGGAGCTGGCCGCGATCCGTGCCGAGATCGGCGAGGAGGCCTTCGCTGCCGGCAAGTGGCAGCAGGCCCACGACCTGCTGCTCCACGTCTCCCTCGACGCGGACTACGCGGACTTCCTGACGCTGCCCGCGTACGAACAGCTGGTCGGCTGACCGCACAGCGGCCGAACAGCGCACCGAACACCGGGCTCTGCCCCCGGCGCCCGCACAGGCGCCGGGGGCAGAGCCCTGCCGTGTGTCCTGTGACGCCCCTGTACCTGTTGATTCACAGGGGTCGTGACTGAACCGAGATATGCAGCTACCTAGCGGTAACAAGCCGGGGCGTGCGAGATTCCGCCATGCCACCGGCCGGCGGTTGTCCCCCACGTCACTGCGTACCGCAGGAGCACAGCCATGCCTTCGACCCCCCACCGTGCGCTGGGCGCACTCCTGGCACTGTGTACCGCCGCCGGGCTCGCCTCCGTCTCCGCCCCCTCCGCCCATGCCTCCCCCGGCGGCGGGCCCACCGCCGTCGTCGCCATGGGCGACAGTTACATCTCCGGCGAGGCCGGCCGCTGGCTCGGCAACAGCCTCACCGACTCCGGCAGCCGCGACGGCACCGACCGCGCCTGGACGGGCAGCGGATACGCCCCCTCCCGGGTGTACGGGACCACCGCCGGCGGCTGTCACCGCTCGGACACCTCCGAGGTGCTCAGCGCCGGACCGATCGCGAGCTCCCTGATCAACCTGGCCTGCTCCGGGGCGACGACGAAGAACGTCATCCGCGCCTCCCAGGGCGGCCAGGCCCACAAGGGCGAGGCCCCGCAGGCCGACCGGCTCGCGGCCGTCGCCGCCTCGCACGACGTGGAGCTCATCGCGCTCTCCGTCGGCGGCAACGACCTCGGTTTCGCCGACATCATCACCACCTGCGCGACCGACTACATCATCTGGTACTCGTACTGCCACGACGACCAGCAGGCCGAGGTCGACGCCCGGATCGACGGCGTGATGGCGGACGTCGGCCGTTCCGTCGACGAGATCCGGGCTGTGATGACGAGCGCGGGGTACTCCTCGTCGGACTACCGGATCGTCCTCCAGTCGTACCCCTCCCCCATCCCCCGCGCCGCCGAGAACCGGTACGGCGAGAGCGGCTGGGCCCGTACGAACACCGGCGGCTGTCCCTTCTGGAACGCCGACTCGGACTGGGCCCGCGACTCCCTCGTCCCCCAGCTCGCCAACCGCCTGAGGGGCGTCGCCGCAGCCAAGGGCGTGCAGTTCATGGACCTGCGGGACGCGCTCCAGGGACGTGAGGTCTGCGCGAAGGCGAGCCGTCAGGTGACCGCGGCCTCGCCCGCCTCCGGGACGACGAGCGAGTGGGCGCGGTGGATCGACAGCCAGAGCACCCAGGGCCTCGTCCAGGAGTCCATGCACCCCAACGCCTACGGCCAGCAGGCCCTCGGCCGCTGCCTTGCCCTGATCCACGCCCGTCCCACCGGCCACCACAGCTGCCGCAACACGGCGGGGTCGGGGACGTCGGGGATGTACCTCACGACGGGCTGAGGGCGGGGCTCGTCACGGGTTGAGGCCGAGCGGGCCGAGGACCCGTTCCGTCTCGTGGTGGTCCGCCTCCCGCATCGCCCGCACCAGGGCCGCGGACCCGCCCGGCCAGGCGGCGGCCGCCGTGTCGAACGCGGTACGGCGCGCTTCCAGGGGGCCCTTCTTCGCGGGCAGCGCGTCGAGGACGTAGAGCGCCCGCGCCGAGGTGCCCACCTGGACCAGGTCGGACGGTTCGCCCCGCAGGCGCAGGGCCTGGTGGGCGTACGCGCCGATGACCGGGTCACGGAGGGCGCCGCGCAGGGCTTCGGGCGGGGCGGTGGCGGTGTCGAGGGCGGCGAAGAGCCCGCGGATCGCGGCCGCGTCGGAGGTGCCGGCGTGGACCGTACCGAGGGCGCTGAGCAGCTGGGACCAGGCGTCGGCGGTGTCCCCGCGCGCGTGGAGCCAGTCGGCGAGCACGCGCGCGGAGACGCTCCGTGGCCAGCCCGCCGCGGCGGCGACCAGCTCGCGCGCCGCCCATCCCCTGGCGTCGGCGGCGCCGGGCGCGGCGATCCCGCGCACCCGGAGCAGGTAGCGCACGGCGCCCGCGCCGCGCGGGGTGAGTCCGAAGGCGTCACCGGCGCGGAAGACGAGGCCGGTGGCGGCCAGCCGGTCGAGGACGGCGGCCAGTTCGCGGGCCGGCCCTTCCAGCCCGGCCCGGTCCGCCTCGGTCAGGCCCGTCGCGCCGAGGAGCCGGACGAGTTCGGGCAGCGGCGGCAGCGCGTACGCGTCGGGCGCGTCGGCCGGGACCGGTACGGGCCCGTCCTCCAGGTCCGGGTCGACGGACCAGTCCTCGTACTCCGCGGCCTTGCGGGCGACGGACTCCGCCGAGCAGCCGCGCCGGTAGACCACGTACAGGAGATGGGGAGCCTCCCCGCCGTACGGTTCGAACTCCTCCTCCGCCAGCTCCTCGACCGCGGCGATGAGGGTGTCCGCGTCCTCCTCGACGGGCCCGGCCTCGATCACGGGCGGCGGGGGCACGGGGCAGGCGATGTCGCCGTAGTGGTCGAGGTGCTCGTCGAGGAGGGCGTCGGCGAGGATCAGGTGGGGGAAGGCGTCGGGGCCCGGCGCGAACCTCGCGTACGGTCCGGCGAGCTGTTCGGCGAGACCGGCGGCGGTCCAGCGGTCCTGGAGCGCGGCTGCCACCCGCCCGATGCCCGTCGCGACGGCGTGGTCGGTGAGCAGGGGGCCGGTGGCGGGCGGATCCTCGGCGTCCCGGACGTACGCGCGCGTGAGGGCCTCGGCGAGGAGGACGTCCGCGAGGGCCGTACGCCCCATGAGATCCGCCCGGTGCACCCCGTCGGGGAGCGGCGCCCCGTCGAGGGCGGTGAGCCTGCGCCGCACGTCCTCGGCGTCGCCGAGGTCCGCGCCGCAGGCCCGCAGGAGGGAGGCGTACCAGCGGTGCCAGGTGAGGTTCCCGGGGTCCGTCATGGCCCGCTCGAAGTCGGGCCCGGCCTCGGCCACGACGGTGGCGACCCGCTCGCGCAGGTCCCCGTCGAACCGCGCGGCGAGCTCCCCGAGGACCGCCGGGTAGACCGGGAGCTCCCCGGGCGCCGCGTACACGAAGGTGGGCAGGTCCTCGACGAGCAGCTGCCGGACGAGGGCCGGCGTCGGCTCCGGCACTCCGCTCCCCCGGTCGGCTCCCCTGAGGGCGAGCAGCCCCAGGACCGCCTCGGCGGCACGGACGAACACAGGGTCGCGGCGCTCGGGCTCTCCGTCGAGGAAGCTGTCGAGCCCGGTGTTGGTGAGAACGGTCTCGGCCACGCTCCCAGGGTAGATCGGCGGAGACGAATCGGGCGGGCGACGCAGGCGGGAGGGGGCGCCCGGAATCAAGGCGGCGAGGGTGACGCCGTCAGCGCACCACCACCGTCCGGGGCGCCGAGAAGTCGCCCCAGGTGCCGTCGGGGAGCCGGGCGCGGAGAGTGACGGTGTACCGGGTGCCCGGGGGGTCCTGGACCGGGAAGGTGTAGGTCGCGCGGTCGGGGGGTGGGGCGGTGCCCCAGATGATGGTGGTGGCGAAGCGGCCGTCGAGGTGGAGTTCGTGGTGGGTCACGGGGGCGCCCGTGTCCGGTGGGCTCCAGGTGACGGTGATCTCGCTCCTGGCCGAGGTGACGGCGAGGCGGGTGGGGGCGGTGTTCGCGGGCGCGCCCGGGGACGGGGCGGTGGTGAGGTCGGCGGGGGCGCTGTCCGGGGAGGAGTTCTCGGCGGCGTCGCGGGCGCGGACGGTGAACGCGTAGGCGGTGCCGGGGCGCAGCCCGCCGACGTGTGCCCTTGTGGTGGTGCCGGGGACGGTGTGGATGCGGGTATCGGCCTGGTAGACGTCGTACGCGGTGACCCGGGTGTCGTCCCTGGCCGGGGACCAGCGGAGGGTGACGGCTCGGCCGCCGTCGGGCGTGGCGCGCAGGCCGGTCGGGGCGGTCGGGGGTGTGCGGTCCTCCGCGGCGGCCCGGAGCGTGGTCGCGGTGACGGTGGCGCTGGGGGGTGAGACGTTGCCGGCGGCGTCGCGGGCACGGACCGTGAAGCGGTGGGGGGTGGCAGGGGCGAGCCCGACGACGTCGGTCATGAGGGTGGTGGCGGGCAGGTCCTTGATCCTGCGGCCCTCGCTGTAGACCGTGTAGCCGGTGACGGCCCGGTCGTCGGTGGCCGCGCTCCACATGACGTGGACGGTGCTCGCGCTGCCGGCGGTCGCCGTGACTCCGGAGGGGGCGGCGGGGGCGCGGGTGTCCTCGGCCTCGGGCGCGGCGGCGCCGGAGCACCCCGCGAGGGCGAGGGCGCCGGCCAGCGCGAGGGGTGTCAACAGGCGTGCGGAGAGCGGACGTTGCACGGGGCGGTCTCCGTCCGAAGCGGTCCGTCGAAAAGGTCCAGACCTATATCGCACAGGCGGGGCGACCCCGGCAAGAGGGGCGTTGTCAGTGGCGTGCGCTTCACCGAGAACATCACTCTCCGTAGTCGATTCTGGGGGAACCATGACGGACCGTACGACCTATGTGACCTTCGCGGGGGTACGCCGACGGGGCTGGACCGACACGATGGTGCGCGACCTGCTCGGCACGCCCGATGTCCAGGGGCGGGATCCGCGCCGCTGGTCCCTCGCGCCGCTGCGGCTGTACCTCCTGGCCCGGGTCGAGACCGTGGAGCGGACCCCCGAGTTCGCCGAGACCTCGGCACTCGGCCCCGCCCGCACCTCGGCCGCCGCGGCCTACGCCGAACGGCGACGGGGCGCCGTCCTCGCCGCGATCCGGGCGGAACCGATCGAGGTGCCCCGGCTCCCCGGGCCCGAACTGGAACGGCGGGCGGTGCGCCACCGGCAGCTGCTCGGAGCGCGCAGGCCGGGCGGAGCAGGGGACGGGCCGGGCGGCGGACAGCCCGCCGGGACCGTCGCGGCGGCCCCGGGCGGCAGGCCGCCGGCCGGGACCGTTGCGGCTGCGCTCACTGACGGGTCGGCCGGGACCGTCTCGGCTGTGCTCACCGACGGGTCGGCCGGGGCGCCGACGGGGCCCCTCGTGCGGTGGCAGGTGACCTATCTGCGGCATGTCCTGTCGCGGTACGAGGTGCTGCTCGACGGCCTGTACGGGGAGACCGGACGAGGCGAGGCCGAACGGCTGCTGCGACGGCGACTGTACGAGGCGATCGGCACCGCGTACCCCAGGCTGGCCGCCGAGTGTCGCCGCCGGATCGCGGTGGAACGGTGAAGCGCGTCGGGGGGCGGCTCTGTGAGCGTGTGGGCCGCGTCGGGGGGCGGCTGGCTGAGCGGGTCGGCCACGCCGATGCGTGGCTCCGTGAGATTGCCGGCCGCGGTGGGGGCCGGCTCCCTGAACGAGTCGACCGCGTCGGGGGCCGGCTCTGTGAGCTTGTCGGCCGCGTCGGGAGCCGACTGCCTGAGCGGGTCGGCCCCATCGGTACCTGGCTCCGCGAGCTTGCCGGCCGCGGTGGGGGCCGGCTCCGTGAGCTTGTCGGCCGCGTCGGGGGGCGGCTGTCCGCGCGTGGGGCGGTCCGGCGTCGTGACCGGGGCCGGGCCTCGCTGTCCGACCGCGTCCGAACCCGGGTCCGGGTCCGTGGCCGCGTCCCGGCCGGGCCCCGGAGCCGTCACACGGACAGCATCCGGACGATCGCCCGGCAGGCCGCCGGGATCGGGGCCACGATCCTGACCGGGCAGCGGGACCGGAGGCCCTCGGCCGCCTCGCCCAGCGGGCCGCCGCCGATGACGACCGCCCGCGCCCCGTCCCTTTCCGCGCAGGCCCGGACCGCCAGCTCCAACCGGTCGAGGAGCAGGGCCGGATCGGCGGAGAGGTGTGCGGCGTCCCCGACGGTGAGGCGGAGGCCGGTGAACCGGTCGGCGAGGCCGAGCGCCGACACGTGGTTGCTCACCGCGGCGGCCAGGAGCGGCGTCGTGGTGGCGATCCCGAACCGCCTCCCGTCGGCGGCGGCCTCCCTGAGGGCCGCCTCGCCGATGCCCACGACGGGGACGTCCACCGCCGCCCGCAGCGCCGCCACGCCCGGGTCGCCGAACGCACCGACGACGAGCGCCGCGCAGCCGCCCGCGGTCGTGGCGCGGAGGCCCGCGGCGAGGACCTCGGGGCCGGCGGCGCGCAGGGCGGCCGGGTCGGTGAGCATGCCCGGCCCCCGGGCCACGGTGACGCCCCGGACGGGGAGCACGCCGCCCAGGGTGCGGCGGGCGATGGCGGTCATCATCGCGGTGGTGGCGGTGGAGGTGTTGGGGTTGACGAGCACCACGGCCCCGGGCCCCGCGGTGTTGGGGGGGCCCGGGGGGGTCGGGGGGGGGGCGGGCGGGGTGAGTGGTAGTGCGCC
>NZ_JBHXSA010000002.1:0-256050 GCF_042716475.1 Streptomyces sp. NPDC058671 | reverse complement strand
GTACCCCGCCCCCCGGGGGGGGGGGGGCTTTCGGGTACAACAGCGGGGGGGGGGGGGTGGTGTTGTGGGGGTTCCCCCCCCCCCCGCCCCCGCCCCCGGCCGGGGGGGCGGGGCCCGGGGCGGTCGGGGGGAGGACGGGCGGGTTCAGTGGAAGTGCGCCGCCTTCGCCGTGTGGTTGCCGGAGATGTTCTCGCCCGGCTCCATGGGCGCGGTCACCTCGTCGTCGTCCCGGCCCCGGCCCCGGCCCAGATGGTTGAAGACCACGTTGAGCAGGACCGCGGCGACACAGCCGGTCGAGATGCCGGAGTCCAGGATGATCTTCGCGGTCTCCGGGAAGGCGTGGTAGAACTCCGGCGCGGTGATCGGGATGATGCCGACGGCGAGGGAGACGGCCACGATCAGGACGTTGTTGTCCTTCTCCAGGCCGGCCTTGACCAGGGTCTGGATGCCGCTGGCTGCGACCGAGCCGAAGAGGACGACGCCCGCGCCGCCGAGGACCGGCCGGGGGACGACCGAGATGAGCGAGGCGGCGACCGGCGACAGACCCATCAGGACCAGGAACCCGCCGCCGCAGGCGACGACGAAGCGGCTGCGGATCCGGGTCATGGCGACCAGGCCGATGTTCTGCGCGAAGGCGCTGCACATGAAGCCGTTGAAGAGCGGGCTGATCGCGGAGCCGAGGGTGTCGGCGCGCAGTCCGGCCGCGATGGTCTTCTCGTCGGCCGGCCGGTCGACGATCTCGCCGAGCGCCAGCATGTCGGCGGTCGACTCGGTCATGGAGACCAGCATGACCACGCACATGGAGATGATCGCGGCGAGGGCGAACTGGGGGCCGCCGAAGTGGAAGGGCGACGGGAAGCCGACGATGTCCGCCTCGGTCACCGGGGAGAAGTCGGTGACGCCGAACGGGATGGCGATGACGGTGCCGATGACGAGGCCGACGAGGACGGCGATCTGCTTGAGGAAGCCGCGGGTGAAGCGGCGGAGCAGCAGGACGACGACGAGCGTGATGCCGGCCAGACAGAGGAACGTGGTCGAACCGTAGTCCGCGGCCTTGGGGTTGGGCCCCTGGGCCCAGCCGAACGCGACCGGCAGGAGGGAGACACCTATGAGGGTGATCACGGTGCCGGTGACGACCGGCGGGAAGAACCGCACGAGCCGGGAGAACCAGGGCGCGGCGAGGAAGCCGAGGAGTCCGGCGACGATGATCGCGCCGAAGATCACGGGCAGTGCGTCGGCCTTGTCGTCGGTGGTGTCGACGATGGCGAGCATCGGAGCGACCCCGGCGAAGGTGACGCCGTTGACGAACGGCAGCCGGGCACCGATCTTCCAGACGCCCAGTGTCTGGAGGAAGGTCGCGAGTCCGGCGGTGAAGAGGCTGGCGCCGGTCAGGAAGGTGAGTTCGGTGCCGGAGAGGCCGACGGCCGCTCCCACGATCAGGGGCGGGGCGACGACCCCCGCGTACATGGCGGCCACGTGCTGGAGGCCGCTGGTGAGCATCTTCACTGGGGGCAGCGTCTCGTCGACCGGATGCGTCACCCGGTCTTCGGGGGCGGAGCCTGCGTCTTGTGCATTGCGAACCTGGGGCTTGGCGGCCACGGCGGTTCCTCCGGTCGGTTACACGTCGGCGGCGACGCGGGGTTCAGGGAGGTGGTGCGATGCGGTGCGAGGTGCAGGAGGTGCGGCTCGTTGCGGGGGTGGTGCGGTGCGCGCGCGGGGAGGCGGCGGCGCGGGGACGGGGTGCCCGATGGGGGTACGGGCGGATGTCACCGTCCCGGGAGGTGCCGTACGTCTTCTGCGTACGGCACCTCCCGGTCGGGCTGCCGCGGACCCCGCTCGGGTCCGCGGCGACCGACCGGGGGCCGTCCCCCCCGGTCGGACTCCATGGGGAGGGTCAGCCCTGGGCCGCGATGCGGGCCAGGCGCTGTGCCTCCGCGCGCGCGTCGCGCGCGATGGTGTCCTCGTCGACGGTGAGCAGGCGGTCGTTCTCGACGATCTGCCTGCCGTTGACGAAGGAGGCCGTGACCGGGGCCGCCGCACCGAAGACGATGGCGGTGACCGGGTCGGCGATGGTGGAGTGGCCGAGGCCGTCGATCTTCCAGAGGACGAAGTCGGCGAGCTTGCCGGCTTCGAGCGAACCGATGCTGTCGGCGCGGCCGAGGACCTGGGCGCCGCCGTAGGTGCCGAGGCGCAGGGCCTGGCGGGCGTTGAGCGCGGCTTCGCGGTGGGCGCCGAGGCGGTTGATGAGGAGCGCGTTGCGCAGCTCGGTGTGGAGTTCGCCGGACTCGTTGGAGGCGGTGCCGTCGACGCCGAGGCCGACGGGCACACCGGCCTTGAGCATGTCGGGGACGCGGGCGATACCGGCGGCGAGGCGCGCGTTGGAGGAGGGGCAGTGCGCCACGCCGGTCTTGGTGCGGGCGAAGGCGGCGATGTCGGAGTCGTTCATGTGGACGCAGTGCGCCATCCACACGTCCTCGCCGAGGAAGCCGGTGGACTCGAAGTAGTCCGTCGGGCCCATGCCGAAGAGCTCGTGGCAGAACTTCTCCTCCTCGACGGTCTCCGAGCCGTGGGTGTGCATGCGCACCCCGAGGCGGCGGCCGAGCGCCGCGCCCTCCCGGAGGAGTTCGGTGGAGATGGAGAAGGGGGAGCAGGGGGCGACGGCGACCTGGGTCATGGCGTCGAAGGAGGCGTCGTGGAACTTCTTCACCGTCGCCTCGGTCGCGGCGAGCGCGCCCTCGGTGGTCTCGACGGCGAAGTCCGGCGGCAGGCCGCCGTCCTTCTCGCTGCGGTCCATGGAGCCGCGGGCGAGCGTGAAGCGGACACCCATGTCGGAGGCGGCGCCGATGATGGCGCCGGACAGGTCGCCGGAGCCCTGCGGGTACACGTAGTGGTGGTCCATGGCGGTGGTGACACCACCGCGGGCCATCATCGCCAGCGAGCCCTGGGCCGCGGCGCGCACCATCTGCTCGTCGATCCGCGCCCAGGTCGGGTAGAGCGCGACGAGCCAGTCGAAGAGGTTGTGGTCGGTCGCCAGACCCCGGGTGATCCACTGGTAGAAGTGGTGGTGGGTGTTGACGAGACCGGGCGTGATCAGGTGACCGGAGGCGTCGATCCTGCGGACCACGTTCTCCAGGCCCTCGGGAGCCCGGCCGGCACCGATGGACTCGATCTTGTTGTCGGCCACGACGAGGTAGCCGGAGGCGTATTCGGTGTCGTTCGCGTCGACCGTCGCGATCGCCGCGTTCTCGATGACGATGCGCTGGGCTGCCGAAGGTGCTGCCATGGCGGTGGTTCCTTCATTCCTCTGGGGTGGAGTGGGCACGGCAGGACCCTAGGAGGATTTGAGTGCCGGGGCCGTGTGGCGGCTCCGGGTGCCGAGGTGGTGGAAGAACAGGGTGCGCAGGCGGCGACGAGTGCGCCCGCGCTGATCCGGGGGCCGGGGACCGTCCGCTCCGGGGCCGGGAGGTCCGCCGGGGGTCACGTCCGGTCCGGTGGACCGGCCCCGCCCGGCTGCGGGCGGGCGGGGGCCGGTCGATCAGATGCCGCTCAGAGGTTGGTCATGTCGACGGGGATCTGCGCCGTGGCTCCGTCGCGCAGGACGGTGGCCTCGATGAGGCCGTACATGCGGTCGGCGGCGTAGTAGACCTCGTTGTCGTTCTTCAGGCCGAAGGGCTCGAGGTCGACCAGGAAGTGGTGCTTGTTCGGGAGCGAGAAGCGGACCTCGTCGATCTCCGAGCGGTGGTTGATGATCCGCGAGGCCATCTGGTACAGCGTCTGCTGGAGGGAGAGCGAGTAGGTCTCGGCGAAGGCCTGGAGCATGTGCTTCCGGGTCTCGGCGTAGGACCGCTCCCAGTTGGGCATGCGCTGCTCGTCGTCGGTCCAGTTGAACCGCCAGCGGCCGGACACCTGCGTCGCCAGGATGCGGTCGTACGCTTCCTGGAGCGTCGTGTACTTGTCCTTGATGTAGCCCCAGAACTCCGAGTTGGTGGAGTTCATGACGACGAGGTCCTTGAGGCCGGAGATGACCTCCCAGTTCGTCCCGTCGTAGGTGATCTGGGTGACGCGGGTCTCCTGGCCCTGGCGGACGAAGGAGTGGTTGACCTCGTCGGCGCCTATGAACTTGGAGTTGGCCTCGGAGGTGGCGATCCGGTCCCAGGCGTACTCCTCGATCCGGATGCGCGCCCGGTGGATCGGCTCCTGGCTCGTCACGAAGTGGCGGGCGAGGTGGATGCCGAACTGCTCGGCGGACTCGATGCCGTACTCCTTGGCGAACGCGAAGACGGTGTTCTTCGTCGTGTCGGTGGGGAGGCAGTGGGCGTTGGAGCCGGAGAGGTGGACGTCGTCGAGGTCGCCGGAGAGGGCGACGGAGACGTTCAGGTCCTTGATGTGGTGGGTGTCGCCGTCCCGCGTGATCTTGACGACGCGGTTCTCTGCTTTGCCGTACTGGTTCTGGCCGAGAATCGTGGGCATGTCTGCTAGCTCCCTCGGTATACGGAGTAGCCGAACGGGTTGAGCAGCAGCGGTACGTGGTAGTGCTCGCCCGGCGTGACGGCGAACGTGATCGCCACCTCCGGGAAGAACGCACCGCTGTCCCTTACGCGGGGGGCGTCCTGCTGCGCCTCGGCTTGGTTCGTGGAACTCTGCTTGTTCACGCTGTGCTTGTGCGAGAAGTACGCCTCGACCTCGAAGTCGAGTCGTACGTGGGTGGTGCCCTCCGGCAGCGCCGGCAGGTCCTTGCAGCGTCCGTCCGCGTCGGTGGCCGAACCGCCGAGCGCGACCCATTCCGCGTCGGAGCCGCCGCGGGCCGCGAGCGTGATGGCGACGCCCTCGGCGGGGCGGCCGACGCTGGTGTCCAGGATGTGGGTGGACACCGAGGCGGTGGTGTCGGTGCTCATGCGGAGTTCTCCTCCTCGGAGGTCTCTACGAGTCGGGTCAGCCGGATGCGGTTGATCTTGCCCAGTTCGGTGCGGACGATCTCCCGTTCCTTCTCGGCCGGGTTGTCGATCCGCTGCCGGAGCGCGTCGCGCATCTGCTCGCCGGTCAGGCCGGTGGCGCAGATGAGGAAGACGTGTCCGAACGTGTCCTGGTAGGCCAGGTTGAGTTCGAGCATCTCGGCCTTGAGCTCCGCGGAGGCGCCGGCCATCCCGCTCTGTTCGCGCGAGGAGGTCGGGTCCCCTGCCTTCGGACGACCGATCGGCGGGTGCCCCGCCATCGCCTCGGCCAGGTCCTCGGCGGTCAGCTCGGCCATGGCGGCGTCGCTGGCGAGGAAGAGAGCGTCGGCGGTGGTGTACGGGCGCTGGGCGAGGATCCTGCTTCCCCACGCCGAACTGGAACACACCTCGTGGAGCGTGGCGAGGGCCTCGCTGTCCGCCGAGGTGTTGAACCGGGTGAGGCCCGGTGTCGTACCTGAAGTCACGGGAAGCCTCCGTGGCTGTTTTTCGCTGTGCGTCGGACGGGCTGCGGATAGCTAACGCCCTCCGCAACACAACGTCAACACTTTGTTGAAAAGTCGGCCACGCAAAAGCCGTCGTCCCGACATCTGGACGACGGCTTGTGGCCACACATGCTCGACTACTCGCCCTCGGGGGCCTTTTCCCTGTTCAGGGCGGTCTCCCGCTGTGCGGTCTCCCTGTTGAGGTAGTTGTACACGGTGAAGCGGCTGACACCCAGTGCACCCGCCACCGTCTCCACCCCGTGGCGTACCGAGAAGGCCCCCCGCGCCTCCAGCAGCCGGACGGCTTCCTGCTTGGACTTCCGGTCGAGCTCGGACAGCGGCATCCCGTGCCGCCGCTCCATCGCCGCCAGGATGTGGTCGAGGGAGTCGGACAGCTGGGGCAGCCGTACGGCGATCACGTCCTCGCCTTCCCAGGACAGGACGACGTCGTCGGCTCCCGCCTGCGCGGGGACCAGGACCTCGGCGCCCATGGCGTCGACCAGGGGCTTCACCGCCGCGACCAACGGGTGCTCACTCACTTCCCACCCTCCCCGATGACGTTGACCTGGAGCGAGACGCGGGTGGCACCGGCCTCCAGGGACGAGCGCAGCAGCGCGTCGACCGCGGTGAGAACCGCGTCGGCGCCGCCCTCCGCGGTGTTGCCGAAGGGACCGACGTCGACCGCGTCCAGCTGGGCCGACTGGATGACCTCACGGGCCACGACCGCGTGCGCCGGCGCCTCGTCGAGGTCGAACGGCTCGGTCGTGAACTCCACTCTCAAACGCACCATGGCCCCACGCTACGGCCCTGCTCGGCCCTGCGGGAGCCCCGGACCTGCGGGGACCTCTTGACAAGCGCACCACCCGCCTTGCAACATTCCGTCAGACAGAAACTTACTTCCGCGATACGGAAGGAGCGCCTACCTCTCATGGGACTCATGGACCAGCGCTTCGATGTGAACCTGTCGATCCTCTTCACGGAACTCCCGCTCCTGGAGCGCCCCGCGGCCGCCGCCGCGGCGGGCTTCACGGCGGTCGAGCTGTGGTGGCCCTGGATCGACACCGCCACCCCCGAGCAGAGCGAGCTCGACGCCCTTAAGAAGGCCCTCGAGGACGCCGGCACCCAGCTGGTGGGCCTGAACTTCTACGCCGGGCGGCTGCCAGGACCGGACCGCGGAGCCCTCTCCGTGCCCGGTGACGAGTCGGACCGCTTCCGCGCCAACATCGAGGTGGCGGCCGACTTCGCCGCCTCGGTCGGCTGCAAGGCGCTCAACGCGCTCTACGGCAACCGCGTCGACGGCGTCGACCCGCAGATCCAGGACACCCTCGCCCTGGAGAACCTCGTCCTGGCCGCCCGCGCGGCGGACCGGATCGGCGCGATCCTGCTGATCGAGACCCTCAACAAGCCGGAGTCGCCGCTCTACCCCCTGGTGAGCGCCCCCTCCGCCATCGAGGTCGTCGACAAGGTCAACGCGGCCACCGGGCTCGGCAACGCCAAGTTCCTCCTCGACATCTACCACCTGTCGATGAACGGCGAGGACGTCGGTCAGGTCATCGCGGAGTACGCCGCCAAGACCGGCCACGTACAGATCGCGGACAACCCGGGCCGTGGCGCGCCGGGCACCGGCGACCTGCCGCTCGAGCAGCTGCTCGACGAGCTGAAGAAGGCCGGTTACGACGGCTGGATCGGCCTGGAGTACAAGGCGGCCGACGCCGCCGCGTCCTTCGAGTGGCTCCCGGCCGAGGCCCGCCCGGCCCGCTGACCGGGGATTCCGGCCGAGGCCCGCCCGGCCCGCCGACCCGGACTCCCGGCCGAGGCCCGCCCGGCCCACCGACCCGCGACTCCTCCCCCGTACCACCCTGTTTCGAGAGGCACCCTCACCATGAGCAGCAACCTCCCCAAGATCGCATGGATCGGCCTCGGCATCATGGGCTCGCCCATGTCCGAGAACCTGCTGAAGGCCGGCTACGCGGTCACCGGCTTCACGCTGGAGCAGGACAAGCTGGACCGGCTCGCGAAGGCCGGCGGCACCGCCGCCGCGTCGATCGCCGAGGCCGTGAAGGACGCCGACGTCATCATCACGATGGTGCCCGCCTCCCCGCAGGTCGAGGCCATCGCCTACGGCCCGGACGGCATCCTGGAGAACGCGCGGCAGGGCGCGCTGATCGTCGACATGTCGTCGATCACCCCGCAGACCTCGGTCGACCTGGCGTCGAAGGCCAAGGAGAAGGGCATCCGCGTCATCGACGCGCCCGTCTCCGGTGGCGAGGCCGGCGCCATCGAGGCCGTGCTCTCCATCATGGTCGGCGGCGAGCAGGCCGACTTCGACGAGGCCCTGCCGATCCTGGAGGCCCTCGGCAAGACCATCGTGCTGTGCGGGCCGCACGGCTCCGGCCAGACGGTAAAGGCCGCCAACCAGCTGATCGTCGCGGTCAACATCCAGGCGTGCGCCGAGGCCGTGGTCTTCCTGGAGAAGTCCGGCGTGAACCTCCAGGCCGCCCTGGACGTCCTCAACGGCGGTCTGGCCGGCTCCACGGTCCTGACCCGCAAGAAGGACAACTTCCTGAACCGCGACTTCAAGCCCGGTTTCCGGATCGACCTGCACCACAAGGACATGGGCATCGTCACGGACGCCGCCCGCAACGTCGGCGCGGCCCTCCCGGTCGGCGCGGTCGTCGCCCAGCTCGTCGCCTCGCTGCGCGCCCAGGGTGACGGCGGCCTGGACCACTCGGCCCTGCTCCGCGCCGTCGAGCGCCTCTCCGGCCAGCAGGTCTGATCCACCGCCCCGGTACGAAGGGGCCCCAGATCTCCGGTCGGCGGCGGCGCTGACAACTGTCCTGTCGCGCCCAGGCGCCGCCGCCGACCGGAACACCACACTTCCTTTTCAACAAACTGTTGACGTTATGTTCGAGCCGAATTTACGCTCCTCGCACCGTCTGCAGAGCTCCCGTACGGAAGGTCACGATGTCGAAGCGCGTGCTTACGACCGAGTCCGGCGCCCCCGTCGCCGACAACCAGAACTCCGCCACCGCCGGCGTCGGTGGCCCTCTCCTGCTCCAGGACCAGCACCTCCTGGAGAAGCTCGCGCGCTTCAACCGTGAGCGGATCCCGGAGCGCGTGGTGCACGCCCGGGGCTCCGGCGCGTACGGCTACTTCGAGGTGACCGACGACGTCACCGGCTTCACGAAGGCCTCGTTCCTCTCCCAGGTCGGCAAGAAGACGGACACGTTCATCCGCTTCTCCACCGTGGCCGACTCGCTCGGCGGCGCGGACGCGGTCCGCGACCCGCGCGGCTTCGCCCTGAAGTTCTACACCGAAGAGGGCAACTACGACCTCGTCGGCAACAACACCCCGGTGTTCTTCATCAAGGACCCGATCAAGTTCCCCGACTTCATCCACTCGCAGAAGCGCGACCCGTTCACGGGCAAGCAGGAGCCCGACAACGTCTGGGACTTCTGGGCGCACTCCCCCGAGGCCACCCACCAGATCACCTGGCTCATGGGCGACCGCGGCATCCCGGCCTCGTACCGCCACATGAACGGCTACGGCTCCCACACCTATCAGTGGACCAACGAGGCGGGCGAGGCCTTCTTCGTCAAGTACCACTTCAAGACGAACCAGGGCATCCGCAGCCTCTCCGCCGACCAGGCCGCCGAGCTCGTCGGCAAGGACGCCAACTCGCACCAGACCGACCTGCTCCAGGCGATCGAGCGCGGCGTGAACCCCTCCTGGACCCTGTACGTCCAGGTGATGCCCGCCGCCGAGGCGGTGGACTACCGCTTCAACCCCTTCGACCTCACCAAGGTGTGGCCGCACGCGGACTACCCGCTGCAGCGCGTGGGCCGGCTGGTACTGGACCGCAACCCGGACAACGTCTTCGCCGAGGTCGAGCAGGCAGCGTTCTCCCCGAACAACTTCGTCCCGGGCATCGGGCCTTCGCCGGACAAGATGCTCCAGGGCCGCCTCTTCGCCTACGCGGACGCCCACCGCTACCGCCTCGGTGTCAACCACACCCAGCTGCCGGTGAACGCCCCCAAGGCGACCGTCGCGGAGAACTACGGCCGGGACGGCGTCATGGCCACCCGCCAGGGCTCGCGCCACGACAAGAACTACGAGCCCAACTCGTACCACGGCCCGGCCCAGACCGACGCGGCGCTGTCCGCCCCGCTCGCGATCCACGGCTGGACCGGCACCCACGAGGCGCCGCAGCACACCAAGGACGACGACTTCTTCCAGGCCGGTGAGCTCTACCGCCTGATGTCCGAGGACGAGAAGAACCGCCTGGTCGCCAACATCGCCGGCGGCCTGTCCCAGGTGTCCCGCGAGGACGTCATCGAGAAGAACCTCGCGCACTTCGCCGCCGCCGACCCGGAGTACGGCAAGCGCGTCGAGGAGGCCGTCCGCGCGCTGCGCGAGGACTGACGGACCAGCATCACCCAGACTGCGTACGGCATCTGACGGGAGGTCAGTGCTGTACGTGGTCCGGATCACCGACCCGGATGAGGGGTGGCCGGCGATCCGGACAAGCGTGAGGACCGCGGCGGCGCCGAGCCAGTGCGGTGGTAAGGGCGGCAGCCCTCCTTCTTGACCTGAAAGAAGGAAGGCCGCTCCGCCCGTCGGCACCGCCGCGGTCCCAACGCCCCCCAGGGTCTTCCTCGACGAGGCCCTCAAGACTCCGCCCGGCGGCGCGAACGTCCTGTCGCGCCAGCCTCGTGCCGTCGGGCGGTCACAGACGGAAGAGCGCGGAACCAGGTTTACGGTCCCTGGTTCCGCGCTCTTCTGTGCTCTTCCACCCGCCCGGTCCGTACCGGCCCCAGCGCATCGCTTCTGCGGTGAAGATCCCCACCCGGTCGGGCGAGCGCACCGCGATTCCGCTCCCGTGCGCCCCGTGACCGGCGCTATCCACCAGGACATGATCAAGAAGCTGTTGCGCGGGCTCGCCGCCCTCGCCCTCGTCCTGTCCCCCCTCGCCGTCCCCTCCCCCGCCCTCTCCGCAGGCGTCGTCCTCTTCCCCGACGCGCTCGCCGCGCTCACCGAGGACGCCGAGAACCCGGCCGGATACAAGGAGACGGCGTTCCGCCACTGGAACCAGGGTCTCGACCCCGCCGACGGCTGTGACACGCGCGCCGAGGTGCTCGTCGCCGAAGCCGTCGACGCCCCGAAGACCGGCGCCGGCTGCGCCCTCACCGGGGGGATGTGGACCTCGTACTACGACGGACAGAACGTCACCGACCCCGCCCTCCTCCGCGTCGACCACCTCGTCGCGCTCGAAGAGGCCTGGCAGTCGGGGGCGTCCGGCTGGACGGCCGCCCGGCGCGAGAAGTACGCCAACGACCAGGGGGCGGCCGCGACCCTCGTCGCCGTCACCGCCCGCAGCCAGAAGGACAAGGCCGGGCGCGACCCCGCCGAATGGGTGCCCGCGGAGAACGCCCGGTACTGCCGTTACGTCGGCGAGTGGGTGGGCACCAAGCTGCGCTGGGGCCTGACGGTCGACAAGGACGAGATGGAGGCGCTCAAGCTGTTCGCCGACGGCCCGTGCGAGGACACGGTCGTGCACCGCTCGACGGCACCCCGGTAGGCCCCCGGTCGGCCCGCTCCGGCTCCAGGGTCACGGTGGGCGAGGCGAGGACCAGCAGCACCATCCCCGTGCGCGGCGACGTGTACGGGGGGGAGCGTGCCGGCCAGCGCGGCGCCCACCCCCTGGAGGGCGAGGCGGTCCGCGCGGCCGGACCGGCCGACGCGAAGGCGCAGTTGGTGGCCACGGTCGGCGGATCCGTACCGGAGCCGCTGCGGGCGGCGAAGACACCGGCCCGGTGCGGCTGGGGCGGGGCGGGGAGGTCGGTCCTGTCCGAGTGGACGGCGGCGTGCGCGGCGCCGGTACGGGCGCGGGGCCGCTCGCGGCCCGGCGGCGTGTGAACGCGGGGCGGCCCCCGCCCCGGTGCTCATCGGGGCGGGGGCCGTGTCACGGCTCCGCGATCGGACGTCCTGCGCGATCGGACGTCCCGCGTGATCGGACGTGCTCCCGGGTCGGACGTGCTCTCGGATCGGACGTGCTGCGTGATCAGACGTCCAGGGTCTGGATCAGACCTGGAGGGCCTTGATCGCGGTCGGCGCGTGGCCCGGCTCGGTGGCCAGCTCCTCGAACTCCGTGACGTCGCTCATGTCGACCGTCTTGCTCATGGCGATGTTGGTGATGCGCTCCAGGATGGCCTCGACGACGACCGGGACCTGGTGCTCGACGGCCAGCTTCTTGGCCTGCTCCAGGGCCTCTCCCAGCTTCTCCGGGTCGGTCACGCGGATCGCCTTGACGCCCAGGCCCTCGGCGACCTTGACGTGGTCGACGCCGTAGACGCCGATCTCCGGGGTGTTGATGTTCTCGAACTCGAGATTGACCTCGAAGTTGATGCCCAGGCCGCCCTGCGCCTGCCGGATGAGCCCCAAGTAGGCGTTGTTCACGAGGACGTGGACGTAGGGGACCTTGTGCTGGGCGGCGACCGCCAGCTCCTCGATCATGAACTGGAAGTCGTAGTCGCCGGAGAGCGCGACGACCGGGGTCTCCGGGTCGGCGGTGGCGACGCCGATCGCGGCCGGGATGGTCCAGCCGAGCGGGCCGGCCTGGCCGCAGTTGATCCAGTGGCGCGGCCTGTAGACGTGCAGGAACTGCGCGGCGGCGATCTGGGAGAGACCGATCGTCGTGACGTACCGCGTGTCCGGGCCGAAGGCCTTGTTCATCTCCTCGTAGACGCGCTGCGGCTTCATGGGGATGTTCTCGAAGTGCGTGCGGCGCTGGAGGGTGGCCTTGCGGTCCTGGGCGGAGGCGGCCCAGGCGGAGAAGTCGGGCAGCGTGCCGGCGGCCTTCAGCTCCCTGGCGATCTCGATGAAGAGTTCGAGCGCGGCCTTGGCGTCGGAGGCGATGCCGTAGTCGGGGGCGAAGATCTTGCCGAGCTGCGTGGGCTCGACGTCGACGTGGACGAACTTCCGGCCCTTGGTGTAGGCGTCCAGGTTGTAACCGGTGTGACGGTTGGCCCAGCGGTTGCCGATGCCGAGGACGAAGTCCGACTCCAGGAAGGTCGCGTTGCCGTAGCGGTGCGCGGTCTGGACGCCGACCATGCCGGCGGCCAGCTCGTGGTCGTCCGGGATGGTGCCCCAGCCCATGAGGGTGGAGATCACCGGGATGCCGGTCAGCTCGGCGAACTCGACGAGGAGGTCGGTGGCGTCGGCGTTGACGATGCCACCGCCGGCGACGATCAGCGGGCGCTCGGACTCCAGGAGGAAGCTCAGCGCCTTCGCGGCCTGGGCGCGGGTGGCCCGCGGCTTGTAGACCGGCAGTGGCTCGTAGGTCTCCGGGTCGAACTCGATCTCCGTCAGCTGGACGTCGATCGGCAGGTCGATGAGGACCGGGCCGGGCCGGCCGGACCGCATGAGGTGGAAGGCCTGCTGGAAGACGCCGGGGACCTGCGCGGCCTCCAGGACGGTCGTGGCGGCCTTCGTGACCGGCTTGGCGATGGTCGCGATGTCGACGGCCTGGAAGTCCTCCTTGTGGAGCTTCGAGACCGGGGCCTGGCCGGTGATGCAGAGGATCGGGATGGAGTCCGCGATCGCCGAGTACAGGCCGGTGATCATGTCGGTGCCCGCGGGACCCGAGGTGCCGATGCAGACGCCGATGTTGCCGGCCTTGGCGCGGGTGTAGCCCTCGGCCATGTGGGACGCGCCCTCGACGTGACGGGCGAGCGTGTGGTTGACGCCGCCCACGTTCTTGAGCTCGCGGTAGAAGGGGTTGATCGCCGCGCCGGGGACGCCGAACGCCTGGGTGACGCCTTCGCGCTTGAGGATCTCAACGGCCGCTGCGGCGGCGGTCATACGAGGCATGGGAGTGCTCCTGCTTCGGCCGGGCGGATCCAAGCCCACCGGTCGGCTCGGGGAGCCCGGTCAGCTTGTTTCCGTAATGCGGAAATACTGTTCTGCTATACGGAAGCAATGTAGGTCGGGCTCCGGAGAGCCGTCAAGAGAAGTCCGCACAGCGGGATCACGGAAGTGGCCGAACACCCTCCCTCGGGGCGGCCGGTGGGTGGACGATGGGACGGAACGACAAGGGGGTTGACCGTGGGCGATTCGATACCGGTGCGCTGCCCGGAATGCCGGCGCACGCAGGCGTACGCGGCACCCGTCTTCCCCTGCGCGTGCGGGAGCCCGGTGGCGCCGCCCGTGCGGGCGGACGCGACGGCGGAACCGATCACGCACCGGAACTGGACGGACGAGTGGGTCACCGTCCGTTGCGAGGCCTGCGGCCGCGAGGACGACTGGCCCCACCCGGAACTGGGCTGCGCCTGCGGAACGGTGCTGCGGATACCGGTACGGCCGGTGGACCCGGGAACGCGGGCGTCGGACGGGGCGGGCACGTCCGGGACGGCTCCGGGGAGCGGGGGGTCGGGGGTAGGGGATGCTCCTGCGAGCAGTGGGGGATCCGGGGTGGGCGGTACGGGTCCCGGGAGCGGGGCATCCGGGGTGGGCGGTATGGCGCAGGGGCCTGACGGATCCGGGGTGGGCGGTACGGCACCGGACCGCTACGGCTCCGTGGGCGGTACGGGTCCGGACGGCCATGGCATCGGGCGGCCCGGTACGGCTGCGGGGCCCGCGCCCCGGGGTTCGTCGGGGCCCTCCTCCCCCGGTCGGCCCGGCGGCAGCGGGACGGACGGCGCCGCCGGTACGGCACCGGCGCACGCGGCCGAGCCCGGCTCGGAGTGGTTCCGTACGCGTCCTGCCGGGGGACGCGGGGCCGGCGGGCACGGCGGCGCCTCACCCGGCGCCGACACCGGTATCGGCACAGGCGGCGCGGGAGCCCGACCGGGAGCGTCCGGGCCTGTCGGCGCCGGGTCCGGCACCCCTGGACCGGGCACCGGCGGACGCGGTACCCCCGGACCCGGCGTCCATGAACCCGGCACCGGCGGACGCGGCACCCCTGGGCCAGACACCGGCGGGCACGGCACCACCGAGCACAACCCAAGCGGGCCCCGCTCCTCCGAGCACGGCCCAAGCGGGCCCGGCGCCCTGGGGCACGGCACCGACGAGCCTGGCGCCGGCGGGCGCGGAACCTCCGGGCACGGCACCGGCCGGCCTGGAACCCCCTCGCCCCGCACCCCCTTCCCCGGCCCCGGCGCCCCCGGTCCCTCCGCTCACCGGCGGCGTCCCGAGCCGCCCCGGCCCGTGGGGCCCCGTACGTTCGCGGAGCGGTATCCCACGCGCACTCCCCTGCCGCCCACCGCCCCGCGCCCGGTACCGGCGCGGGGGACGTTCCGGCCCGTGACGATCCGGACCGCGCGGGACGCCGTCGCCGCGGCCGCCGGGTATCTGCGCTGGCTGGCTGGGGTTCCGTGATGTCGTCCAGCCGGAGGAGCGCCCCTCGTCCGGGGTGGACCTGCGGGCGCCGGGGCTCGTCGCGCAGGTCGACCCGAGCACCCGGCCCACCGGGCTGCGGGCCGTCGAGTGCCTGTGGCTCAACGGGCTGAGCGCCTCCGCCGTGAGCGTGTTCTTCTCGCTCGCGGGCTACACGCCGGAGGCCCGCGCCCGCGCCGCCGAGGTAGGTCTCCCGCTCTTCGTCCTCGACCTGACCGGCACCCCGCAGCCGGTGAACACGGCCGCGGACGATCTGGCCGCGGGTGCCTGAGCGAGGGGCGTCCACGGGCCCCGCCCCGGCACTTCGGCATTCGGATCCGGCCATTCACGCGTGACGATCACGCCCTGCCGGGCACAACACCCTCGGGGGTGGGCGTCATGCCGACGGGAATGTGGTGGTTCATCGGAGCGGCCTGCGGGCAGCTGGTGTTCGCCGTCGTGTTGCTGCGAAGCCGCAGCCGGGAAAGCGGAGCGCCGCGCACGGACGACGTGCCGCCGCCGCAGGCCCTGGCGTTGCTACGGGGCGGGCGGCGGGCCGCCGTCACGGTGGCGCTGGTGGCGCTGCACCAGCGCGGAGCGGTCGCGGCGGGCCGTAAACATACGATTCGGGCCAACGGCGGGCCGGGCCGCACCAGGGACCCCGTACAGCTGGGGGTGCACCGGGCACTGCACCGGGCTTTCGCGCTGCGGGACCTCGCACTGCGGCCCGAGGCGCGGCGGGCGGTGGACGCGCTGCACGGCGAGCTGCGCGCGACGGGTCTCCTGCGGTCGCCCGCGCGGCGAGGCGCGGCGGGGGCGCTGCTCGGCTGCGTACCGCTGACGGTGGGGGTGGGGGCGTACGCGACGGGGCCGTCGAACACGGTTCAGGCCGCGGTGCTCGCGGCGGGGGCGCTGCCGGCGCTCGTGGCGGTGGTGCTGCTGCGGCTTCCGCCCGCCACCCGGGCGGCGCGGCTGCTCCTGGCCGAGCTGCGGGCGCGGTACCCGCTGCCGGCGCATCGACGCGAGGTGACGGACGGAGGGCTGGTCCAGCTGTACGTGGCGCTGTACGGCGATCCGGCGCTCTCCCTGTTCCTGCCGCGTTTCTCGTCGGAGGGCGGGCTGCTCGACCGCCCCTGGGAGGCGGAACGGAACCGGCCGCCGACGGATCGCGGACCGGCCGGGGGCGAGCGTCCGGGGTGAGGCCGCGCCATACTGCCGTATGCGCATCAGAGCGGCCGCTTCGGCCGAACTCCCGCTGCTCCAGGACATCGAACGGGCGGCGGGCGAGCCGTTCCGCATGCTCGGCATGGCGGCGATCGCCGACGACGACCCCCTGCCGCTGGACGTCCTGGAGGCGTACCGTCACGCGGGCCGGGCGTGGGTGGCGGTGGACGCCGCCGACCGACCGGTCGGGTATCTGCTCGCCGACACGGTCGACGGCTCGGCGCACATCGAGCAGGTGTCGGTGCATCCGGCCGTCGCGCGCCGGGGCGTGGGCCGGGGGCTGATCGAGCATCTGGCGGCCACCGCCGGGGCGCGGGGCCTGGCGGCGCTGACCTTGACGACGTTCACCGAGGTGCCGTGGAACGCGCCGTACTACACACGGCTCGGTTTCCGCTCGCTCGCGGAGTCCGACCCGGCGCTGACGGAGGGGCTGCGTGCCATCAGCCGCGCGGAGGCGTCCCACGGCCTGTCGGCATGGCCGCGCGTCTGCATGCGCCGGGAGGTGCGACGCGCGGCCTGACTCCGCATGCGCCGGAAGGTGCGGAGCCCGGCCTGCCGCCAAGGTGCGCCGCCCGGCCTGACTCCGCTCGTGCCGGGAGGTGCGGCGCCCGGCGTGATCCGGAGGGCGTGCCTCAGGAACTCCCGTACCGCTGCCGCAGTTCCACCTTCCGTACCTTCCCGCTCACCGTCATCGGGAACTCGGTGAGGATCTCCAGCCTGCGCGGGATCTTGTAGTGGGCGAGCCGGTCGCGGCAGAAGGCCGTGACGTCGTCCAGGGTGGGCGCGTCGGCCGGGTCGCGGGGGATGACGCAGGCCATGATCTCCTCGCCGTACCGGGCGTCGGGGACGCCGACGACCTGGACGTCGGCGATCTTCGGGTGTCCGTGGAGGAACTCCTCGATCTCCCTCGGGTACACGTTCTCGCCGCCACGGATGATCATGTCCTTGATGCGGCCGACGATCTGCACGTAGCCGTCGTCGCGCATCACCGCCAGGTCACCGGTGTGCATCCAGCGGCCGCCGTCGACGACCTCCGCGGTCTTCTCGGGTTCGTCCCAGTAGCCGAGCATCACGCTGTAGCCGCGGGTGCACAGTTCGCCCGCCGTGCCGCGTTCCACGGTGAGGCCGCTCGCGGGGTCGGTGATCTTCACCTCGATGTGCGGCAGGACCCGGCCGACCGTGCCCGTGCGGCGCTCCAGGTCGTCGTCGCGGCGGGTCTGGGTGGAGACCGGCGAGGTCTCGGTCATGCCGTAACAGATCGACACCTCCGCCATGTGCATCTCGGCGACGACCCTCTTCATGACCTCCACCGGGCACGGCGAACCGGCCATGATGCCGGTGCGCAGAGTGGAGAGGTCGTACGCGGCGAAGTCGGGGAGGTTCAGCTCGGCGATGAACATCGTCGGGACGCCGTAGAGCGACGTGCAGCGCTCCTCCTGCGCCGCCCGGAGCGTGGCCGACGGGTCGAAGGAGGGTGCGGGGATCACGATGCAGGCGCCGTGCGAGGTGGCGGCCAGGTTCGCCATCACCATGCCGAAGCAGTGGTAGAACGGCACCGGGACGCAGATGCGGTCGTGTTCGGTGTAGCCGATCATCTCGCCGACGAAGTAACCGTTGTTGAGGATGTTGTGGTGGGAGAGGGTGGCTCCCTTGGGGAAGCCCGTCGTCCCCGAGGTGTACTGGATGTTGACGGGCTCGTCGCAGGAGAGCGGTTCCGGGCGCAGTCCTCCGGGCGTACGGGTGAGGAACTCGTCCCATCCCGGGTCCCCGAAGTACACCGCCTCGCGCAACTCCGGGCAGTCCGCGCGCACTTCCTCGACCATCGCCCGGTAGTCGCTCGTCCTGTGGGTGAGCGAGGCGAAGAGCAGTGTGACCCCCGCCTGATGGAGGACGTACGCCAACTCGTGGGCGCGGTAGGCCGGGTTGATGGTGACCATGACCGCGCCGACGCGGGCGGTGGCGTACTGGACGAGGACCCACTCGGCGCGGTTCACCGCCCAGATGCCGACCCGGTCGCCCTTGCGGACGCCGCTGCCGAGCAGGGCCCCGGCGAGCCGGTCGACGTCGGCGCCGAACCGGGCGTACGTCCAGCGGCGGCCGGTGGGGACGTCGACGAGCGCCTCCCGTTCGGGCCAGGCGGCGACGGCCCGGTCGAGGTCGGCGCCGATGGTGTCGCCGAGGAGCGGGGTGGTGGACGCCCCGTGGGCGTAGGACAGGGTCATCCGCGCTCTCCCTCCACGTACTCCTTGCCGCCGCCTTCCGCCGTGAGCCGGCGCAGTTCCACCCGCCGGATCTTGCCCGAGACGGTCTTGGGCAGTTCGGCGAACTCGATGCGCCGGACCCGCTTGTACGGGGCGAGGACCGCGCGCGAGTGCGCGAAGAGGGTCTGCGCCGTCTTCTCGCCCGGCTCCCAGCCCGCGGCGAGGACGACGTACGCCTTGGGGACGGCGAGGCGCAGCGGGTCGGGGGCGGGGACGACGGCCGCCTCGGCGACGGCCTCGTGCTCCAGGAGGGCGCTCTCCAGCTCGAAGGGGCTGATCTTGTAGTCGGAGGCCTTGAAGACGTCGTCGGCGCGCCCGATGTACGTGATGTATCCGTCCGCGTCCCGGGAGCCGATGTCGCCGGTGCGGTAGTAGCCGCCGGCCATCGCCTCCGCCGTCTTCTCCGGGTCGCCGTGATAGCCGGCCATCAGGCCCACCGGGTGGGTGGACAGGTCGAGGCAGATCTCGCCCTCCGCCACGTCCGGCCGGCCGCTCACCGGGTCGACGAGGGTGACACGGAAGCCGGGACTCGGGCGCCCCATGGACCCCTCCTTGAGCCGCTGACCTGGGCTGTTGGAAACCTGGACGGCGGTCTCGGTCTGGCCGAAACCGTCTCGTACGGTCACGCCCCAGGCGCGCCGCACTGCCTCGATGACCTCGGGGTTGAGGGGTTCGCCCGCGGCGACGACCTCGCGCGGCGGGGTCGTCAGACGGCTCAGGTCGGCCTGGATCAGCATCCGCCAGACGGTCGGCGGGGCGCAGAAGCTGGTGACGCCGTGGCGCTCCATCTCGTCCATCAGTCGCGCCGGGTCGAAGCGGGTGTAGTCATGGATGAAGACGGTCGCCTCGGCGTTCCACGGGGCGAAGAGGTTGGACCACGCGTGCTTGGCCCAGCCCGGCGAGGAGATGTTGAGGTGCACGTCCCCGGGCTTGAGGCCGATCCAGTACATCGTCGAGAGGTGCCCGACCGGGTACGAGGTGTGGGTGTGCTCGACCAGTTTGGGCCGGGCGGTCGTACCGGAGGTGAAGTACAGCATCAGGGTGTCGTCGGCGAGGGTGGCCCCGTCGGGCGTGAACACCTCGGACTCGTCGGCGGCGTGCTCGTACGCCAGCCAGTCCACCCCGTCGCCTCCGACGGCGATCCGGGTGTAACCGCCGGGGACGTCGTCGAACTTGACGGTGTCCTCGGCGCGCGCGATCACATGCCGGGCGCGGCCCCGGTCGACGCGGTCGCGCAGGTCGGCGGGACCGAGGAGCGGGGTGGCGGGGATGACGACGGCCCGCAGCTTCATCGCGGCGAGCACGGTCTCCCACAGTTCGACCTGGTTGCCGAGCATCACGATGATCCGGTCCCCCGCGCGGACGCCCCGGGCCCGCAACCAGTTCGCGACCCGGTCGGAGCGGCGGGACATCTCGGCGAAGGACACCTTCGTCTCGGTGCCGTCCTCCTCCACGAGATGGAGCGCGGTCCGGTCGTTTCCCTCCGCGATGACGTCGAACCAGTCGAGCGCCCAGTTGAACCGGTCGGGCCGGGGCCAGGCGAAGCCCTCGTAGGCCGTCTCGTAGTCCTCGCGGTGCTGGAGCAGGAAGTCCCGGGCGGCCCTGAACCCCTCCGTCGCGCCGGTCGCGCTCGTAGCCGTCATACGTCCTCCTCGTTGCGGGACAGGTCCCGGACATCGTGTGATCGGTGACCCTGGTCTCACTACCCCCGTTCGGGGGTGAACGAGCCGACCGACGGCAGGGAGCGAACGGCGCGGGAGCACGCCGGATCGGTGGAGCCGCGCGGCGAGCTGCTGCGGATCGGCGAAGGGAACGGTGCGGAGGGGGCGCCGCGGTGAGGGGTGGCGCCGTCAGTCGTCCGGGGTGGCGCGGAAGACGATCTCGTACGGGACGCCCTCCGGGGCCATGATCCGCAGGGTGCGCTCGGCCTCGGCGGCGAGCTCGGTCCGAACCGCTCGGCCGGGCGCCGCGAACGGCTCGATCGTCATCGTGGTGCGCTCCTTGGTCTCGTCCAGGAACCAGAGTCCGGCGAGGAACCCGTCGACGGGGAACACCCGGTGGGCCTGGTTGCCCGTCCAGGTGCGGGAGCGGTTCTCGGCCGGGACGACACGGGTGCGGTCGGCGTGCGAGAGGAGCAGGTTGTCGAACTCGGGGAGGAAACGGGGCGGGGCGGGGGTGTCCTCGTCGGGACGGGGGGCGTCGGGCAGGTCGAAGAGCTCGGTGCCGCGTTCGGACCGGAAGACGAGGAGCCGGGGACGCAGCCGCTCGAACGCCTCGCCCAGCCGGGTCAGACCGCACCACGTCTGCATGTCCTTGACGGAGGCGGGTCCGAAGGCGCCGAGGTAGCGCAGCACGGTCTCGTCGAGATCGGCGGCCTGGTCGGCGCCGTCCGGGAACCACGTCCCGGTGGTGGTGAGCGCGACCTGGCCGCCGCGCCCCCAGAGCCCGCGCGGGGTGACCTGGACCAGGGGCAGGAGGCAGCGGGCGGCGACGGAGAGGGACTGGGGGTCGGCGTCGGGCCACTCCTTGAGGAGTTCCTCGCGCAGCTCCTTCGGAGTACGGGGCCGTTCCTCGACGAGTTCGCGGGCGAGGGCGGCGAGCCGGTCGAGGTCGACGCCGTCGAGCCCTCCACGGGAGACGAAGACGGCGAGCTCGCGGTCGATGGCCCCCGGCTGGACGAGCGCCCGCAGGGCTCCCGCGTCCCGCGCGGTGTGGGTGTGCACGGTGGACCGCATGGTCACGATGCGGGCGACGGCCCGGGACTCCATCAGCGCGGACAGCCGCTCGGGCCGGAACCCGTCGAGGCGGGCGGCGAGCGCGTAGTAGGGAGGCTTGGTGTTCTGCGCCTGGAGGCCCAGAAGGTGGCCGACGGCCTCCTCGACACCTGTCTGAGCGGGGCTCAGGAGCAGTTGCCGGGCGAGCGTGGCACGGTTCAGGGCGCGAGGACCGAGCACGGGGTGGTTCGTCTGGAGGGCCATGGCGGGAACGCTACTCGCGCTTGCGGACAAGTACGGTCCGCAAGGGAGCGTGGTGGCTGCCACGGAAGCCGGGGCGAGCCGAGCCCGGGCGAGGGGGCGCGACCCCGCAGCAGACAGCCGCCGACCGGCACGACCCGCCGCGCCCGGGTCGTTCGTCCGCTATATCCTGCCCGGAGACCCCAGGAGGTGTACGAGATGTCCGACCGCCGCCCCCGCGCGGCGTGGCGCCGCACCCCGGCAGAGCCGCCCGCGGCCACCTCCCCGGAACCACCCGCGGCCGGGCCGAGCGTGGTGCAGGCCGGCCTGTACCGGGACGGCCACCGGGTCTCCTCCCCCGAGACGCTCGCGGAGACCTTCCGGCAGCTGCGCGAGCACCCGGACGGCATGGCGTGGATCGGCCTCAAGGGCCCGACCGAGGACGAACTCCACTCCCTCGCCGCCGAGTTCGATCTGCACGAGCTGGCCGTCGAGGACGCGATGGAGGCCCACCAGCGCCCCAAGCTGGAGCGGTACGGCGACACCCTCTTCGTCGTCCTGCGGGCCGCCCGCTACCTGGACGCCCAGGAGGAGGTCGACTTCGGCGAACTGCACGTCTTCGTGGGCCGGGACTTCCTGATCACGGTCCGCCACGGCGCCGCCCCGGACCTCTCGGCGGTCCGCCGCCGCATGGAGGAGGACCCGGAACTCCTCGCCCTCGGCCCGGAAGCGGTCCTGTACGCGATCCTCGACGCGGTGGTCGACGGCTACGCCCCGGTGGTGGAGGGCGTGCAGAACGACATCGACGAGATCGAGACGGAGGTCTTCGGCGGCGACCCGGCGGTCTCCCGCCGCATCTACGAACTGTCGCGGGAAATGGTCGAGTTCCAACGCGCGACCCGCCCCCTGGTAGGCATGCTCCACGGCCTGATGGCCGGTTTCGCCAAGTACGGCACGGACGAGGAACTCCAGCGCTACCTCCGCGACGTCGCCGACCACGTCACCCACACCAGCGAACGCGTCGACGGCTTCCGCCAGGCCCTCACGGAGATCCTCACGGTCAACGCGACCCTGGTCACACAACAGCAGAACGCGGAGATGAGGGCGTTGGCGGAGGCGGGCTTCGAGCAGAACGAGGAGATCAAGAAGATCTCCTCCTGGGCGGCCATCTTGTTTGCACCCACACTCGTGGGAACCATCTACGGCATGAACTTCGACGCGATGCCCGAGCTGGACTGGGCGTTCGGCTACCCGTTCGCGATCCTGCTGATGGCGGCGGTGTGCACGAGCCTATACTTCATCTTCAAGCGACGGGACTGGCTCTAGCCGCAAGCCTGGAATGTTGATCAACTTCGCAGACGCGAACACTTAAGGGGAGCCGTTTCGGGCCCCTGGGGGGAATCTGGGGAGAATGCGCGGCCCTGGGGAGCGAGCACACACCGACTCCGCCGGCGGTTCAAAGGCCCCCTGACGTCCCGACGGCTACACACCCTGCCGCCGCAACTGTCACGGAGAGTCAGGACGGGCCGATCCTCGGCCTGCCCGTTCCCGCGCAGCCCGCACAACGAGAACGGGCGGCACAGCGTCTGCTGTGCCGCCCGTTGCCTCAGGTGAGGGCGAGGTCCTCTGGTATGTACTCGGGCACCAAGCCGAGCAGCGCGTCGACGGCCGCGCGTCCCTTGCCACCCGCCTCGGGCATGAAGTGGGCGTAGTGATCAAGGGTGATGGTCGGGCTGGAGTGACCAAGCCATCGGGCGAGAGTAACGACGGACTCGTCGGCTTCGAGAATGATCGAGGCGTAGGTGTGCCGCAGGACATGGAAGCCGTCCTTGCGCGACGCCATCCACCGTTCCCCCTTCGTTCTCATGGGGATGACCCCGACTTTCGCGAGAGCGGGCTTCCAGACCTCCACGTTGAAGATGTTGGCCCGGACCGCGTTCCCGTACGTAGTCGTCAGGACGAGAGGGAAGATCTGCTTCTCTCTATCAGCCTCTGGACCGCCCCACGGTAGTTCCACCTCGACAGCCGGGTACTGAAGGAAGTACGCGGCCAACTCAGCCCCGACCGATTGCGGCATGTCGACGACACGCGTCTTCCCTCCCTTAGGCAGAGTGAAGTACAGCCGCCCACTGAGGAGTTGTACCTGGCGACGAACGCGGATGATGCCGCGCTCGAAGTCAACATCCTTGGGCGACAAACCGAAGACTTCCCCTTGTCGAAGCCCGCACCCGAGGGCAACAACCGCTGCGATCCGGTAGCGCGGATTGATGACGTCACGCACCCGCTGCGCGGTCTCCAGGGGCCAAGCCTCGCGCTGATCCTCCGGCACCTTCGGCCAGCGCACGGACTTGGCGCGCATCGGGTTTCGGACGAGCCGCTTGTCGTCGATCGCCGTCTCGAAGATGTTCGACAAGGAGGTGAGGATCTGCCGGGCGTAGCGGGCCGCGCATTCGCCTTCAAGAGCCGAAATGTAGCCCCGTAGGACACTTGCAGAGATATCCCTTAGCGCCACCTCCCCGAGGTGAGGAAGGATATGGAGGCGCACGCGCTCATCGACGCGCTTGACCGTGCCTGGCGCACCCCGAACACCGTTCTTCCAGAACTGGTTGACGTAGTCGGACACAGTGATGGATCCGTCGCGTGGATCGACGAACTCACCCCGTTCACTGTCGGTGCCGGCGCGGCGCAGCCACGCCTTCGCGTCCTCCAGGGTCTCGAACGACATGTCTCGGACGCCAGGGATTCCGGAGACACGGTACCGAGCGCCCTTCCCGTAGCGGGCGGTTCGCTCCCGTTTACCGCTGACAGGGTCTTTCTTCTTCTTGATCCAACGGTCTTCTATGTAGCCAGCCAAGAAATTCCTTGCAGGTTGCTGATCGGGTTCGTCGCCCTAGGGGCATCAGGCAATCGCCGCGTAACCCGCCCGGCGCTTCGGAGTAGCGCCCACGGGGTTGAGGGCGAGATTCGAGCGGGAGTCCGCCTGCTCCTGCTCTCGTATCCAGGCATCGAGCGCGTCGAGTCGATAGGCCACCCGCCCATTGACTCCCATGCGGAAGCTCGGCGGCCCTTGCCACCGGTGCCGCCACACGTACAGCGTCTGCGGAGAGAGTCCGAGATACGCTGCAGCATCACGCACATTAAGGAAGGCTCTTTGAGGTCTGGTGGACGATCTCGGCTGCTGGGCTTCCATGAAGCTCCAATCGGCGCAGGCGAACAGGCCCGCGTTGAGGTGACTGGGACACGTCGCGACAGAGAGTCACCGTCCAGCGGCTCAGACAGCGCCTCATCTCCACACGGCTCACGCAGCTCCACCGCCAAGCACAGCAATGCGCGAGCGGAATTGATGATCCGGACGATCCCCGGTTTCAGAAACCGGGGATCACCGCCTATATTGCGCCCCGCTCGTGGAGGCCCTCACCCAAGGAGGCTGTACTCCCGAACCCCGGGGTGAACTTCGCGGCTGGTCACGAAGCCCTCGGCCGCCAGGCGTTCGAGGCTGATCTCGGCCGTACGCGTAGAGCAGCTGACGGCGCGTGCCGTTTGGACGGCCGTTATCTCCGGGTGGGTGGCCACCCTCGCCAGAATGCGTTGCCCGAGGTGCAGGGCCTGCTGCTCCTTGGCCTCGACGAAGAGGCCGGCGGCGCATACGCAGAGACACAGGGAGGTCGAGATACCTACGAGGTCGCCCTGCATCGACGCCGTTGCAGCGTTCATCGCCCCCAGCGCAAAAAGTAGAGGGGACGTGTATCGGAGGGATTGGAGACGTGGTGGTGACAGGGGAGCCTCCTCAGGAATTCAGTCCGCAGCTTGGCCGGGACTGGAGCAGTGGGTGTGTAGGTTGACATGCCCCTGCGCATCATTCCAGTCCTGATCGGGAGATTCCTGTCTGCCGTGAGCGATGTCGAAATCGGCTCTCCAAGTCCCCCCATTACCTTCTTCGTGGCCCCGCAATGGGGCGCCCGGCCTCCGGAGTTGGCATGACTTTCTCCCCCTGTCGAACGCATGGCCTGGGGGGTGGTGTCACCAGCTCCGGAGGCATCGACAGACCGCTGATTAGGGGCATGACCACCGGCCTTTCCGCAGGTCGGGAGGCTCTTCGTAATGTGGATGTGGCGATCGGTGCCATGGGACGGCCGGGCTGGAGTACGACCGGAGGACGCGCGTGATCGACGTCAGTGAGATCGGAGCTTTCCTCGGCCTGGACGTCGGGAAGGGCGAACACCACGCCACCGCCGTCACCCCGGCCGGGAAGAAGGCGTTCGACAAGCGGCTGCCCAACAGCGAACCGAAGCTCCGCGAGGTCTTCGGTAAGCTGCAGGCCAAGCACGGAACGGTGCTCGTGGTGGTCGACCAGCCGACCTCGATCGGGGCCCTGCCGCTGGCGGTGGCCCGGGATATGGGTTGCCCGGTCGCCTATCTGCCTGGACTGACGATGCGGCGGATCGCGGACCTCTACCCAGGTGAAGCAAAGACCGACGCCCGCGACGCGTTCGTCATCGCGGACGCGGCCCGCGTCATGCCGCACACGCTCCGCTCGGTCGACCTCGAAGACGAGACCATCGCCGAGCTGGAGATGATCGTTGGCTTCGATGACGACCTGGCCGGCGAGGCAACGAGGATCAGCAACCGGCTTCGCGGCCTGCTCACGCAGATCCACCCGTCGCTGGAGCGGGTCTTGGGCCCGAGAGTGCAGCACCCGGCCGTGCTCAAACTCCTCGACCAATTCGGCTCTCCGGCCCAGATCCGCAAGGCCGGACGCCGCAGGCTGGTGACGCTGATACGTCCGAAGGCCCCGCGGATGGCCGAGCGGCTGGTCGAGGACATCTTCACCGCGCTGGACGAGCAGACCGTCGTCGTCCCGGGCACGGACGCAGCCGCGCTGATCGTTCCCAGTCTTGCCGGCTCGCTCCAGGCAGTGCTTGACCAGCGGAAACTGCTGGCCGCGAGGATCGAGGAACTGCTGGAGGCACACCCTCTTTCCAAGGTCCTGACGTCCATGCCGGGGATCGGCGTCAGGACCGGAGCCCGGATCCTCATCGACGTCGGCGACGGATCCAGTTTCCCGTCCGCCGCCCACCTCGCCGCCTATGCCGGCCTGGCCCCGGCGACCCGCAGCTCGGGCTCGTCGATCCGCGGCGAACAACCGTCCAGGAGAGGAAACAAGCAGCTCAAACGGGCCTTCTTCCTTTCCGCGTTCGCCGCCCTGGCCGACCCGGCCTCCCGCACCTACTACGACAAGAAGATCGCCCAAGGCAAACACCACACCCAAGCCCTGCTCTGCCTCGCCAGGCGCCGGGCCGACGTCCTCTTCGCGATGCTCCGCGACGGAACCTTCTACGAACCCCAGCCGGCTACTTCGGGCTGAACCTCAGCACCCTCGCCACACACCGGGCAGTCACGTTCGTCGATCGAGTCGATCACGACCGGGTGACCACAGAAGTCGCACGGACGCATGGCCTCACCAGCCGCCCCCCGAACAGACACGTCATCACTCACGACAGCCACACTGCCAGACCCACCAGACACCGACCCGACCACCTTGACCAAAGACATAGGGGCACCCCCCGGCCGGGCGGGCGTGCGAGAGCAATGTTTCGGCGCCCTTCGTCTTGAGCGTCGCCACCACCCGCTCCACTGTCGGCCGTGAGCTGCCCGGTCCGTGCCGCAGCCGCCTGGGCAACACGCTGACAGGCCGCCTGGCCGCTCCGGCGTCTTCGGCCACCAAGTGCCGGCTCGCCAAGCCACGACTAGAATTGTTCGTGCTCGGGGATCCGACCTGCTCTCGGGAAGCCAGAGATGGAACTCGGCGACAGCATCATCCCGACCTCGGCCGACGAGGAGTCCCTCGACATCGACGTGTCGCGGAGGCATCTTGCAAGCCTGAGCGGGCAAGGGCAGTTCCTCATCGCGATCGGTGCCGCAGAAGATGTCCTCGCGGCCTTCGGCGTGAGACGGTCATCGCCTTCTGGTGTAAGGGTCGTGGTGACCGCGACGAAAACCAGCCTGCGGCGGCCAGACGGCCCCGAATCGCCAGGGCCGCCTGTCGTGTGGGTGCGTCCTGACCTGCACTTCGATTCGGCCGACATCGGTCGCGTGCGGCGTCAGATCACGTACTACGAGCCGAAGGTCGTCGTCATCGAGGGGCACACCGCCTCCGCCTCGGACGATTCCCAGTGGGCACAAGCGATCGTCGACGGTTGGCAGACGCCTGGAGTCCTTGCCCTGGCCGCCGACCCCTTGTACGACGTGGCCACAGCAGTCGTGCCCAATACGGCAGTAGAACCCCAACTCCCCCGGGCTGCACGTCACGTCAACACCGTGGTACAGCGTGTCGGCGACAGTACGACGGTCGCCCCTGGGGACGTGCTGGAGGCGGACACCGACTATCTTCTCGGGGTCGGGATCGGGCCACGCCGGGCCGACAGCCTGCTCGGCGGCGACGCATCGTTCCCCGACGAGATCCTCGGGCGTCGGGCGAGACGCCTTGACGTGTATCTCGAACACCTCAACGCTTCGACACTGACCACCCAGCACCGGCACGTGTACCTCCCGGAAGACGGTCCGGCATTCACCTGCCCGACGTCCGACCAGTTGCCCGACACCACCGAGTGGGAAGCACTGGACCATCGACTCTGCGCGGAAACCCACCACGAACTGGCGCAGTTCGAGGTGCCGCGTCGATCCTCACCCGGTGTGCTCCGATTCGACGTACTGATCTACGTCAATGTCGCCGTCGTGCACGTGCAACGCGTCGAACTGTCCGTCGTGGAAGGACCTGGTGCCATCGCGCGGGTCACCTACCGACTCCTGTATTCCTTCGATGACCTGCCCGATCTCACCGACCGGGCGGCCAGCGTGACCGAGGGGGAAGATCATCTGACGGTCAACGGCGTCGGGTACCCCCGCAGTCGATCGGGCGGTGCAGGTGGATCTTTCGGGTTCAGGGCGGACAAGGCCCAGTGGCACAGCGCGGCGGTGGACGTTCGAGAGCAGCTGACCGCCCGGCATTTCCACAGGGAGGAAACCGGGTGGCAGCCTCTCTACCCGGACGTCGATGTCCCGCGGAAGGAGTACGGGGACTCCCTGCTCCGCGTGGCCGACCTCGGGCGCGTCCTCTTCAACCAACTGTTCAACACCTCAGAGAGCCGCGAGCTCGCGCCCATGCTGCAGCACGAGGCTCGAGCACGCGGTAGGCCGGCTGTCATACAGATCGCTCGCACGGTTCAACGGCCCTTCGTCATCCCATGGCAGATCCTCTACGAGCTGCCCTTGGAGCACCCCGAGTTGGGAGTGCGGGTATGTCCCGCGGTCGACGAGTATGGGCCGGGCGGGACCGGAGAGTGGCCGCCGCCTGCCTCCTGCCCTCATGGCGAGGACCACGACCGGGCCTTGGCGGAGCGTCCCCGACGAGCTTTCCTCTGCCCCTACGGATTCTGGGGGATGGCCCACATCCTTGAGATCCCCGAACCGCCCCCGGGGCGCCGTTCCCTCGACCACATCGTCACGGACTCGACCGCCCAACCGACCATGGTGACCGGCATCGGTGCCGACCTGAACGACAAGCTACTCAAGACCCATCTGAGCCGAATGGGCTCACAAGCCCCAGGCATCGCCTCCACGCCAGACAGTCCCCTGACCGACGCCACGGAATTCCTCGACGCCCTGACGCCGTCCACGATGGATGTCGTCTACCTGCTCAGTCACTGCAAACGTACGGGGCCCTCGGAGCGCACTCATGCCCTTGTCTTCGCGGACCAGAAGTTGACCAGTGACGACGTCGCCGTGTGGGCACGCGACGAATGGCCGAAGGACCATTGGGCTGGACGCCGTCCGTTGGTCCTCCTCAACGCCTGCTACACCGCTGAGATCACGGCGTCGACCATGGCCGGCTTCGTCACGAACTTCGTCGCGGCGGGCGCCTCCGGCGTCGTGGGGACGGAGACCCTGGTCGAGCAAAACGTCGCCTCCTCCGCGATGGAATCCTTTCTCACCGACTTCGCCGCCGGTAGCACCGCCGGCGAAGCAGTCCGCCTGATGCGGTGGCGCCTCTTGCGGCGCGGAAACCTCCTCGGGTTCTCCTACACCCCCTACTGCGCAGCCGATCTCCGCCTCAGGCCGTCCCCGTGACCCTCGAAGGAGAACCGATGATCATCGCGGTAACCACCATCCAGAGCCCCACCGGCCTGGTCCTGACCGGCGCCGCATTCTTCGGTGTCGCCGTCGGCTACATCACCTACCGGACGCTCGCCCGCACCACCGACAAGGCGGCCATCACCGACCTTGCCACCGTCATCGGCGCCATCGGCGGCGGCGTAGTCACTACGCTGTACGGCCCTGCAGACGGCACGATGTTCGCCTGGTACAGCATCGGGCTCGTCATCGGCATGGCCGTCTACCTGGTCCTCTCCCTCGCCACACGCGGCAAGGACACCACCGGAACGGTGGTGCTAGGCGGCGACGATCCGAAGCGGGATTGACAGACCTCTTACGTCGACAACGCGTTCGACACGGTGAGCCGCCCCGCCGCCCCGTGACCTTACAGGGAGTGCAAGTGCGCCCAGCCGTACCACCCCCCGCCGTCGGGGTTGCGGGAATGGTCTCACCGGGCACGAAGGAGTCGTACTGCGTGCGGCTCAAGGCGGAGCAGTGGCGCGCGTGTCGAAGCCGCCGAGCCACCTGGCAGCACGTCGCGCTGCGGGGTAGCCAACGGGAGAAGCAGGGACCGGCCTGTGGCCCACAGCGTCGCGGTTGTCAGGACCTTCACACGCACCGGCGGAAGCGGCACGAGCGCACAGAGGGCAACAGAGGGTCGGCAGCCGGCCGGGTGATCTCTCGCGATGATGATCCCCGCCCTTCTGCAGACACCCGTGGAGAATCCGTCCGAAGTCCAGCAGTACAGCGCGACACACGCCCACCTACGAGCCCTGGCCCTCCCCTCGGAGCGCAGCCGGCACCTCATCACCGACACCATCAAGGTCTACTCGTCATGAGCGCCAGGGCGGCGAGCTGATGGGAGCCGGTCGACCCACAACGGTACGTAGCCGTCTCGCACGCCCAATGCCGGTCGCCTCACCAGCAAAAGCGGCGCCACGAACAGCTGCGGCTGGGGAGAATCTGGGGAGAATGAAGCCGCTCTGGGGAGCGGCTGGGGAGAATCGACCGCGTAAATCGGCGTCACCATGAAAGCCCCGGAAACGAGCAAATTCGCAGGTCAGCACGGCTCGTACTGCGATACGTGCAGGTCAGCGCGCTGAGGGCGAGGACTTCAAGAAGATCTCCTCGTGGGCGGCCATCCTCTTCGCTCCCACGCTGGTGGGAACGATCTACGGCATGAACTTCGACTCCATGCCCGAGCTGAGCTGGGGTTTCGGATACCCCTTCGCCGTCGGGTTGATGGGCGTGGTCTGCGTCAGTCTGTACGTGATTTTCAAGCGGCGGGACTGGCTGTAGGGAGCGAGAGATCCCGCTGCGTGGTCGTCAGACGGTGCTTGCGTCTGGGCAGGCCGAAGGTGGGGTGCCGGGTGGCCCACAGCGACATCCAGACGATGCCCGCCTTGATCCGTGCGGCCTTCCGGCCGCCCGCGTACGACGACTTGGCCCGCCCTTCGTCGTCGACCATCTGCAGGATCCCGTCCCGCCGCCCGAGGCTGATGTGGTTGCCCACGTACTCCAGCTTGGTGGTCGCGACCTCGCGACCGGTCAGGCATCTCACGATCGTGTCCACGGCCTGCCTGCCGGTGTAGCCGGCCGAGGCGCAGGACATCGGCAGCGGCCGTCCGTTGTCGCCGAGGGTGTAGGCGCTGTCGCCCGCGGCGTAGACGTCCGGGTGCGACACCGACCGCATCGTGCGGTCGACGACGATCCGGCCGTCCTCGGTGACCTCGATCCCGCTCGCGGCGGCCAGGGGGCTGACCGCGAACCCGGCCGTCCACACGGTCGCGTCGGACGCCAGGACGGTGCCGTCGGCGCACCGCACCCGCGTCGCTTCGACGGCCTCGACGCCGGCGTGCTCCAGGACGGTGATGCCCAGCCGGTCACAGGCCTGGCGCAGGTGGCCGCGGGCTCCGGCGGTGAGCTGGGCGCCCAGCTCGCCGCGGGCGATCAGCGTCACCGACAGGCCGGGGCGGGATTCGGCGATCTCAGTGGCGGTCTCGATGCCGGTCAACCCGTCGCCGACGACCAGGACGTTCCCGCCTTCGTCCCGTTCGCTCAGGCTGCTCAGGCGTTCGCGCAGCCGCAGCGCCGAAGGCCGGGAGCCGACGTCGAAGGCGTGCTCGGTCACGCCGGGGACTCCGTGGGTGGCGCCGTGACTGCCGAGCGCGTAGAGAAGCGTGTCGTAGCCGAGCTCCCCGGTGCCGTCGGCGTCGGTCACGGCGACGACCCGGCGCTCGGGGTCGACGGTGGTGACACGGCCAAGGCGCAGCCGTATCGCCGTGCCCGCGAAGACGTCGGCGAGCTGCGGGGCCTCGATCTCCCGCCCGGCCGCGAACTCGTGCAGCCGCAGCCGTTGCACGAAGTCCGGCACCGCGTTCACCACGGTGATCCGGACGTCCGCGGGGGTCAGTCGTCGCGCCAGGGTCCCGGCCGCGTAGGCCCCGGCATACCCGGCGCCGAGGACGACGATGCGGTGCTTCATGTGATGCTCCCGTCGGTTCGCCTGCTTCCGGCGTCTTGAGCGAGACAGCCGCCCGTTTCCTAACGGGAGCGGGCGGTGACGTGGGTCACAGGCTCTCCGCGGCCGTGCCCAGCGCGTGGACGGGCGACGACCCTGCCCTCGCAGGTGAGTTCACGGACGCGTGCGGGCGGCATCAAGAACGCGTAAAGATTGCCGGAACCAGGCAGTGAACACTCGTGCGGCTCTGTGGAACCATCCATGGACAACGGGGAAGCGCGACACGGGGCGGGTGGCGTACATGGGCTGGTTTCTTGGTCTCGGCATCGCGGGTCTCGTGCTGCTCGTCCTCTCGCTGGTCTTCGACGGGGTGCTGGAGGGGGTCCTCGACTCGATCGGCGGGGCCCTCGACGGGTTTCTGTCGTTGCCGGTGATCGCCGGGTTCGTGTCCGCCCTCGGGTTCACGGGGGCGATCGTCCTCGGAACCTCCGGCGCGGGGGCCGGGGTCGCCGCCGGTGCGGGTGTGGTCGCGGGGGGCGCCGTGGGGTGGGGGACCTGGCGGTTCAGCCGGGCGCTGCTCCGGGACGGGTCCGCGCCCGCGCCGCGAGGCGACGACCTGACCGGGACGAGCGGTTCCGTGGTGACCGCGGTCCCCGTGGACGGGTACGGCGAGGTTCTGCTGTATCTCGCGGGCCAGCCGGTGAAGTACGCGGCGAAGGCCGGCTTTGCCCTCCCGCGCGGCACCGAGGTGTGGGTCGAGGCCGTGCTCTCACCGACGTCCGTCGCCGTCCGCCCGGTCGAGCGCTGACCGGGCGTCACGTTCTGTCTTTTCCATTCTGATCGAAGGGGGTTTCTTCATGAGCCCTGTCCTCACCGCCGTGGTGGGCATCGTCGTCCTCGTGGTGCTGCTCGGTCTCGTCGTCATCACCCGCTACAAGGTCGCCGGGCCCAGCCAGGCGTTCATCATCACCGGCCGCCGGGGCAAGCAGGCCACCGATCCCGCCACCGGGCGGGTGTTCACCGACAACAGCGGGCAGAAGGTCGTCGTCGGCGGCGGCGTGTTCGTCGTCCCGTTCGTCCAGCAGAAGTTCACGCTCGACCTCTCCAGCCGGCACATCCCCGTCGCCGTCCGCGGCGCGGTCACCCTGCGCGGGGTGAAGGCCAACCTGGAGGGTGTCGCGATCGTCAAGGTCGGCGGCACCGAGGACTCCATCCGGGCCGCGGCGCAGCGGTTCCTGATGCAGCAGGACGGGATCGTCGGCTTCACCCAGGAAGTACTGTCCGGTGCGCTGCGGTCGATCGTCGGCCGGATGTCGGTCGAGGACATCATCCGTGACCGCGCCGCCTTCGCCGGGCAGGTCGCCGAAGAGGCCGAGGCGAGCCTGTCCGGCCAGGGCCTGGTCCTGGACGCCTTCCAGATCCAGGACATCACCACCGAGGGCTCCTACCTCGAAGACCTCGGCCGCCCCGAGGCCGCCCGCGCCAAGCAGGAGGCCGACATCGCCGAGGCCGTCGCCCGCCGCGCCGCCGAACAGGCCCGGCTGAAGGCGGAGGAGGAGATCGCCATCGCGCAGCGGACCCTCTACCTGAAGCAGGCCGAGATCAAGGCCCAGACCGACGAGGCCGCCGCCCAGGCCAACGCCGCCGGCCCGCTCGCCGAGGCCGACCGCCAGCAGCAGATCCTCACCGAGCAGGAGAAGGTCGCCGAACGCCAGGCCGCTCTGACCGACCGTCAGCTCGACACCCAGGTCCGCAAGCCCGCCGACGCCGCCCGCTACCAGGCCGAGCAGGAGGCGGAGGCCCGCCGTATCGCCCTGGTCAAGCAGGCCGAGGCCGACGCCCAGCGCTCCCGTCTCACCGGCGAGGGCGAGAAGGCCCACCGCGCCGCGCTCGCCGACGCCGTACGCATCGAGGGCGAGGCGGAGGCCGCGTCCATCGCCGCCAAGGGCTCCGCCGAGGCCGAGGCCATGCGGAAGAAGGCCGACGCCTTCGCCCGCTACGGTGACGCCGCCGTCCTCCAGATGCTCGTCGAGGTCCTGCCGCAGGTCGTCGCCAAGGCGTCCGAACCGCTCTCCGCCATCGACAAGATGACCGTCATCTCCACCGACGGGGCGAGCCAGCTCTCCCGCACCGTCGCCGACAACGTGGCCCAGGGCATGGAACTCCTCTCCTCCACCACCGGAGTCGACCTCGCCCAGCTCCTCCAGGGCCTCACGCAGAAGAAGACCGTCCCCGGTCCGGTTCGACCCGTGGCTTCCGACGACGGAGCCGTCCGGATCACCGACTAGCGGAGGAATCATGAGCCTCCACCCGCGGAGCCGTCGAGTTCCGGCCGGTCACATGGTGGTCTGCGGAGACGACGGACTCGCGCACCGGCTGGCGGCGGAGTTACGGGACGTGTACCGCGAGCGGGTCGTCCTCGTCGTCCCGGACGGGGACACCGAGGAGGCCGTGGCGGGACAGCCGGCGACGCTGTCCCGCGCGGCGGACCCGGTGGGCGTGCCGGGGTCGCCGCGGCGGCCCGCCGGCCCCGCGCCGGACGGCACGAGCGGCGGGGCCACACCGTCCGTCCAGGAGCTGTTCTCGGACCGCCCCACGGAGGCGGCCCTCCTGCGCGCCGGTGTCGACCGGGCCGCCGCGCTCGCCCTGTTGTACGAGGACGACGAGACCAACCTGCGGGCCGCGCTCGCCGCGCGTCGCCTCAGCCCGGGCATCCGGCTCGTCGTCCGGATGTACAACCGCAAGCTCGGGCTGTACATGGAGGAACTCCTCGACCAGGCCGTCCTCGTCGCCCTGCCCGGCATCGAACGGGCCGCGCTCGACGCCTCGACGACGGTCCTCTCGGACGCGGACACCGCCGCTCCGGCGCTCGCCGCCACCGCCGTCGCGGGAACCAGCAAGGTCGTACAGGCCGACGGACTGCTCCTGCGCGCGGTGGAGCGCACGCCTCCCGGCCCGGGCGAGGTGCCGGCCCCCGGGCTGTGCACCCTCGCGCTGCTGTCCTCCACCACCGTCGACCCGGCCGGCTCGGAGGGCTCGGACGCCGCCGGGTCCCAAGGCCCCGATCTGCTGCCCGACGACCGGTCCGTGCGGGACTCGGCGGGCCGGGGCACGATCGTGCTGGAGACCGTACGGCACGCGGGCCCCGCAAGGCCCGCGCGCCGTCTCGCCCGCAGGGGGGCGCCCCTCGGCAAGCTCCTTTCGCGCCGCCTCCGTTGGGCTCTGGCCGGGATCGCCGGGGCGGTACCGCTTCTGACCCTAGCCGCGTCGCTCACGACGGACGAAGGCCTCGTCCACGCCGCCCACCTCACCCTTCTCGACCTGTTCTCCATCGGTGACCCGGCGGTGGGCGAGCCCGCCTCGCGGCAGGTCCTGCAACTCCTGTCCGGTCTCGTCGGTCTGGCGCTGCTGCCGCTGCTCGTCGCCGGCTCCCTGGAGGCCCTGGGGACCTTCCGGGGCGTCGGCGCGCTCCGGCGCCCGCCCCGCGGGCTGTCCGGTCACGTCGTGCTCCTCGGACTCGGCAAGATCGGCACCCGCGTGCTGGCCCGGCTGCGCGAACTGGACATCCCCGTGGTGTGCGTCGAGGAGGACCCCGATGCCCGTGGCATCACGCTCGCCCGCGACCTGGGCGTGCCCGTCGTCCTCGGTGACGTCACCGAGGACGGGGTCCTGGAGGCCGCCAAGATCCATCGCGCGCACGCCCTGCTCGCCCTCACCAGCTCGGACACCACCAACCTGGAGGGCACGCTCTACGCCCGTACGGTCAAGCCCGATCTGCGCGTGGCCCTGCGCCTCTACGACGACGACTTCGCCACCGCCGTCTACCGCACCCTGCGCACCGCCCACCCGGACGCCCTCACGCGGAGCCGCAGCGTCACCCATCTGGCGGCCCCCGCCTTCGCCGGCGCGATGATGGGTCGGCAGATCCTCGGCGCCATCCCCGTCGAACGCAAGGTGCTGCTCTTCGCCGCGCTCCTCGTCGCCGCCCACCCCGGGTTCGAGGGCCGTACCGTCTCCGAGGCGTTCCGCCCGGGTGCCTGGCGCGTCCTCGCCCTCGACACGGCCTCCCCCGCGGCCCGCCGCCCCGACCTCGCCTCCGCACCTCACGCCGGCGAGCGGCCGCAGCTGCTGTGGGACCTCCACCCCGGCTACGTGCTGCGCCCGGAGGACCGCGTCGTCATCGCCGCCACACGCCGCGGCCTCGCCGAACTCCTCGGCCGGCACCCCTCGGACGCCGCCCGGCCCACCGACCGCGGCGTCGGTCGCGGGGCGCTGCGTGGCGGCGCCCCGGTGCCGGTCGTCGGCACGTACCGTGCGTCCATGACGACAGCACCGGAAGGGGACCCGGTCGAGCCGGGCGACGTTCGCGCGGCTCGCTCCGCCATCGAGGCGTACCTGAGCCGTGCGGCTCCGGAAGGGGAGCATCATCCTCCGCGCGGCGCCGACCGTCCGGAAGGGGAACGGCTTCCGCGCGGCGCCGACGGCCCGGCGGGTGGTGAGCGCCGTATCGACGACGCGACGGCGGAGCGCATCGCCCGCGAGGCCTGGGACGCGGTGAGCGCGGCCACGCCTCCTCCGCCCGACCCCGACTCCGACGCGGGCCCCGCGCGGATGACCGAGGAACCCGCCGAAGTCACCGAGCGCCGCAACGAGGCCATCGCGATCGCCCGTGGGCTGCGGCTCCTCGGCTACCACCTCGACGAGACGCTCCGGCCGGGGCCCGACATGGCTGCCGGATAGCCCGTCGTGGGGGCGGCCGATGCCGCCGCTGGGGACGTCGGGGACGCCGGGAGTGTCCCCGCCGACAGGGCCGCACGGGGCGGCGACCCCGCGCGGATACCAGAGCCGTACGGGTGGCTGAGCCCAGCGATGTACCAGGGCCGTACAGGTGTCCGCGCCCTACGGGGCATCACGTACCGCCGGATCCGAGGCCCCCGGCCGGGCGCGGGACGTCCTCCGGGCGATCCGGGCGGTGCGGACCACGGCGGCCCGCTCTCCCGCACCTCCGGCCGGGAACGGTCCTCCCTCACGTGTGTACGCAGGACCGGGCCGGGCAGGGGCCCGCCATGAGGACCCGTCGTGGACACGTGACGCACCCGAGCCCCTTGGAGGGCCGCGTCGCTGTCGTCACGGGCGCCGCCCGGGGGCTCGGTGAGGGCTTGGCGCACGCCCTGGCGGAGCGCGGAGCGCGGATGGCCCTCCTCGGTCTGGAGGAGGAGCGGCTCCGCCGTCTGGCGGCGGATCTTCCCGTCCCGGCGGCCCATTGGGCGGTGGACGTGGCGGACGCGGACGCGCTCTCGACCACCGCCGAAGCCGTACGGGACACCCTGGGCCCTCCCTCCGTCGTCATCGCGAACGCGGGCGTCGCCCTCGGCGGGCCGCTCCTGGAGTGCGACCCGGAGGCCTGGCGACGGGTGGTCGACGTCAACCTCGTCGGCAGCGCCCTGACCGCGCGTGCCTTCCTGCCCGATCTGCTGCGCACCCACGGCTACTACCTCCAGGTCGCCTCGCTCGCGGCCCTCGCGCCCGCGCCGCTGCTCACGGCGTACTGCGCCTCCAAATCCGGTGTGGAGGCGTTCGCCCACGCACTGCGCGCCGAGGTCGCGCACCGGGACGTCGGCGTCGGCATCGCCTATCTGAGCTGGGCCGACACCGCCATGATCCGGGCGGCCGACGAGACCGCCGCCTTCCGGATACTGCGCACCCACATGCCCTGGCCGGCGTCCGCCACCCACGCGACCGCCCCCTTCGTCCGCGCCATGGTCCGAGGCGTCGAACGCCGGTCCGCCCATGTGTACGCCCCGCCGTGGCTATGGGGCGCCCACGCCGTGCGGTCCTTCCTGCCGCCGGTCATCACCTACCGGTCCCGGCAGGTCCTCGCCGCTCACGGCGGCGGCCCCCTGCCGCCGACCGGGCTCCTCGGCCCCGGTGGCACGGCCGCCGACCACCCCCGTCCCGCCGGACCGCCGGTTCAGCAGCCCATCAGCTCCCAGGAGAAGCAATGGCCGTACGACACCGACTGATCCACGCCGCACCGCACGACGTGTGGCACGTGCTCGCCGACGCTTCGCGCTACGCGGACTGGGTGGTGGGTACGAGCGAGTCGCACGAGGCCAGAGGCGCGTGGCCCGAGCTGCACTCGGCTCTGGAGTACACCGTCCGGATCGGGCCGTGGCAGGTTTCCGGGACCACGGTCGTACGACGGGTGGACGCGCCCCGGGAACTGGAGCTGGAAGTCGACAGCGGCCCTGTCGGGACCGCTCGGGTGGCGATCGAGGTCCGCTCCTGGGGCGAGGAAAGCCTGGTCATCGTGGACGAGCACCCGCTGCGGGGTATCGGCGGCCTCCTGCACAACGCCGCACTCGACGCGCTGATCCAGCTGCGCCACCGTGACATGCTGAAACGGCTCGCGGACGTCGTCGAGGAGTCGGCCGGAGCCGACGACCACGCGTGGATCTGAGCCCGTGGACGCGCTCGGACACGTCGCCTTCCGCGCGGGCCGCGCCCTCGCCCGCCGCCGGGGCTCCCGACCCGCGCTCCACCCCCACGGGGTGGTCCTGGAGGGGCGTCTCGTCGTGCCGGACCACGAGCGCCGCTGGGGCGTGCCGTGGCTCGACCGACCCGGGACCTACGCGGTGACGGCGCGGTGGTCGCGGGCCGCGGGCCTCCCGCGTCCCCTGCCCGACGGCCTGGGGCTCGCGCTGCGGATCGAGGACGTCGACGGGCCGGGCCGCGCGTTGGAACTGCTGCTCACCAGCAGCGGGCGGGGAGGGGTGACCCGGCACGTGCCGCTGCCTCGGACGTCGGCCACCGCCGGGCCCTACAGCACGTTGCTGTCCTACGTCGTCGGCGACGGGCGGGGCGTGGTGGCGGCGTTCCCGGTGCCGGGGTCGGCGCGGGTCCCGGCCGATCCCGTCGTGGTGGGAGCCGCGCCGGGCTCGCGGCCCCTGGAGTTCGACCTGGGGCTGGGGACGGCCGCGGGCTGGTGGCCACTGGCACGCCTCCGCCTGCTGCGGGAGGCCTCGCCGGGCCGGTACGCGTTCGACCCCTACCTGAACTCCCTGCCGGACTTCCGGCCCGGGGAGCGCCTTGCCGCGATCCGCGTCCCCGCGTACGCGGGGTCCCGGGTCGGACGCACGGCGCCGCCCCCTTCCTGAGGGCGGTCGCCCGACCAGGGGCACGCGGCGGCGGTCCCTGGTCGGGCGCAAGGCCTCGGCCTGCCACCGGGTGACCGCCTCGCGCCCCCACCGACGGTGGGCGCGGGCCGCACGACCTTCTGATCGGCCCCTCAAACCGCTCAGACGTGCAACAAATGTCACACATGAGCGGTCGTGCATACGTGTGACCAAGGCGGGCATTCGTACGGGCACAACGACGGCTTCGATCACGACGGGGCCGGTCGGAGGCCATGTCCAGCCGTCGAGGGGAGTCACCGTGACCGTCCGGATCGGGGTCGAGGAAGAGTTCCACGTGATCGACGTCGAGAGCGGGGAACTCGTCCCGCGCGCCGACGCGGTACTCGGCAGGCTCGCACGGCACGCCGACGGGTACACACGGGAGCTGCAACAGTCGGTCGTCGAGTCCAACAGCGGGGTGCACGAGACCCTGGAGGGCCTCGGCGCCGACCTGACCGCCTCGCGCGCACGGCTCGACCGTGCCGCGTCCTCCCAGGGCCTGGCGATCGCGGCGGCCGGCACCGCCCCGCTGACCCGGCTCGGCACCGTGCCGCCGACCGACGACGACCGCTACCTGCACATGACGGACGAGTACCGGCTGCTCGCGGACGAGCAGCTGATCTGCGGCGCGCAGGTGCACGTGGACGTGCCCGACCGGGACACCGCGGTGCGCGCGATGTGCGCCGTCAGCCCCTGGCTGCCGCCGCTCCTGGCGTTGTCGGCGAGCTCCCCCTTCTGGCTCGGCGCCGACACCGGCTACGCGAGCTGGCGCACGATGGTCTGGCAGCGCTGGCCCACCTCGGGCCCGCCCGGGTGCTTCGACGGGGCGGAGGAGTACGACCGGTCCCTGGACGAACTGGTCCACTCGGGCGTCATCAGCGACCCCGGCATGATCTATTACGACGTCCGTCCCTCGGCGCACATAAGGACCTTGGAACTGCGCATCTGTGATGCCTGCCCTCGCGTCGAGACGGTGGTGCTCATCGCCGCCCTCTTCCGCGCGGTCGTGACCGAAGCCTGCGAGAAGATCCGGGCCGAAGGGAGCGCCGGGTGCGACGGCCGTCACGAGTGGCTGCGCGCGGCCACCTGGCGGGCCGCCCGGTCGGGCCTCGAAGGGGACCTGGTCGATCCCGCCACGCGGCTCGCGGCGCCCGCCCCCGTGGTCGTCCGCGGCATGCTGCGGCGGTTCCGCCCGGCCCTTGAGGCGTACGGGGACTGGGAGACCGTGTGCGCCCTGGCGGAGTCGGCCCTGGCCCGTGGCAGTGCCGCCCATCGCCTGCGCCGGAAGGCGGCGCGGGAGGACCTCCTCGCGGGTGTCGACGACATCCTGGCCGAGACCAGGGGCGGAGAGCTTCGGCCCGACCGCGGTGGCCGGGCCCGTGGACGCGGCGAGCACCTCCGTACCCGACGTGACGCCCGCGCGGCGGCACACACCCCATGAGACGGGAGAACGTGATGACGAGACGACGCGGGATCCGCTCACCGCTCAAGACGGTCCCGGACCACCCGGGACCGTGCGACGGAGCGGGCCGGACGCCCCACCCCGAACAGCCGATCAAGGAGATACAGACCATGCGAAAACCGGCCCACCCGTCCCTCTCGTCCACTCCGCTCGCTGGAGGTCCGGCGTGTGCGGCCTGAGCGGAGAGATCCGTTTCGACGGCGGGCGGCCCGACCTGGCCGCCGTGGAGCGGATGACCGACCGGCTCGCGGCCCGGGGGCCCGACGGTCGCGGTCTGTGGCACCGGGGCGCCATCGCCCTCGGCCATCGGCGTCTGAAGATCATCGATCTGTCGGAGCGGGCGGCCCAGCCGATGACCGACGAGGAGACGGGACTGACCTGTGTCTTCAACGGTTGCATCTACAACTACAAGCAGTTGCGTGAGGAGCTGCGGGGCCTCGGCCATCGCTTCGCCACCACGTCGGACACCGAGGTGGTCCTCAAGGCGTACCGGCAGTGGGGCACGGACTTCGTCCGGCACCTCGTCGGCATGTTCGCCGTGGCGGTGGCCGAGCACGCCACCGGACGCCTCGTGCTCGCCCGTGACCGGCTGGGCATCAAGCCCCTCTACACGGCGGCGCGGCCGGGTCGGCTGCGGTTCGCCTCCACGCTCCCGGCCCTCCTCGCGGGCGGCGAGGTCGACACCTCGCTCGATCCGGTCGCCGTGCACCACTACATGAGCTGGCAGTCGACGGTGCCCGCCCCGCGCACCGTTCTCGCCGGCGTGCGCAAGCTCCCGCCGGCGACCGTCAGGGTCGTCGAGCCGGACGGCCGGCAGCAGGACCACCGCTACTGGCAGCCCTCCTACACGCGGCGGAGCGCCTTCGCCGGCATGGACGCGGAGGAGTGGCGGGACGCCGTCCTCGGGGCGCTGCGCACCGCCGTGCGCCGTCGGATGGTGGCCGACGTCCCCGTCGGCGTGCTGCTGTCAGGTGGTCTGGACTCCAGCCTGATCGTCGCCCTGCTCGCCGAGGAGGGACAGCAGGACCTGGCCACGTTCAGCGTGGGGTTCGAGTCGGAGGCGGACGAGGAGGGCGACGAGTTCCGCTACTCCGACCGGGTCGCACGGCACTTCGAGACCGACCACCACCAGTTGCTGGTGCCGTCGGACCGGGTGTCCACCGCGCTCGACGGGGCCGTCGCCGCCATGAGCGAGCCCATGACCAGTCACGACGTCGTCGCCTTCCACCTCCTGTCGGAGCTGGTCTCCAAGGAGGTCAGCGTCGTGCAGAGCGGCCAGGGGGCCGACGAGGTGTTCGGTGGCTACCACTGGTACCCGGCCCTCGCCGAGGTCTCGCGCGAGGACGAGCCCGAGCGGTACGCCGACGTGTACTCCGACCGGCCGCACTCCGAGCTGGCGAAGATCCTCCAGCCGCACATGCTGGCCGAGGGCGACCCGTCCCGCCGGTACATCCACACGCACATGGCCGAACCCGGTGCCGAGACCGCCCTGGACGCGGCGCTCCGCACGGAGACCCACGTCATGATGATCGACGACCCGGTGAAGCGGGTCGACAACATGACCATGGACTGGGGCCTGGAGGCCCGGGTGCCGTTCCTCGACCACGAGCTCGTCGAGCTGGCCGCCGCCTGCCCGCCCGAGCTGAAGCTCGCCCAGGGCGGCAAGGGCGTCCTCAAGGACGCCGGACGCACGGTGCTGCCCAGGGAGATCGTCGACCGGCCGAAGGGCTACTTCCCGGTGCCCGCCATCCGCCACATGGCCGCCCCCGTCCTGGGACGCGTCCGGGAGGCGCTGAACGCCCCCGCCGCACGCCGACGGGGGATCTTCCGGGACGAGTACGTCGCCTCGCTCCTGCGGGCGCCCGACGACCACCGCACCAACCGGGGGGCCAACGCCCTGTGGCAGGTAGCGTTGCTGGAGATATGGCTGCAGACGCACGGCATCGACTGACCGCGAAGAGCCCTTACGGAGCCTCCGGGGCACCCTGGACGCAGCCGTCGGCCGACGCGGGGAGACCTTACGGAGCCTCCGGGGCTCCCTGGACGCAGCCACTGGCCGACGCGGGGTCCCCGGACGGCCCCAGGGGGCTCGCGGCGCACGCCTGCTGGTACCCGACGGTGGACCCCGGCGGTGAGCGCGTGGCCTTCGTCTGCGACCGCGGAGGCGTACCCCAGCTCTGGACCGGACCGGTGGACGGCGAGGAGGTCCGGCTGCTCGACGGCGGCCCGGACCACGTCACCGAGGCGTCCTGGTCGCCGGACGGCCGCTGGATCGCGTACACCGTCTCCCCCGGCGGCAGCGGTCACACCCGGGTGCTGTGCGTCCGCCCCGACGGCTCGGACCGCAGGATCCTGGCCGGAGCGGACCCGGGATCCTCGGCGTACCTGGGCTGCTGGACCCGGGACGGCTCGGCCGTGGCGGTCACGATCGCGGAGCCCGTGGCCGACGGGCCGGACCTTCGCGCCCTGGTCGGCCGTCCCCCTGGCTGGACGGGACGCGACGGACCCGCCACCCTCCTCGGCGCCGGTGCGCACGGCACCGAGGACGGCGGCTCCGCCGTGCGCGACCGGCTCGCCGCCTACCTCCTCGATCCGGCCGGCACCTCCGCTCCCGTCCTGCTGGCCGACGAGAGGGAGGCCGCGACGCTCCGGGTGTGCGACCTCAGCCAGGACGGCGGCCTGGCCCTGCTGCGCCGCGGTCCGCGCGGCCGGCGGGAGGCGGTGGTGGTCCGCGTCTCCGACCGGACACCCCTGTGCGTGCTGCCCGTCGCCGACGGCGACCCGTGGATCGGCCGCTTCTCCGCGGACGCCCGTACGGTATGGCTGCGCAGCGATCACGAACGGGAGTTCGCCGCGCTGCTCGCCCTGCGCCTGGACGAGGCGGGGCGCCCGACGGACCTCCACACGGTCGCCGAGCGCCCCTCCGGCGACCTGGAACTGCTCGCCGTCGTGGAGAGCGGCGGGCGGGCCGTGCTGTCGTGGAACGTCCGGGGGACGAGCGAACTGGAGACCATGCCGCTCGTCGCGGGCGGGACGGGGCCGGCGAACCTGACGAGCGCGACGGGGCCCGTGAGCGGTGCGGGCGGGATGGCGCCCTTGAGCGGTACGGGCGGTACGGCGCCTGTGAGCGGTACGGGCCGGACAGCGGCGCCGAGCGGTACGGCCGGGGCGGCGCCGCTCGGGTCGCGGGTGGTCGAGCTGGACCACGAGGTGGTCACCCGCGTCACGCCCGCCGGGCCCGACGGGATGCTGGTGGCCCTTTCCGGCTCGCGGCGCAGGCCCGGGGTGTGGCACGTGCCGGGTACGGCGCCACCGAGGCGTACGCCGTGGTCGGCCCGTGACCAGGAGACCGTCCCACCGGGACCGCCCCCGGTCCGACCGGCGCCGCTGCGCCCGACTGCCCGCGACGGACTGCTCCTCGGCGGCTGGTACCACCGGGCCCCCGGCCGCGCTCCCGGCGACCCCGCTCCCTGCGTACTGCACCTGCACGGCGGCCCGGAGGAGCAGGAACGGCCCGTCTTCGACCCGCTTTACCACGAGCTGCTGGGGCGGGGCCTCGACGTCTTCGCGCCCGACGTCCGGGGCTCCTCGGGTTGGGGCCGCTCGTTCCGCGACGCGGACCTCGGTACGGGTCGCTTCGCCGCGATCGAGGACGTCGCCGCCTGCGCGGCCCACGTGATCGAGGCCGGGCTCGCCGATCCCCGGCGGCTGGCCGTCATGGGGCACTCGTACGGCGGGTACCTGACGCTCGCCTCCCTCGTCTGGCACCCGGAGCTCTTCCGTACCGGCGTCACGGTCTGCGGCATGTCGGACTTCGCGACCTTCTTCGCCGGCACCGAACCGTGGCTCGCGGACTCGGCCGCCCACAAGTACGGCCATCCCGAGCGGGACCGGGCGCTGCTGCAGTCGCTGTCGCCGATGAGCCGCGTCGACGCCCTGCGCGTACCGCTGCTCGCGGTGCACGGCGAACACGACACCAACGTCCCGCCGAGCGAGTCCGAGCAGATCGTCCACGCGGCCCGGGAACGCGGCCTGGAGGCGGAACTCCTCCTCCTCCACGAGGAGGGCCACGACTTCCGCCGCGCCGAGAGCCGACGACTGTTCCGCCGCACGGCGGCGGACTGGCTCCAGCGGTGGCTCACCGCGTGACGCGGGGGTTGCACCCCCGGGCCCCGGCGGTGCACCCCTCGGCCACGCGGCACCGCGCCGCCGGGAGGGATCTTCCTGGCGGCGCGGGGCAGCAGCATCGGCTGAGGCAGCCGGTCGAACGAGAGGCCCTAGGTCATGGAGCCCCGGGCGGATCGGCGGGTGTCGGAACGCCGGCTGTCGTGGTCGCGCGCGGCAGAGGCGGCCGCGAGGGCCAGGAGCGTGGCGATGACGCCGGTGATGAGGTTGCTCGTGATGGAGCGGGTGTGGGCGACGTCGCCGGCGACGACCCATGGGGCCACGCAGGTCCAGATGCCGATGGCGGCGGCAGCCCAGGCCATGGAGTGCGTGCGCTCGTAGGAGTTGCCGAGGCCTCCGAGGAGGAGCATGTAGGCGATACCGGCGATGAGGTTGGTCACCGCGAGCGTGGTGAAGCCGTTGAAGCCCGCGATCCAGGGGGACGCCGCCAGATAGAGGCCGGTGATCAGGGCGAGTGCCTCGACCATCTGCGCTCGTGGCGTTGCTGCGGCGCGGTCGTGCCGTGCGCGCAGTTCCATGAGGTCGGGGTGCTCCTCGATGGGGGCACGGTGTGTTGACGCCATGATGGCCTCCGTAGTGAAGGTGTTGCCTCACTGCCCATACCCCCATAATGGCGACACATTGGTAAAAACTCACCGGCTTTCGGCCGGTTCTCCGCCCGCGGACCCGTTCGTCCGAGGAGGCCCCGTCGTGTCACGGAACCCCGAGTCCCTGTACACCCGCGTCCGGCAGGAGGTCGGCGTCCGCGCGGATCGCCTGTGGGAGGTGAGCCTCGCCCTGCACCGCGAACCGGAGACCGCGTACGAGGAGCACCGCGCGGCCCGCCTGCTCGCGGGGGAACTCGAACGGGAGGGCTTCGCGGTGGAACGCGGGGTGGCCGGCCTGCCGACCGCCTTCGTCGCCCGTACGGGGTCGGCGGCCGGGGCCCGGGGCGGGCCCGTCGTGGCCCTGCTGATGGAGTACGACGCGCTGCCGCGTCTCGGGCACGCCTGCGGCCACAACCTCATCGCGTCGGCGGGCCTCGGTGCGGCCCTCGCCGTACGCGCCGCGCTCGGCGGGATCGAGGGGACGCTGCTGGCCGTCGGGACACCCGCGGAGGAACGGGGCGGTGGCAAGGTGGCGTTGGTGGGCGCGGGGGTGTTCCGGGAGGTGGACGCGGCGCTCATGTTCCATCCCGGGGTCCATGACTGGGTGTGGGCGCCGTTGACGGCCAGTGCCCAGCTGCGGGTGGGGTTCCACGGGCGGGCCGCGCACCCGACGGGCAGCCCCACGGAGGGGATCGACGCGCTGGGGGCGCTGATCCAGCTCTTCAACACCCTCGGTGTGCTGGACCGACGGCTGCCCCCGGGTTCCCACGTCCAGGGCATCGTGACGGACGGCGGCCGGGCCACGAACATCGTCCCCGCGTACGCGGAGGGCCTGTTCGGCCTGCGTGGCGGAACCACGTCCGCGCTGGAGGCGCTGGTGGAGGAGCTGCGCTCGTGCGCCCGGGGGGTGGCGTCGGCGACCCGTACCCGGGTGGAGGTCAGCGACGTGGGCGGGCGGTACGAGCACTTCCGAGACAACGAGGTCCTGTCGGCCCTGTTCGCCGCCCACCTCGACCGGGCGGGCATCCCGCTGTCGGAGCCCACGGCGGGCGTGTACCTGGGGTCGTCCGACATCGGGAACGTCAGCACCCGCGTACCCGCGATCCATCCGTGGGTCGCCGTCATGGGGCCGGACGGCTCCGACCACACACCGGAGTTCGCGGAGGCGGCGGCGGGCCCCCGGGCGCGACAGGTGATGACGGCCGCGGCGGAGGCGCTGGCGTGCACGGCGGTCGACGTCCTGCTGCGTCCGGAGGTGTCGGAGCGGGCCTGGGCCGGTCTGCGGGCGAAGGCGGCGGCGGGCCGGTGATGACAGCCCGCCCGGTCCTCACGGAGGAGGTTCAGGCCCCCGGGACCGTGTCCTTCGCGGCGGCCGGGCGGCGGGCGTAGGTGAAGAGGTGGTCCTCGGGGGCCGCGCTGTCGCCGTCCGGGGTGAAGGCCGACACCGCGTGGTGCAGCACGTCGAGACCGCAGTCCTCCCGCTGGAGGCGCAGGTACTCCTCCGTCGGGAAGCTGGAGACCCTGACGGGACGCCCCATCCAGACGATCTCGACGTCCTCCACGTCGGCGGGAACGGTCGCCGTCACCAGGAAGCCGCCCGGCGCAAGCCAGCCGGCCATGCGCTTCAGGGCGCCGACCGCCTCCGCCCGGCCCATCATCAGCAGCGGGAAGAACGCGCAGACCGCGTCGAAGCCGCCCTCCGGCGCGTCGAAGGCGCGCACGTCGCACTGCTCGAACCGGGCCCCGGGCACCTGGGCGCTCGCGAGGGCGACCATGCCCCCGGACACGTCGATGCCGGTCACCTCGCAGCCGGCACGTACCAGGAGGTCGGCCACCGGGCGTCCGGTGCCGCTCCCGACGTCGAGGACCCTGGCTCCCGCGTCCAGCCGTGCGGTGAGCCAGTCGATCGCCTCCCACTGGGCCGGCAGCCGGACGAAGGCGCGCTCGTAGGCGATCCCCAGGTCGTCGAACAGCTCCGCCGCCGACACCGGCCGCGCCTTCGTACCGTCGTGGTCCATGGGCGTTCCCCTCCGTCGTGGGGTGCGCACGTGGGGTGCGTACCAGGGGCGGGCCTACCCATCCGGAGCCTTCCGGCAACGCGAACGGCCCGGCCGGCACCCTGTCGCGGCGGCGGGGGCGACGAGGCGTTCCTCGGCCCCGTCGTCGCGGTACCGGACGACGCGCCGCTGCTGGACCGGGTGATCGGCCTCAGCGGCCGGCCCGACCGGCGCCCGGCCCAGAAGGACCGGGCAGGCCCCCGGGTGCCGTCCGGGCGGCGGGACCGCGTCCGGACGGCACCCGGGGGCCGGGTGTCGTGGGTCAGAGGGTCATCTCGTACGTGCCCGAGAGGGCCTCGACCTGCTGCCAGACACGCTCCGAGCGCGCCTCGTCGACGACCGGACGGCGGACCGCGCCGAGCGCCCAGTGCTGCTGCTGCTCCGTCGCGGAGTCCTTGCCGTGCAGTTCGACGGCGTGCGAGGAGAAGTCGCGGACGAGGACGGCGAACAGCTCGTCGAGGACGTCCTCGTCGAGGCCGGTCAGCGCGGCCTGCTCCAGGACCAGCTGGCCGTGGACGACGAGCGCGAAGAGCTGGCCGACGGCGAGGAGGAGGTCCAGGTCGCGGCTCTGCTCCTCGTCCGGGGCGGCCTTGACGACGAACTCGCAGAGCGCGTCGGCCTGTTCGCGGAGGCGGGCGACGTTGGGCAGGTGGCCGTAGGCGTCGTAGGCGGCGCGCCAGTCGTGGAAACGGACGGAGCCGAGACCGCGGGCCGGTCCCTGGCGGAAGAGGAACGCGTCGTCCGCCGCGTCCAGGCGGGTCGGGACGGGCTCGTACGCGACCGGGTCGAGCAGGTGGTTGCGCATGAACTTCAGGATCAGCGCCAGGTTGACGTGGACCGTGCCCTCCAGCTTCGGCAGTCCGCGGATCTCCACGGCGGCCTGGGCGAAGTAGTTGTCCTTCTCGAAGCCCTTGGCGGCGATGACGTCCCACATCAGGTCGATGACCTTCTCGCCCTCGGTGGTCACCTTCATCTTCGTCATCGGGTTGAAGAGGAGGTAACGGCGGTCGTCGGGACCGGCGGTGCGGAAGTAGTCGACGGCGCGGTCGCTGAACAGCTTCATGCCGACGAGCCGGACGTACGCGTCGGTCAGCTCGCGCCGCACGTGCGGGAACGCGGTGACGGGCCGGCCGTACAGGATCCGGTTCTGCGCGTGCGTGACGGCCTCGTACATCGCGTGCTCGCAGATGCCGATCGACGCGGTGCACAGGTTGAACTTGCCCACGTTGACGGTGTTCAGGGCGGCGTCGAAGGCGGCCCGGCCGGTGTGCAGCACGTCCTCGGCACCGACCGGGTACTCCTCGAGCCGGAACTCGCTGACGTACTTGGAGGAGTCGACGACGTTCTTGACCAGGCGGTACGCCGGGTGGCGGCTGTCGGCGGCGAAGAAGACGTACCCGTCGGGGCCCTCGACGTCGGTGCGGCGGCCGAAGACGGAGACGAGCCCGGCCGCGTTGCCGTTGCCGATGTAGTACTTGGAGCCGGTGGCGCGGAAGCCGCCCTCGCCGTCGGGCTCCAGGAGCATGTCGGTGGAGTAGATGTCGGCGCCGTGCGACTTCTCGGAGAGGCCGAAGGCGAACACCTCGCCCTGGGTGAGGAGTTCGGCGGCGCGGGCGCGGGCGGCGGCGTTGTCGCTCTGCCAGACCGGGCCGAGGCCGAGGATGGTGACCTGCCAGGCGTACCAGTAGTCGAGGCCGTAGAAGCCGAGGATCTCGTTGAGGGCGGCGATGCGGGCGGTGTCCCAGCGCTTGTCGCCCTCCTGCTCGCCGGCGGCGGAGGACGGCGTCAGGAAGGTCGCGAAGAGTCCCTCCTCGGCGGCGAAGGCGAGGAAGTCGCCGAGCCAGGCCCGGCTCCGGTAGTCCTCGATGATCTGACGCTTGCCGCGCGCCTCGAACCAGTCGACGGTGGCCCGCAGCAGTCGGCGGGTCTCCGGGTCGAAGTGCGCCGGGTCGTAGGTGTGCGGGTTGAACAGCAGCGCGTCGGCCATGACGTCAGCCTTTCCGGCTCGGGATGAGGGTGGTGGTGCGGGAGGTGGGTTCGGGAGGTGGTTCAGTGCTCGCCGGCCTGGAACCGGGCGAGCGTGGCGAGGACGTCGTCGAGCCAGGCGATCATCATCCGCTCGTACGCGATGCCGCCACGGAGCACGACGTGCTGGAGCTCCCGCTCGGCGTCGGGCGGCCCCTCCGCGTCAAGTGGCCCGTCCGTGTCGAGCGATCCGCCCGCGACAGGTGGCCCGTCCGCGCCGGCCGGCCCGCCCGCGAGGAGGGGCCCGAAGTCGCGGGTCTCGCCGGCGAGATAGCGGGCCAGGCGGTCGGTGTGCGCCCGGCGGTGCCGCTCGACCTCGCCGATCAGGGCGGCCGGGTCGTCGAAGGCGGCGCCCCTGATCTTCACGGCGAGGTCGTGCCGCACGCTCTCGGGTTCGATCGGCTCGTGCAGCCACGCGGCGAGCGCGTCCCGCCCGGCGGCGGCGACGGAGTACTCCTTCTTGTCGGGACGCCCCTGCTGCGGCACGTCCCGGACGTCGATCCAGCCGTCGCCCTCCATGCGCTTGAGCACGCGGTAGATCTGCTGGTGGGTGGCGGTCCAGAAGTACCCGATGGACCGCTCGAAGCGCCGGGCCAGCTCGTAACCGGACCCGGGCTTCTCGAGCAGGGAGACAAGGATCGCGTGGTCGAGCGCCATGTGCCCGATCCTGCTATGCACCTCGTTGCATAGCAAGCCCGCCCCCGTGAGACGCGGCTCACCCCGGGCGGACGGGGGCCCCACATGTGATCGAGCGATACGTCCCTGAGCACGTCGCGGTGCGGAAGGCCGAGCTGGTGTGGGACGCTGGCGGCATGGTGCTCCACCGTCCGCGGCCCCGTGGAGGGCGTGGACCGGGAAAAGCGCGGCGTACCCGACGGGCCACGAGGACCGGTCGCCCCGGCGCCCGCCGGCATCAACGGAACCGCATGGACCGGCCCGTCCGGCCCCGCCTCGGGGGCGTGCCGCCGGTCAGGGCCGTCCCGCGCGGCAACGGAGCATCTCCAGCGGAGGGTTGGCGTGGAAGTCGGCCCAGAAGTCCTCGCCGAACTCGCGGACCCCGGCCTCCGAGACCGTGAGCGGGACCCAGGTCAGGCCGGTGAACCCGGCTGACCGCAGCGCCTTCTCGTAGACCTCTCGGCGGGGACGGTTGGCGACGAAGGAGATCGGCGGGTCGAGCAGGGCGGTGATCCGGACCTGGGGCCCGGTCTCGGCCTCCTCGCCGGTGGGTTCGCTGCGGAAGCCGTACTTCTCCGGGGTCGGTCCGTCGAAGCGGTAGTCGGGCGACTGGTTGAGCACGAAGAACTCGCCGCCCGGCCTCAGGTTCCGGTGGACGTTGCGGCACATCCGTTCCGTGGTGGCGTAGTCCTCCGCGTAGCTGAGCAGCTGGACCGCGAGCGCGAGGTCGAAACGCCGGCCGATCGGGCGCAGTTCGGCGACGTCGCCGACCTCGTAGCGCACGCCCAGGGGCTCGCTCTCCTCCAACCGCCGCGCCACAGAGACCATCTCACCGGAGACGTCGATCCCGAGGACGTCCGTGGCGCCGCGCCGTCTGAACTCCCTGCTGTAGAAGCCGGTGCCGGAGGCCAGGTCGAGGAGGGACCTGCCGCGCACGTCCCCGACCATGGCCAGGAGACCGGGGACCACGGCGAACCTCTCCAGCGGAAGGGACTTGAAGCCCTCGTACGCCTCACCGATGGCGTCGTACTGTTGCGTACCCACCGTGTCGTCCTCCTGCGCTTCGTCCGGGTCGGGCGTGTGACGGGCAGTCTTTCTCCGCCCGCGCGGCCCGCCGTACTGACAGAAGCCACGAAGATGTCTGAGAAAACCGGAGAATCCACCATGCGCGTCAAAGCCTTCGACCACCTCGTGCTCAACGTGAGCGACGTCGACAGGGCTCTCGACTTCTACACCGGCCCCCTGGGTCTCGAACCCGAGCGCGTCGAGGAGTGGCGGGCCGGCAAGGTGCCCTTCCCTTCGGTGCGCATCGACGCGAGCACGGTCATCGACCTCTTCTCCCGGCCGCGCGGCGAGTCCAACGTCGACCACATCTGCCTGGTCGTCGATCCCCTCGACTGGCAGGAGGTCATCGACTCCGGGACGTTCGACGTGGTCGAGGGGCCCGTCCCGCGCTGGGGCGCGCGCGGCTCGGCGCAGTCGGTCTACGTCAGGGACCCGGACGGCAACACGGTGGAACTCCGCTGGTACCCGCAGGACGCGGGCAGCTGATCCACCTCGTGTTATGAAGGCCCGATGACCTGGACGACATGGACAGAGGGCCGGCGGGTGAGCCTCGCGGCCGACCTCAGGGTGGACGGTGCGATCACCCTCGCCGACAGTGTCCCGACGGAGGCGGACACCTCCGTCGGGACGCTGTTCCTCGCGGCGGGGACCGGGGGCACGGTCGTACGGGTCGACCGGCTGGAGAAGGCCCCGGGCCCGGAGGTGCGCGAGTACGAGCGGCTCCGCTCGCTCCACGCCGACTTCGGCCACCAGATGCCCCCCGCCAGCAGGCAGCAGCTCGCCGAGCAGGTGGCGGCGCTGGAACCGGCGTGGACCGCGTACCAGGAGGAGCAGCCCCGCGCGACGGTCCGTGTCCGTCTCGACAACGGCTTCGTCCTGGCCGACGCGCGCGAGGACCTGTTCGTCCCGGAGTGAGCGGCCGTGCCGGCGCCGGGTGTCAGCGGCTCGTGTACGGCAGCAGTGCCATCTCGCGCGCGTTCTTGACGGCGGCCGCGAGGGCGCGCTGCTGCCGGGCCGTCACGCGGGTGACGCGTCGGCTGCGGATCTTCCCCCGGTCGGAGACGAACTTCCTCAGCAGGTCGGTGTCCTTGTAGTCGATGTACGTGACGCCGGCCGCGTCGAGCGGGTTGGGCCGGGGCGCGGCGGGCTTGCGGGGGTCGTGGCGTCGGGCCATGGTGACTTCTCCTCGGGGTCGGGGGGCGGGGTCAGGCGGCGTCGAGAAGGGCGTCGAACGCTGCGGGCAGGTGCTTCCAGCCCTCGCGTCCCGATCCGTACTCCGCGTCCGTCAGGAGGCAGGAGTCGAGGAGCTGTTCGAGCCCGTCCCGGTCGAGGCCGGGGGACGTGAAGACGAGGTGCTGGCAGCAGTCGCCGTGGTCGGGGTGCCAGTCCAGTGCGGCGGCCGCCCTGCGTACGGGAGGGACCATGTCCCAGGCCGCGTCGGGCAGCGACGCCAGCCAGGGGCCGACGCTCTCCACGCACAGTGCTCCGCCCGCCGCGTCCCACGCGAGCAGCATGTCGGGGCGGTCGGCGAGCCAGAAGCGGCCGCGGCTGCGGGCGGCGGCGCAGCAGAGGTCTTCGAGTGCCCGGTAGAGGCGCTCCGGATGGAACGGCCGGCGGCGGCGCCAGACGAAGGTGGCGACGCCCGCCTCGTCGGCGTCCTGGGGCAGCAGCGCGCACGCGGGGTGCTGCGCCGCCGCGGCGGCCTCGACGTCGACGCCGGCGAAGGCGGCGCGGGCGAGTTCGGCGGACGCGACGGGTACCTGGCGTGCGGTGGGGTGCAGTTGGGCGAGGAGGGCGCGGTCCTCGTCGCCGGCCTCCTCGCTGTCGACGACGGCGAGCACGGGGGCGTACTCCAGTTGGCGGGCCCAGGTGTCTCCGACGGTCCGCCGGTCGGTGGGGGCGGCCGCGAGGCCGGTCTCGGCGAGGTCGTCGCCGTTGGCGAGGTAGGGCAGGACGAGCGCGGGGTCCACGGCGGTGATCACGCCCGTGAGGGCCAGTCGGTCGCCTCCGTGTCCGGCGACGACCTCCGCCATGGCCTTCGGTTCGACCGAGTCCCAGAGTTCGACGACGGCGAGGCGGGTGAGGCCGCTGTCCGCCATCCGCCGGAGCTCGGGGACCAGGTCCTCGCGCAGCGCGCAGCACGCGCAGTCGTCGACCAGGGGGGTCTCGCCCCGGGAGAGGGTGCCTGAGGCGTCGCGGATCACGCGGAGGACGGTGCCGCCGGGCGCCTCGGACAGGTCGTGGTGCAGGGCCACGCTCCCCGGCACGGTGGACAGGAGGCGTTCGACGACCTGGGTGCGGGCGTCGGCGTGGAGGCCGGCGACGATCACCACGGGAAGCTGGGCGGTGGGCTTCATGGCAGGGCCTTTCATGGTGGGACGAGACACTATATGGCAATGGTTTTCATTACCAAGACGCCGGGTGGGTGTCCGCGCGCGGCCTGCCGCCCGGAGGGCTGCGCCCGACCCCGACCGTGCCGGGGACGCCGTGGCGCCGAACGAGTGGACTCGCCGGAACGCGGCCGGGGTGGGGAGCCGCCACGGCCGCGTGCCGGTGGTGATGTTGCCGTCCGTGCCCGTGACCAGGAAGAGGCGTCCCCACATGCGACGTACCCACCAGCGCAGACTGCTCGCCGCGACGCTGCTCGCGGCGTCCGTGCTCACCTCGACGGCGGTCACCCCCGCCGCGCCCGTGCACGCCGCGGGCGTCGACCGTCAGGACTCGGACGACTGCCGGCCCGGCAGCCTCGGTCAGGGCCTCACGGCGAAGCTCGACAGGACGATCGAGGACGTCCGGAAGCAGGCGCGCATCCCCGGTGTCGTGGTCGGACTGTGGATGCCGGGCAAGGGGTGCTACGTCCGCGCGACCGGCGTCGCCGACACGACCACCCGCGAGCCCATGCCCGTCGACACCTACGTCCGGATCGGCAGCGAGACCAAGACCTTCACCGTCACCGCGCTGCTCCAGCTCGTCGACGACGGCAGGATCCGTCTCGACGACCCGATCTCCGACTACGTCCGCGGCGTGCCCGACGGGAAGAGGATCACGCTGCGCCACCTCGCCGGGATGCGCAGCGGCCTCTTCCCGTACACCGCCGATCCGGACTTCGTCCGCGACCTGCAGACCCAGCCGGAACGCGCCTTCACCCCGTGGGAGCTGCTCTCGTACGGCTACCGGCACCCCAACACCTTCGCGCCGGGTACGGCGTTCGAGTACTCCAACTCCAACCTCGTCCTGCTCGGCCTGGTGATCGAGAAGGTCACCGGGCAGCGTCTCGCCGACGTCATCCACCAGCGGGTGCTCCGGCCCGCGCACCTGCGCCACACGCTGTTCCCGAAGGGGGCGGAGTTCCCCGAACCGCACGCCCGCGGCTACACCGACCAGACGCTGAGCGGCGCGGTCACCGACGTCACGGACTGGAACCCGAGCTGGGCCTGGGCCGCCGGGGCGATGATCTCGAACCTGCACGACCTGCGGCGCTGGGCGAAGGTCGTCGCCACCGGCGAACTGCTCAGCCCCGCGACCCAGGCGCAGCGGCTCCGGACGCTGCCGACCGGGTTCCCCGGCACCGGCTACGGCCTGGGGATCTTCGACGCCAACGGATGGATCGGCCACAACGGGTCCATCCCGGGGTACGAGACCGTGACGGTCTACCTGCCGTCGCAGAAGGCCACCCTGGTCGTCATGATCAACACGGATGTCGACAGCGAGGGCCGGGAGCCGTCCACGCTGCTCGCCAGGGCGGTCACGGCGGTCGCCACCCCGGGCAACGTCTACGACGGCCCGGTGGCGCCGCGCTGATCGCGGCGGAGCGGCGGGAGCCGCGAAGAGGGTGACATGAGAAAGGGCAAGGGGAGCACTCACCTCTTGCCACTCTCAACTTATAGCGCACAGGGGGGCTTGCGGCAAGGCCCTGGTGGTACCGCAGAATCACTGGTCTCAGCCGGCCCCTGCAGAAATGAGTCCCCCTCCGTGCGTGTGCTTTCGTCGGTGGACCGGTCGTACGACACCAGCGCGTTCGACCTTCCCGACCGTCTCTCCCCCAAGGCCGACCCGGCGCTGATCGCCGGCGACGAGCGGCACTTCGCGGCCGTCGCGGAGAGCCTGAGGGAGTCGATCACCGAACTGTCCGGCCGTCTCGACGCGGCGCGGAAGGCGCCCGGCGGCGCCGGCCGGGAGGCGATGGACCGGGACGCCGAGATCCACCGGCTGACCGCCCGGCTGCGTACCCTGCGCCGCTTCGGCCTCGACCTGTGCCTCGGACGGGTCGTCGGGGCGGACGGTTCCGAGCCCGTGTACGTCGGACGTCTCGGCCTGACCGACAGCGCGGGGCGCCGGCTGCTCATCGACTGGCGTTCCCCCGCCGCCGAACCGTTCTTCGCGGCCACCCACGCCAATCCGATGGGGCTGGCGAGCCGCCGCAGGTACCGCTGGAACAACGGCCGGATCGGTGACTACTGGGACGAGGTGTTCACCGCCGACGGGCTCGACGAGCACGCGGCCCTGGACGACCAGTCCGCGTTCATCGCCAGCCTGGGCGGCAGCCGGTCGCCCCGGATGCGTGACGTGCTCGCCACCATCCAGGCCGACCAGGACGCCATCATCCGGGCCGGCGCGCGCGGCACCCTCGTCGTCGACGGCGGGCCGGGCACGGGCAAGACCGTGGTCGCGCTGCACCGCTCCGCCCACCTCCTCTACGCGGACCCGCGCCTCGGTCACCGCCGGGGCGGCGTGCTGTTCGTCGGCCCGCACCAGCCCTATCTGGCGTACGTCGCCGATGTCCTGCCCAGCCTCGGCGAGGAGGGGGTGCAGACCTGCACCGTGCGGGACCTCGTCGCCGAGGGGGCGCGGGCGGCGGGCGAGCGCGATCCGGAGGTGGCCCTCCTGAAGTCGTCCGCGGACATGGTGCGGGCGATCGAGACGGCCGTCAGGTTCTACGAGGAGCCGCCCGCCCAGGGGATGACCGTGTCGACCGACTGGGCCGACGTACGGGTGAGCCCGGCCGACTGGGCCGAGGCGTTCGACGCCCCGGAGGCCGGTACCCCGCACAACGAGGCGCGGGAGCACATCTGGGAGGAGCTGGGCACGATCCTGCTCGCCAAGCTCGACGGCGAGGTCCCCGAGGACCAGTTCCGCGGGGCGCTGCGGCAGGACGAGGACCTGGCCGACGCCCTGCACGGCGCCTGGCCGCTGCTGGAGGCGGCCGACCTCGTCGGAGACCTGTGGTCGGTCCCCGCGTACCTGCGGAAGTGCGCTCCCTGGCTGAGCCGCGAGGAGGTCCGGAAGCTGCAGCGCGAGGACGCCCAGGCCTGGACGGTGTCCGATCTGCCGCTCCTGGACGCGGCCCGCCAGCGGCTCGGCGATCCGGAGGCGGCCCGGCGCAAGCGCCGTCACCGGGCCACGGTCGCCGCCGAACGCGCGCGGATGGCCGACGTCATCGACAACGTCCTCGCGGCCGACGCCGACGGTGAGGGCGCGGTGACGATGCTGCGCGGTCAGGACCTGAAGGACAGCCTCGTCGACGAGGCCGTGCTGCCCGGTGCCGAGCCCGACCTGCTCGTCGGACCGTTCGCGCACATCGTCGTGGACGAGGCGCAGGAGCTGACGGACGCCGAGTGGCAGATGCTGCTGCAGCGCTGCCCGTCCCGGAGCTTCACCATCGTCGGGGACCGCGCCCAGGCGAGGAACGGCTTCACCGAGTCGTGGCGGGAACGCCTTGAGCGGGTCGGGCTCGACCGGATCACCGTGGCGTCCCTGAGCATCAACTACCGGACGCCGGAAGAGGTCATGGCGGAGGCCGAGCCGGCCATCCGGGCCGCGCTCCCGGACGCGAACGTGCCGACGTCCGTCCGCGCCTCCGGCCTCCCGGTCGTCCACGGATCGGTGGACGACCTCGACGCGGTCCTCGACGACTGGCTCGCCGCCCACGCCGAGGGGACGGCCTGTGTCATCGGCGCACCCCGGTTCCGGCCGGCGGACGACCGGGTCCGGTCGCTGACGCCCTCGCTGTCGAAGGGCCTGGAGTTCGACCTGGTCGTCCTGGTCGATCCGGAGGCCTTCGGCGAGGGGATCGAGGGGGCGGTCGACCGCTACGTCGCCATGACCCGTGCGACCCGCCAACTCGTCGTCCTCACGGGTTCGTGACGGCGCGCCACGGCCGATCCTGCGATGAGATGACGTATCGATGGGTTCATGACTCACACATGCGAGCCCCTCACGGCACCCGTTCTCGGTGACCCGGACGTTCTCGGTGACGCGGTCGTTCCCGGTGATCCGGTCGTTTCCGGTGACCCGGTCGTTTCCGGTGACCCGGTCGTTCCCCGTGGGGAGTGCCCCGAAGTCGCGTCGCTCGTCGCGCCGTACCTGCGCATCATCCGGTCCGCGCTTCCCCCGGTGGAGGCGGAACGGTTCCTTGTGCGTGCCCTGGACGCGCACGAGGAGGAACGGCGCCGGGCGGGCGCGCTCCAGCTCGGGTTCAGCGCGTACCTCTGGGACGGTCTGGGCGACGGCTGGGGCGGCTCCCTGGCGCACGCCTCCGCCTGGGAGGCCATGCAGGCGATCCGTCACCTCGTCCGCAAGGCGCCCCGGGCGGACCTCGCCGCGTACCTGCGGCTGGGGATCCGGCTCGTCCGCGAGCTCGGCGCGGGCGCTCCGGCGCGTACGCCGGTGCCGGTGGGCGCCTGACGCGCCGGGCGGGTGCGCGGGGCCCGTCCCCGGCCTCGCGCACCCGCCCGGCGCCCGCTCTCAGCCTGCGGACTGCCGGATCCAGTCGTCCTCGCCGGGGTCCGCCCCCTCGGCGAGGGCCGCGAGGCGGTCGACGTAGTGCTGCCAGCCCTCGGCGTGGCCCTCGCAGGCCTCGGTGGAGGGGAGCCCGCTGTGGATCAGCCGCAGGAGCGTTCCGTCCGGCGTGGGCCGGAGGGTGAGCTCGATGGTGCTGGAGCCCGGCGGGACGGGCGCCGGGCCGGTCCCCCAGGCCCCACCGGAGCCGGGCGGGACGGGCGCCGGGCCGGTCTCCCAGCCCCAGCTGAAGACGAGGCGTACCGGCGGGTCGACGGTGATGAAGCGGCCGGCGGCGACGCCGTCGCCGGTGACCCGGGTGCGGTAGGAGCCGCCGGGCTCGAAGGAGAACGTGCCGTCCACGCCCATCCAGGACAGCCATCTCTCACGGTCGGTGAGGAACCGGAAGACGGCCTCGGGGGCGGCGCCGATGCGCCGCTCCAGGGTGACCGTGTCCATGGGGGTCGGCGGGATCGGGGGGTGCGCGGGAGTCGTCATGAGGGCTTCTCGCTTCGTTCGGCCACGTCGGCGAACCGGGCCGGGGCGGCGAACCGCTGGGCCCCTCCTTGCGCAGCGTAACCAGAGGGGCGTCCGGCAGCACCTCGGAGCAGGGCGTCGACTCCCGGCGACGGGGACGACGGGGGCCACACGGCCGGTCGTGCCGGGTCCCCGCTCGTCGCCCCGGGGGCACGCGCGCGTAGCGTGAGGGTGTCGGCTCCGTCGTCCCTCCCCACTGGAGATCCGCCTGTGTCCAGCGCCGCCCCGACCCGTACCGCTGTCGTGGAGTCCCTCATGGACCGCTTCCCGGGAGTCCCCCCTGAGGCCGTGTTCAAGGAGGACCTGCTGCGCGGCGGCCTCGCCTTCGATCCGTCCGCGCTGAGCGGGAACGAGGGCGGCGAGGTGAAGCCGAAGTCGTACTTCATCTTCTCCTTCGACCACCGCACGCTGCCGGAGCTGGGCGAGGCGGCGCTGAACCGTCCGCCGGAGGAGATCGTCCTCACCGGCGGGCCCTACGGTCTGCGCCGCACGGTGGTGTCGGTACGGGTCAACCCCGCGTCCCCGTACCGGGTGGCGCCGGACGCCGACGGGGCGCTCGCGCTGTTCCTCGACGGGGTCCGGAGCGCCGACGTGGGGCTGCCGCCGATGCCGGAGTACTACCGGCACCCGCTGTCGAACGGCAAGTCCGTGATGGAGGTCGCGCCGACCATCCAGTGGGGTTATCTGATCTACCTGACGGTCTTCCGGGTCTGCCAGTACTTCGGCGCCAAGGAGGAGTGCCAGTACTGCGACATCAACCACAACTGGCGCCAGCACAAGGCGGCGGGCCGCCCGTACACGGGGGGTGAAGCCGGTCGACGAGGTCCTGGAGGCCCTGGAGATCATCGACCGCCACGACACGGCCCGTACGTCGACGGCGTACACCCTGACCGGCGGGGCGGTCACCTCCCAGGTGGGCGGGAAGGACGAGGCGGACTTCTACGGGCAGTACGCGCGCGCGATCGAGGAGCGCTTCCCCGGCCGCTGGATCGGCAAGGTCGTCGCCCAGGCCCTGCCGCAGGAGGACGTGCGGCGCTTCCACGACTACGGCATCCGGATCTACCACCCGAACTACGAGGTGTGGGACCGCAGGCTCTTCGAGCTGTACTGCCCCGGCAAGGAGCGGTACATCGGCCGGGACGAGTGGCACCGCAGGATCCTGGACTCCGCGGAGGTCTTCGGGCCCCGCAACGTCATCCCGAACTTCGTCGCCGGGGTCGAGATGGCCCGCCCCTCCGGCTTCCTGACCGTGGACGAGGCGATCGCCTCCACCCGGGAGGGCCTGCGGTTCTTCATGTCGCGCGGGATCACCCCCCGCTTCACCACGTGGTGCCCCGAGCCGACGACGCCGCTGGGCCGCGAGAACCCCGACGGCGCGCCGCTGGAGTACCACCTGCGCCTCCTTGAGGCGTACACGGCGACGCTGGAGGAGTACGGGCTGTCGGCGCCGCCCGGGTACGGCCCGGCGGGCCCGGGCCGCGCGGTGTTCTCGGTCAGCTCGTTCATGGACGCGCTGCCTCCGGCTCCGGGCGAGTGACCGGACCGAGGGGCGTCAGACCCGCAGTTCCCTCGCCTCGAAGCGGCCTTCGCCCAGGACGAGGACGAAAGAGACCTGCTGCCCCTCGGAGAGCGAGCGCTCCTCCCCCTCGATGTCCGCGGCGCTGAAGTAGACCTGTTCGTGGGAGCCGACGGGAACGACGAAGCCGTACCCGCCGGTGCGGTTGAAGGAGTGCACGAACCCTGTGCTCCTGCTGTCCATGGCGGGCCTCCTCGCCGACACGGGCGGCGCGACCGAGGGGGCGGGGCCCCGGCTCCGGCCGCATCCGCTTCTCAGGGGACTTCTACCCCGTACGGCCGCGGTTCGCCCGTCGGCCGAGGCCGGTCGGAGGCGGCCCGGCCGGGTGCGCGCGTCACTCCCCGCGTCTCGTACAATATTCAACAGAGGCCTGGTGTCGGGTATCCCCCGTGTCCGACACCGGGCCTCGCCATGCTCTCGGCGCCCTCCGACGCACACCCCGCGGACGCGGGAAGGTGCCACGGCGCTCGTTGCTCCTGTCCGGTAGGTCCTGAGAGACGGTGTTTCGGCCGCACATCGCCGGGCAGCAGCACCTCGTGCCACCGGCGGCGACCGGGGCGCGTACCGAGCGGCGTCAGGGAGAGGACCATGAGCCACCACGACAGGCACGGCAGCGAGCAGGACCGGCACGAGCCCCCGCGGACCACACCGTCCGGGGCCGAGGGCGAGAGCGGCGACGCGGAGGCACGGCGCCAGGCGGAGGAGGCGACGCGGGACCAGGGTGACTCCTCGGCGGAGGACGCCCACGGCAGCACCGCCAAGCGGCAGAGCCCCGGCATCGGCCGCGAGGAGCAGCGGGAGCAGCACCCGTGAGTATCCGCCGCGATCCCGGGAAGTCGCACGACCACCAGACCGACCAGGAGGTGCCGGATGTCCGCCGGTAAGAAGGCGAAGCACGCCGCGGAGACCGCCAAGGGCAAGGCCAAGGAGGCCACTGGCAGGGCCGTGGGCAACGAGAGCATGCAGAGGGAAGGCCGCGCCGAGCAGATCAAGGGTGACGCGAAGCAGACGGCGGAGAAGGCCAAGGACACGCTCAAGCACTAGGACACGCGGGGGACGCCCCGCGCGTACGGTGCCGCGACGCGGACGGCCGGCGAACCGGGTCACCCCGGGCCGTCGGCCGTCTTCGCGTGCCCCCCGGGCCTCCGCATCAGCGGCACCTCGCAGATGCCGCCGCGGACGAAGGCGCGTCGGCCGGGGGAGGCGGGCAGACTTGTCCGGTTCCCGGGGAAGGTCGGCAGGCGGGACGGTGACGGGGTCCGTGCCGTCCCCGCCGTCCGTCCTGAAAGCAGGGAGCGGGAACGGACCGCGGCGACGGCGCGTCCGGCGGCATCCGCTCGGACGGGAGCGGCCGCGACGCAGGCCCCGGCGAGGCCGGCTAGAGCCCGGTGCCTCCCGTGACGTCCACGTACTGGCCGGTGATCCAGCGCGCGTCGTCGGAGACGAGGAAACCGACCACGTCCGCGATGTCGGCCGGGGTTCCGATCCGGTTGAAGACCGAGAGCGCCGCGAGGGCGGCGCTCGCCTCCGGGGTCGCCCTGCGCCCCGCGTTCATGTCCGTCGCGATGTAACCGGGGGCCACGGCGTTGACCGTGATGCCCCGGGGGCCCAGCTCCTTGGCGAGGGCGAGGGTCATCGTGTCGACGGCCCCCTTGGTCATCGCGTAGGTGACGGATTCGGGGAAGGCGTGCTTGGTGACCGCCGAGGAGATATTGACGATCCGGCCACCGTCGCGCAGGCGGTCGAGGCCCCTCTGGATGAGGAAGAGCGGGGCCTTGACGTTGATCGCGACCAGTCGGTCGAAGACCTCGGTGGTGAGCTGCGCGACGCGGCCGGAGCCGCTCGCGGCGGCGTTGTTGACGAGGATGTCGAACGCGCGGCCCTCTCCCCGCGCCGCGAGCCCCTCGTCGAGCGCGGCGTAGAAGGTGTCGACGGCGTCGGGCGCTCCGAGTTCCGCGCGGAAGGCGAACGCCCGGCCTCCCCGCTCCTCGATGATCTCCACCGTCTCCAGGGCGGCCTTCTCGTTGCTGCCGTAGTGGACGGCGACGAGGGCCCCGTCGCGGGCCAGCCGCTCGGCGATGCCTCTTCCGATGCCCCGGCTCGCCCCTGTGACGATCGCGGTCCTGCCGGCCAACGCGGACATGTCGGTGGTGCCTGCTTTCGGTTCAGGAACGAGTGAGGAGACCGTGGTACCACGGAGCGTGGGCGGCGAACCCCTCGGTGAAGCCCGGCCCCGGGTCGCTTCCCAGCATCCGCCAGGGGCGGTCGTCGGCGAACCAGTGGTCGGTGGCGAACATGTCCAGGTGGTGCCGTGCGAAGGGGAGTTCGGCGAGCAGCGCACGGGCCGTGGCGATGTCCACCGCCGGACCCCGGGGCCTGTCGGTCCGGTGGGCGAGCAGTTCCTCGGCCGCTGTGAGCAGCTCGGCGCCCGGGACCGGGTCGGGGTGGGCGACGTAGTACGGACCCGGCTCGGTCGCGGGTGAGAGCGCCGCGGCGAGCAGGACACGCGCCAGGCTGTCCACGTCGATCAGGGAGTGCAGGGAGTTCCCCGCGTCGGGCGGTCCCGGCAGGGCCGCGAGCAGCCGGACCAGGCCGGGGATCAACAGCCGGTCCCCTGTTCCGTACACGAGGTGCGGCCGCAGGACCGTGCCGCCCGCGTCCAGGACGTGGCGCTCGCCCGCCGCGCGCGTGCGGCTGGTCGGGGAGCCGGGGGCGAGCGGCAGGGTGCCGGGTGCGGCTGCCCGGAAGGGGCCCCGGCCGTGGACGGAGGCGGTGCTGAGGGCGACGATGCGGGTCACTCCGGCGTGCACGGCGGCGTCGACGAGGGCTCGGGTGCCTTCATCGTTGACGGCGCGGGCCAGTTCCTCGTCACCGCCGATCGCGGAGGCGCAGTGGATCAGGACGTCGGTCCCCGCGCACGCGCGGCGCAGTGAGTCGGGGTCACGGAGGTCGCCCATGACGGTCTCGGGTCCTGCGGGCCCTCCCCCGCCGGTGGGTGGACGGCGGGTGAGCAGCCGGATGCGCGGGGGCTCGTGCGCCGATGCCGACGGCGGGGGCGACGCGGGTGCCGCGGTCGGCGAGGACAGGGCCGACGAGGCCGCCGCCGCCACCCGGCCGCCGATGAACCCGGTCGCACCGGTGATCAGGATGCGAGGGCCCATGGTGCCGATCCGGTTCAACCCGCCAGCCGACTGTCGAGGCCGCTCGTGGCCACCGCCAGTTCGCCGGTCGGGGAGGTGAGCGTGCAGACGAAAACGGGCGCGCCGTCCTGGTGGCCGGAGACCCTGACCACGGTCGTCGACGGGTCCTGGGCGGGCACGGTCTCGGCCTCGATCCAGCAGGGGCTGTCGAGTTCGACATAGCGCGAGAAGGCGGTGTCGAGGACGGTGGGCAGGTGGGCGGGGTTCCCGAGGCGGATCGTCGCCGCCTGCCGGGCGGCTTCGAGCAGGACCATCCCGGGGACGTGGTCGTTGGGGCGCCGGAAGAGGGTGGCGTGGGCGGTGTTGATCCGCAGCTGCCACTGTCCGGGGCGGGTGCCGGGCCCGAGGACGACGTCCTCGGGCCGCTCCCGGCCGACGAGGTGCGGGGCGACGCCGGGTATCAGCGGTACGGGCCGGCCCAGCGCCTTCATCCGCTCGCCGCGCATCCGGCGGTAGGCGAGGGCGGAGGTGCAGCGGGCCACGCCGCCGCCGGTGGCGAGGAGCCGGTCGTCGCGGGTGAGCACCATGGAGACGCGGAGCTTCCGGAGGCGTCCGCCCCGGCTCGTGAGGTCGGAGCAGATCACGTCGACGTGGACGTCCGGGGAGAGTCCGTCCACGGCGAGCGCGTCGGGGTCGGCGCTGTAGAAGAGGCTCCATATGACGAACTGATCGTCCAGGGGTACCCCGAGTTCGGCGTGAGCCACCAGCGTGGTCGTCTGGCGTATCGTCTCGGCCACCAGGACGGGGTCGTGCCGGACCCCTGCCACCGGAGAGAAGAAGGGATGCGAGGCGGGCCAGCGGGCGGAGACGGAGAACCGATTCTCCCGCAGTCGCGTCCAGTCCGTGGGGATGATGTCGGCGGGGTCCGCGCGGTGGACGAACTCCCCGGGGACGTGCGTCGCCAATCCCTGACGGTTCCGATCCATGGACACCCCTCGATTCCCCACACCCCCGGCGGTGAAACCCACCAGAAGTAGAATACGTACAGCGCGGTTTTCTTTTCAATGCTTCACGTCACACGGTGAGCACAGACAGCGAGACAGCAGGAGGGGTGCCTTGGCGCAGCAAGCGCGTGCAATTCGAACCCGTCGGGTGATCCTCGAATCGGCTGCGAACGTCTTCGCGGAGCGCGGCTACGAGCGGACGACCATCGGCGAGATCCTGGTGCGCGCCGGGGTGACCAAGGGGGCGCTGTACTTCCACTTTGCTTCCAAGGAAGATCTTGCCCTCGGCGTTCTCGCTGCCCAGCTGCTCGACGAGCCGCTCACGCCTCAGCCCATCAAGCTCCAGGAGCTGGTGGACCAGGGCTTCCTGCTCGCCCACCGGCTCCAGCGCGATCCGCTCGTGCGCGCGAGCGTGGCTCTCGCTCTGGACAGCGGTGCCACCGGAGTCGACCGGGGCGCGCCGTTCCGCGCCTGGATCGACCAGGTGTCGGAGGTGCTCACGGTGGCCAAGGCGCGGGGCGAACTGCTGCTCCATGTGAATGTGACGGATACGGCGGAGCTCTTCTCCGGCGCTTTCGCGGGAATTCAGACGATGTCTCAAATTCTCTGCGACCGCGATGACCTGACACATCGCGTGGTGGTCCTGCTCCAACACGTACTGCCGAGCATCTGCACGCCGGCATTGCTTACGGGACTGGACATGACCGAGAGCCGCGCCCGGCAACTCGCCGTCGAGTACGACGCGAGTCGCCTCCGGAGGGAGGAAGGAAACCTCGCCGACACCCGGACGTGACGAAACCGACCGACCGGTCTCCGGAGCGCCCCGACGCGGACCCGCGTCGGGGCGCTCTGGCGTCATGGCACTGAGTGTGTTTTGCTGAGGGTACTCAGTGCCACAAGCGTCTAGGGGAGCTCGACATCATGGGCAAGGACTTCGACCTGTATCGGCCTTCCGAGGAGCACGACATGCTCCGGGAGTCGGTCCGTGCGCTGGCGGAGGCGAAGATCATGCCGTTCGCCGCGGCGGTGGACGAGGAGGGCCGGTTCCCTCAGGAGGCGCTGGACGCGCTGGTCGCCAACGACCTGCACGCCGTGCACGTCCCCGAGACCTACGGCGGCGCCGGTGCGGACGCCCTCGCCACGGTGATCGTCATCGAGGAGGTCGCGCGCGCGTGCGGCAGCTCCTCGCTGATCCCCGCGGTCAACAAGCTGGGCTCGCTGCCGGTCATCCTGTCCGGCTCGGAGGATCTCAAGCACAAGTACCTCGGCCCGCTGGCCAAGGGCGACGCGATGTTCTCCTACGCCCTGTCCGAGCCTGACGCGGGCTCGGACGCGGCCGGGATGAAGACCCGCGCGGTCCGCGACGGCGACTTCTGGGTCCTCAACGGCGTGAAGCGCTGGATCACCAACGCCGGCGTCTCCGAGTACTACACGGTGATGGCCGTCACCGACCCCGACAAGCGGTCCAAGGGCATCAGCGCCTTCGTCGTGGAGAAGTCCGACGAGGGCGTCTCCTTCGGCGCGCCGGAGAGGAAGCTCGGCATCAAGGGCTCCCCGACCCGCGAGGTCTACCTCGACAACGTCCGCATCCCCGCCGACCGCATGATCGGCGCCGAGGGCACCGGCTTCGCCACCGCGATGAAGACCCTCGACCACACCCGCATCACCATCGCCGCCCAGGCCATCGGCATCGCCCAGGGCGCCCTGGACTACGCCAAGGGCTACGTGCAGGAGCGCAAGCAGTTCGGCAAGCCGATCGCCGACTTCCAGGGCGTGCAGTTCATGCTGGCCGACATGGCCATGAAGCTCGAGGCCGCCCGCCAGCTCACCTACGCCGCCGCGGCCAAGAGCGAGCGCGTGGACGGCGACCTGACCTTCTTCGGCGCCGCTGCCAAGTGCTTCGCCTCCGACGTCGCGATGGAGGTCACCACCGACGCCGTCCAGCTCCTCGGCGGCTACGGCTACACCCGCGACTACCCCGTCGAGCGCATGATGCGTGACGCCAAGATCACCCAGATCTACGAAGGCACCAACCAGGTCCAGCGCATCGTCATGGCCCGCAACCTCCCGTAACCCCCTGCCCGTTGAAAGGAGACAGGCCGTGACCCTGAAGATCGCTGTCTGTGTGAAGTACGTTCCCGACGCGACCGGCGACCGCGGATTCGCCGACGACCTGACGACCGACCGCGAGGCCGTGGACGGGCTGCTCTCGGAGCTCGACGAGTACGCGGTCGAGCAGGCGCTCCGGATCTCGGAGGGGGCCGACGACGCCGAGGTCACCGTCGTCACGGTGGGCCCGGACGACGCCAAGGACGCGCTCCGCAAGGCGCTGTCCATGGGCGCCGACAAGGCCTTCCACGTCAACGACGAGGACATCCACGGCTCCGACGTGATCGCCACCTCCGCGATCCTGGCCAAGGCCCTGGAGAAGACCGGTTTCGACCTGGTCGTCTGCGGCATGGCCTCGACCGACGGCACGATGGGCGTGCTGCCCGCGCTGCTCGCCGAGCGGCTGTCGCTCCCCCAGGTGACGCTGCTCTCGGAGCTCTCCGTGGCGGACGGCCTGGTGAAGGGCCGTCGCGACGGCGACGCCGCCACCGAGCTCCTGGAGGCCCCGCTGCCCGCCGTCGTCTCGGTCACCGACCAGTCCGGCGAGGCCCGTTACCCCTCCTTCAAGGGGATCATGGCCGCCAAGAAGAAGCCGGTCCAGGAGCTGGACCTGGACGACCTGGACATCGACGCCGACGAGGTGGGTCTGGCCGGGGCCTGGACCCTGGTCGACGCGGTGGCCGCGCGCCCCGCCCGTACGCAGGGCACGATCGTCACGGACGAGGGCGACGGCGGCAAGCAGCTGGCCGCCTTCCTCGCGACCCAGAAGTTCATCTGACCGCCCGTCAGCCACACCCACACAGGAGCAACGAATCATGGCTGAGATCCTGGTTCTCGTGGACCACGCCGACGGTGCGGTCCGCAAGCCGGCCCTCGAACTGCTGACCCTGGCCCGCCGTGTCGGTGAGCCCTCGGCGGTCGTCCTCGGCGCGGGCGAGGCCGCGGCCTCCATCGCCGCCACCGTCGGCGAGTACGGCGCGGCGACCGTGTACGTCGCGGACGGCGCCGAGTTCGCCGAGCAGCTGGTCGTGCCGAAGGTGGACGCGCTCACCCAGCTCGCCAAGGAGAAGGGGGCCGCCGCCGTCCTGGTGACCTCCTCGGGCGAGGGCAAGGAGATCGCGGCCCGCGTCGCGCTCCGCCTCGGCTCCGGTCTGATCACCGACGCCGTGGAGCTGGAGGCCGGGGAGGACGGCCCGGTCGCCACCCAGTCCGTCTTCGCCGCCTCGTACCAGGTGAGGTCGCGGGTCTCGCACGGCGTGCCGGTCATCACCGTCAAGCCGAACTCCGCCGCCCCGGAGGCCGCCCCGGCCGCCGGTACGGTCGAGGAGGTCACCGTCGCTTTCACCGGCAACGCGGCGAAGGTCGTCTCGCGCACCCCGCGCGTCTCCACCGGCCGCCCCGAGCTGACCGAGTCCGCGATCGTTGTCTCCGGCGGCCGCGGTGTCGGCGCGGCGGAGGGCTTCGCGGTCGTCGAGAAGCTGGCCGACTCGCTCGGCGCGGCTGTCGGCGCCTCCCGCGCCGCCGTGGACGCCGGCTGGTACCCGCACGCCAACCAGGTCGGCCAGACCGGCAAGCAGGTCTCGCCGCAGCTGTACGTCGCCGCGGGCATCTCGGGCGCGATCCAGCACCGGGCCGGCATGCAGACGTCGAAGACGATCGTCGCGGTCAACAAGGACGCGGAGGCCCCGATCTTCGACCTGGTGGACTACGGCGTGGTCGGTGACCTCTCCGCGGGGCTCCCGCTTCGGAGGCACGAGTTCGGCCCCCGCGGCCGGCGCCACCCCCCCGCGCCCTAAGGGGGGGGGGGTGGCACTCTGTGCCACCCACCCCCCTTTTTCGTGTCGCCCCCCGGTTCAGATCCAGCCGTCGAGCGGGACCTCCTCGCAGAGCCGGACGACCGGCCTGCGACCGGTCACGCCGACCCCCGACGAGACCTTGACCCGGACGCCGGGGCGCACCGCGTGCAGCGGCCCGTCGACGCGGCAGCGGACGACGAAGCCCTCCGCCATGTGCACCGGCCAGAGGTCGGCATCGGCCGCGGCGACCCCGCGCCGTACGGAGATCACGCCCTCGCCCTCGCTGAGTTCGGGGGTGAGATCCGTCGACCCGCAGGTCGGACAGAGCAGTCGCTGGAACGTCGTGGTGTGGCACCAGCGGCAGCGCTGGAAGTAGAGCTCGACGTCGGGGGCCGACTCCTCCGCGGCCCGGACGGCGGTCCCGCTCCTCATTCCCGTGTGGAACACGATGCCTTCTCCTCGCACTCGGCGGCTCGACCGTGCATGGAGCAAAGATATGGCACTGAGTGCCATCAAATAAAGACCTGAGTTCCCTGAATCGGAGATACCGAGAACCCCGGCGGCCACCGTGCGTTCACGTCAGTCCTCGCCGAGGCTCGACTCGACCTCGCGCACCACGCGCCACATGGGGGTGGACCGCTTGGTGATCACCACCACGACGTCCTCGGTCTCCTCCGCGGGCGCGTCCACCACCGCGTCCGGGCTCCAGGTGGCGCGGACGAACTCCAGGGCGCGGTCGACCTCCGCGAGCGGGTCGCCCTCCCCTCCCGAGCGCAGCCAGTGCCGCAGGGCGTGGTTGTGGGCGGCGACCACGGCCGCGGCGGCCACGTTGGCGCGCAGGGTGCCGTCCCTGCGGTCGGCCCAGCGGGTGCGCAGGTAGTCGCCGAGGGTCCTCTCGTACCGCCAGACGACCGAGACCTCGTAGGTGCGGAGCCCGGTCACCTCCCGGGTGAGCCGGTAGCGCTGGACGGAGAAGGTGGGGTTCTCGGCGTACATCCGCATGACGAGCCGGGCGGCGCCGCAGACGCGGACCATCGGGTCGTCGGCGTCGGCGCTCGCCGCGAGGAAGCGGGTCATGTCGGCGAGGCACTGCTCGTGGTCGGGGAATACCACGTCCTCCTTCGACGGGAAGTACCGGAAGAAGGACCTGCGGCCCACGCCCGCGAGGGTGACGATGTCGTCGACCGTGGTCTGCTCGTAGCCCCGCTCCAGGAAGAGCTGGAAGGCCGCGGCGATGAGGGAGTCCCGCATCGCGGGCTTCGTGGAGTTCGTCGACGCTGTTCCCATGAGCCGAACCTAACATCGGGAACGCCCTCACACGGCACTGGATGCCGGAAAAATCCGGCACCCAGTGCTCTGTCGAGGGTACGGAGGCTCAGCCGACGCCTGGACGACGGTTCAGCGGGCCGCCATGCGGAGCGCTCCGTCCATCCGGATCGTCTCGCCGTTGAGGTAGTCGTGCTCGGCGACCATCGTCACCAGACGGGCGTACTCCTCCGGGTGCGCGAGGCGCTGCGGGAAGGTGACGCTCGCGGCGAGACCGGCCCTGACGTCCTCGCCGAACCCGGCCATCATCGGGGTGTCGACGATGCCGGGGGCGAGGGTGACGACCCGGATGCCGAACTGCGCCAGGTCGCGGGCGGCGGTGACGGTCATGCCCGCGACGCCGGCCTTGGAGGCGGCGTAGGCGATCTGTCCGACCTGGCCCTCGAAGGCGGCGATCGAGGCGGTGTTGACGACCAGGCCGCGCTGCCCGTGCTCGTCGGGCTCGTGGCGGGCGATGGCCTCGGCGGCGAGCCGCATCACGTTGAACGTGCCGAGCAGGTTGACCTCGAGCACGGTCCGGAACAGGCCGAGGTCGTGCGGTCCCTTGCGCCCCAGGACGCGGGCGGAGGGGGCGATGCCGGCGCAGTTCACGGCGAGCCGCAGTTCGGCGCCGTCGGCGTCGACCGCGGCGAGGGCCGCGCGGACCTGGTGCTCGTCGGTGACGTCGGCGGCGAGCAGTCGGACGCCCGCGGGCAGCGGTCCGGCGGCGGCCACGGCCTTGTCCAGGTCGATGCCGTAGACGGTGGCGCCCCGTGCGGCGAGCGCCGCCGCGGTGGCGGCTCCGAGGCCGGAGGCGGCACCGGTGACGAGAGCGGCGGAGCCGGCGATGTCCATGGATCTCCTCGTGCGTGTGCGGGTGCGACCCTGCCGCTCCCGGGGTTGTCGTCCTACTTCTGCGCTACTTCTGCGCGTGGGCGAGCCCACGGCTTATGACGAGACGCTGGATCTGGTTGGTGCCCTCGAAGATCTGGGTGATCTTGGCTTCGCGCATGTAGCGCTCGACCGGGAAGTCCCGGGTGTAGCCGTAACCGCCGAGGACCTGGACGGCGTCCGTCGTGACCTTCATCGCCGTGTCGGTGGCGATGAGCTTGGCCGCGCTGGCCTGACGGCTGAAGGGGCGGCCGAGGTCACGGCGGCGGGCCGCGTCCAGATAGGTGGCGCGGGCCGCGTCGACGGCGGCGGCCATGTCGGCGAGGAGGAACCCGAGGCCCTGGTGGTCGACGATCCGGCGGCCGAAGGTGGTCCGCTCGTTGGCGTAGCCGACGGCGGCGTCGAGGGCGGCCTGGGCGAGGCCCGTGGCGCAGGCGGCGATGCCGAGGCGGCCGCTGTCGAGGGCGCTGAACGCGATCTGGAGGCCCTGGCCCTCCTTCCCGACGAGCCGGTCGGCGTCGAGGAGGGCGCCGTCCCAGTAGGCGGAGGTGGTGGGAACGGCCTGGAGGCCCATCTTCCGCTCGGGCGCGCCGAAGCTCAGCCCCTCGGTGGCGCCGGGGGCGAGGAAGCAGGAGATGCCGTGGCTGCCGGGCGCGGTACGGGCGAAGAGCGCGTAGAACCCGGCCTTGCCGCCGTGGGTGATCCACGCCTTGGTGCCCGTGATCCGGTATCCGCTGCCGTCCTCCTGGCGCTCGGCCTTGCAGGTGAGGGCGGCGGCGTCGGAGCCGGCCTGCGGCTCGGACAGGCTGTAGCCGCCGATGGTGCGGCCCTCCAGCATCGCGGGCAGCCAGCGTTCCTTCTGCTCGGTGGTGCCGAAGGTGTGCAGCGGGTGGCAGGCCAGGGTGTGGACGCTGGTGGCGACGGCGACGGCGGCCCAGCGGGCGGCGAGCTCCTCCAGGACCTGGAGGTAGACCTCGTACGGCTGGCCTCCGCCGCCGTACTCCTCCGGGTACGCGAGGCCGAGGAGCCCGGCCTCCCCCAGGGTGGCGAAGAGCCCTTCCGGATAGGTCTCGGTGGCCTCGTGCTCGTCCACGCGCGGAGAGAGCTCCTTGTCGGCGATCTCCCGGGTGAGGGCGATGAGGTCCGCTGCCTCGGGGGTGGGAAGCAGGCGGTCGACATCCATGGCGACTCCAGCGGCGCGCAAAGTGGTACTGGGGCAGGTACTGCAGTACCGCTGAGAGTAGCGCAGAAGGGTGCCGCCGTAACCCCCGGAAAGCCCGGCCTGGAATACTGGCCCGGTGATCGAGACCTCAGCCGCCGACGCCCCGAAGCTCACGGGCCGCGGCGCTGCGCGCCGCGCCGCCCTCTTCGAGGAACTCGTCGCCCTCCTCGTCGGCGAGGGCTTCGCCCGGCTGACCCTCGACGACCTCGCCGGGCGCCTGCGCTGCTCGAAGCGGACCCTGTACGGCCTCGCCGGCAGCAAGGAACAGCTGGTCCGGGCGGCCGTCGTGCACTTCTTCCGGCGCGCCACCGCCCGCGTGGAGGCGGTCCTCGCCGCCGAGGCCGACCCGGCCGAGCGGCTCGCGGCCTATCTGCGGGCCGTCTCGGCCGAGCTGGCGCCGGTCTCGCCGCAGTTCTTCGACGACGTGGCCGCCTTCGAACCGGCGGCGGAGGTGTACGAACGCAACACGCGCGCGGCCGCGGGCCGGGTCCAGCAGCTCATCGAGGAGGGCGTGCGGGCCGGAGTCTTCCGCGAGGTCCACGTGACCTTCGCGGCCGACGTCATCTCCTCCGTGATGGTCCGCATCCAGCGCCGCCAGGTCGCCGCGGCGACGGGCCTCGCCGACGCGGAGGCGTACGAGGAACTGGCGGAACTGCTCCTCAGCGGACTGCGCAAGGGCTGAGCACCCCGACGGGCGGACATGGCCTGTTTCCGCCCACTCCCCATCACTCTGCGCAGTCATGGCACTACTGTGTGCGGCGTCATCGACCACCCCCTTCAGGGAGACCTCCGCGTGGAGCACAGCCGTACCGTCCCGAGGATCCGTGCCGTACTCGCCGCCATGGGCGTCACCGCCGTCCTCGCCGTCACACCCGCGGCGCAGGCCGCGCCCGCCGGGAAGCCCGCCGCCGCTCCCCCGGCCCCCTGCACCGGGGAGTTCCAGGGCGACAAGCGGCTCGGGCCGAAGCACCTGCCGAAGAAGTGGCAGGAACCGGTGGGGCCGCTGCTCGACCGCTACCACCGGACCGGAAGGCTCTCCCCGGCCGACTTCCTCAAGAAGTACTGGGAGGGCCCCGCTGACACCGGCAGCTGGAAGTACCCGCCGAACGACGGCTTCGGCGACGTCAACGGCGCCGTCGACAAGGCGCCCGAGCTACTGACGGAGGGCGAGCGCCTGGACCGCTTCGGCTCCGAGTACGGCTCCTACCTGGCCCCGGCCGGTGACGCCTACCCGAAGCGGGCGCTGCCCCCGCAGAACCTCAACACCCGCGACGCCGCCTTCCCCTGCGACTACCACCTGTACGAGGTGACACGGTCGTTCGTGGTCTGGGAGGGCTCCATCGCCCCCTGGTTCGAGCAGCCGGGCGGCGGCCGCCAGATCAAGCTGGACCCGGCCTTCCTCGACCCGGGCGAGGGGCAGCGGCTCAGCGTCAAGTGGCTGCTGGACAACGGCTACCTGGTACGCGTCCCCGCGTGACCGACCGCCGTGCGCTGGAACGGGCACTCCGGGAGGCCGGGGTGCCCGACGCGTACTACTGGATCGAGGGCGTCCACGAGCCGGCGCCCACCCCGCCGGACTTCGTCTATCTGCGGACGGGGCCGGACGGGGACGGCTGGGAGACCGGGGTGTACGAGCGGGGCGGGTACGAGCCGGTCGCCACGCACCCCACGGAGGCGGCGGCCTGCGTCCACCTGAGGGGCCTGCTGGGGAGCTGACGCGTGGGCCGCCTTCACGACCTGAACGCGAACCCCCCTTATTTCACGATATGAGTTAAAGCCCAAGTGAAGAGAGCGCGGCCGACCCGGGAGAGGTATGTTGCGTTCAGGACTACTTCACCAGGGGGCACAAGTGACCATGCGGAACGGCCGCACCGTGCGTGACCTGCGGCGCGAGAACCGCACCGCCGTCCTCCAGCGCCTCTACTTCGACGGACCGCTGAGCCGCTTCTCCCTCGGCCCGGCGACCGGCCTCAGTTCGGGTTCGGTCAGCAACGTGGTCGCCGAGCTCGTGGCGGAGGGCCTGGTCGAGGAGGCCGGAAGCGTCGACTCGGCCGGCGGCCGCCCCCGTACCCTGCTCCGCGTCACGCCGGGCAGCGGCTTCATGATCGGCGTCGACGTCGGCGAGACCCGGGTGAGGATCGAGCTGTTCGACCTCACCCTCACCGAACTCGCGCGCGCGGAAAGGCCCTTGGCCGTCGACAGCGCCCATCCGCACGAGCGGTACGAGGTGGGGGTGGTCGTCGACCATGTCCGTGAGGGGATCGCGGAGGTGCTGCGGATCGCGGAGGTGCCGGCGGGTCGTCTGCTGGGTGTGGGGGTGGGGGTTCCGGGCATTGTGGCGCGTGATGCCGGTGAGGGTGCGGTGGTGCACGGGCAGACGATCGGGTGGGACGCGGTGCCGTTCGAGCGTCTTCTGCGGGCGGCGGTGGAGTTGCCGGAGGAGGTGCCGTACTGGATCGACAACGGTGCCAAGACCCTGGGTCAGGCGGAGATGTGGTTCGGGGCGGGGCGGGGTGCGCGCAGTGCGGTGGTGGTGCTGTTCGGTTCGGGTGTGGGTGCGTGTGTGGTGACCGATCCGCTGGGGCCGGGCCGGGCGGTGGAGTGGGGTCATCTGACGGTCCGGGTGCGGGGGCGTCGCTGCCGGTGCGGGGCGCGGGGTTGTCTGGAGGCGTACGCGGGTGCGGAGGCGTTGCTGGAGCGGTGGCGGGAGGCGGGGGGTGTGCCGCCGTCGGGCGCGGACGAGGAGACGGCGCTGACGGCGATGCTGGCGGCCGCGTACCCCGCCGACCCGCAGGCGGCGCCGGACGTGACGGCGCTGACGGTCCTGGAGGAGACGGCGGAGTACCTCGGCGCGGGCTTCGCGGACCTGATCAACCTCTTCCAGCCCGAACGCATCCTCGTCGGCGGCTGGGCGGGCCTCCAGCTCGGCACCCGCTTCCTGGCCACCGTCACGGGCTACGCCAAGGAGTACGCACTCACGTACCCGGCGGCCCGGGTCGACATCGGCCTCGGCAGGCTGGGCCCCGACGCGGTCACGGTCGGAGCGGCGATCCTGCCGCTCGCGGACTTCTTCGCCCGGGGCGGCCGGAGGGCCGAGCCGGAGACCGCCGAGGAGCAGCCGGCCTGGACCTCGACCGTACGGGAGCGGGCGGCGCACTGAGCTCACGCGGCACCTGCCGGGCGCCGTCGCCTCGGCCGAGCGGGCGAGCCGGCGGGGGCGGGCACGGCCGTGCGGCTGTGCGGCTGTGCGGCTGTGCGGCTGTGCGGCTGTGCGGCTACGCGACGGAACCTATCCGTCCGGCCGGTTCGCGGGGCACGTCGTGGTGGATCGGGGTGTGGGCGCCGGTGAGGGAGCGGCCGGTGCCGCCGCGGCGGTTGGCGACGATCTCGGCGCCGATCGAGAGGGCCGTCTCCTCCGGCGTACGGGCTCCGAGGTCGAGGCCGATCGGGGAGCGCAGGCGGGCGAGTTCGAGTTCGGTGACGCCGACCTCGCGGAGGCGCTTGTTGCGGTCCTCGTGGGTGCGGCGGGAGCCCATCGCGCCGACGTAGGCGACGGGAAGCTTCAGGGCGGCCTGGAGGAGGGGGACGTCGAACTTGGCGTCGTGGGTGAGGACGCAGAGGACGGTCCGGCCGTCGGTCTCCGTGGACTCCAGGTAGCGGTGGGGCCATTCGACGACGACCTCGTCGGCCTCGGGGAAGCGGGCCCGCGTCGCGAAGACCGGCCGCGCGTCGCACACGGTGACGTGGTAGCCGAGGAACTTGCCGACCCGGACGAGGGCGGCGGCGAAGTCGATGGCGCCGAAGACGATCATGCGGGGGGCGGGGACGGAGGACTCGACCAGGAGGGTCAGCGGCTGTCCGCAGCGGCTGCCGTCCTCGCCGATCTCCACCGTGCCGGTGCGCCCCGCGTCCAGCATCGCGCGGGCCTCGCCCGCCGCGGTGCGGTCCAGCTGGGGGTGGCCGCCGAGCTTCCCCTCGTACGAGCCGTCGGGGCGGACCAGGAGGGCCCGGCCCATGAGGTCCTCGGGGCCGGAGACGATCCGGGCCAGGGCCGCCGCCTCCCTCGCGGCGGCGGCCGTGAGCGCGTCGGGGAAGACCCCGCCGCGGACCGGGGTGACGAGGATGTCGATGATGCCGCCGCAGGTCAGACCGACCGCGAAGGCGTCCTCGTCGCTGTAGCCGAAGCGCTCGACGACGGTCCTGCCGTCGTCGAGGGCCTGCGTGCACAGGTCGTAGACCGCGCCCTCCACACATCCTCCGGAGACCGAGCCGATCGCCGTGCCCTCGCCGTCGACGGCGAGTGCGGCACCCGGTTGCCGGGGCGCGCTGCCGCCGACGGCCACCACGGTGGCCACGGCGAAGTCGCGTCCCTGCTCGACCCACCGGTTGAGCTCTTCGGCGATGTCCAGCATCTCGGTTCTCCTCTGGAAGGTGTGCGGAGGGTGACGGCGGTGGCGTCAGCCGACGCCGAGCCAGCTCTCGATCGGGTGGATCGCGAAGTACACGACGAAGATCGCGGTGAGGCCCCACATGAAGGCACCCACCTCACGGGCCTTGCCCTGCGCCACCTTGATCACGGCGTAGGAGATGACACCGGCCGCGACACCCGTGGTGATGGTGTACGTGAAGGGCATCAGGACCACGGTGAGGAACACCGGGATCGCCACGGAGCGGTCGCTCCAGTCGACGTGCTTGGCGTTCTGCATCATCATCGCGCCGATGACGACCAGGGCGGCGGAGGCGACCTCGGCCGGCACGATCGCGGTGAGCGGGGTGAAGAACAGGCAGAGGGCGAAGAAGGCGCCGGTGACGACGGAGGAGAGGCCCGTACGGGCACCCTCGCCGACGCCGGTGGCCGACTCGACGAAGACGGTCTGGCCGGAGCCGCCGCCGACACCACCGATGACACCGCCGGCGCCGTCGATGAACAGGGCCTTGGACAGGCCCGGCATGCGGCCCTTGTCGTCGGCGAGGTTGGCCTCGGAGCCGACGCCGATGATGGTGGCCATCGCGTCGAAGAAACCGGCCAGGACCAGGGTGAAGACGATCATGGTGATCGTGATGTAGCCGACGTCGCCCCAGCCGCTGAAGGACACCTCGCCGATGAGCGAGAAGTCCGGCGCGGAGACGGCGCTGCCGTCGAGCTCCGGCGCACCGGCGAACCAGGCGCCCGCGCCCTTGGCGGGGATGTCGGCCACGGCGTTGACGACCATGGCGACGGCGGTGCCGACGACGATGCCGATGAGGATGGCACCGGGAACGTTGCGGGCCTGCAGCGCGAAGATCAGCAGCAGGGTGACGGCGAAGATGAGGACCGGCCAGCCCATGAGTTCACCGGCGGGGCCGAGGGAGACGGGGCCGCCGCCCGGGGCGGGGTTCTCGTGGACGAAGCCGGCCTTGACGAAGCCGATGATCGCGATGAAGAGGCCGATGCCGATGGTGATCGCGTGCTTGATCGCCAGCGGGATCGCGTTCATGATCATCTCACGGAGGCCGGTGACCACCAGGAGACAGATGATGACACCGTAGGCCACACACATGGCCATCGCCTGGGGCCAGGTCATGACGGCGATGACCTGCGAGGACAGGACGCCGGAGACACTGAGACCGGCCGCGAGGGCGAGCGGGACCTTGCCCCAGAAGCCCATCAGGAGAGTGGTCACGGCGGCGGCGAGCGCGGTCGCGGTGATAAGGGCGGGCTGGCTGAGCACGTTGCCCGCGACGTCCTTGCCGCCGAGGATCAGGGGGTTGAGCAGGAGAATGTACGCCATCGCCATGAAGGTGGTGACGCCGCCGCGGATCTCCGTCGCGACGGAGGATCCTCTCTCCGAGATGTGAAAGTACCGGTCGAGCCAAGAGCGGCCGGCGGGGACGTCGGAGCCGGAGCCCGCGTCCTCCGAAGCGGTCTTGGGCTCCACAGACGACTGGGTCATGGGGCCTACTCCCAAGGTTCAAAGGGGCACCCGCGTCAGACTTCGAAGGGCTTCTGATCTGGTGAAGCTGCGGGATTTGGGATGCTGCGTGGGCTGCACGACCCGGGGGACGGCCCGAGGCGAACGGAATGGATCGGTTCTGCGGTACTACGGGTGATGCCGGTGGTGCCGGTGGTGCCCGATGTGACGTGTACTGCGGGTGTTGCCGGTGGTGCTGGTGTGTACTCCGGGCGGTGCGGGCGGGGAAGTGTGACGTTCCTGGGAGGCACGTACCGCCCGGAGAGTCCTACAGGGTGCCGGTGAGCGCCTCGGGGCGGACCGGCGTCTTGTTGAGCTCCAGGCCCGTCGCGGCCCGGATCGCCGCGAGGACGGCCGGGGTCGACGACAGCGTCGGGGCCTCACCGATGCCGCGTACTCCGTACGGGGCGTTCGGGTCCGCCAGCTCGAGGTAGTCGACCGGGATGGTCGGCGTGTCGAGGATGGTGGGGATCAGGTAGTCCGTGAAGGAGGGGTTGCGCACCTTCGCGGTCTTCGGGTCGACGATGATCTCCTCCATCACCGCGACGCCCAGGCCCTGGGTGGTGCCACCCTGGATCTGGCCGACGACGGAGAGGGGGTTGACCGCCTTGCCGACGTCCTGCGCGCAGGCCAGCTCGATGACCTTGACCAGGCCGAGCTCGGTGTCCACCTCCACCACCGCGCGGTGCGCGGCGAAGGCGTACTGGACATGGCCGTTGCCCTGGCCGGTGACGAGGTCGAAGGCCTGGGTGGGGCGGTGCCGCCACTCCTCCTCGACCTCCACGGCCTGGTCCTCCAGGACGTCCGCGATGGTGGCGAGGGCCTCGCCGCCGTCGGTGACGACCTTGCCGCCCTCCAGGAGGAGTTCGGCGGTGGCCCACGCCGGGTGGTACGAGCCGAACTTGCGCCGGCCGATCTCCAGGACCCTCTCGCGGACGAGCCCGCAGGAGTTCTTGATGGCGCCGCCGGTCATGTACGTCTGGCGGCCCGCGGAGGTCGAACCGGCCGAGCCGACCTGGGTGTCGGCGGGCTGGATGGTGACCTGCTGGACGCCGAGCTCGGTACGGGCGATCTGCGCGTGGATGGTGACACCGCCCTGGCCGACCTCCGCCGCGGCGGTGTGGACCGTGGCGACGGGCTCGCCGTTGATGACCTCCATGCGGATCCTGGCGGTCGAGTAGTCGTCGAAGCCCTCGGAGAAGCCGACGTTCTTGATGCCGACTGCGTAGCCGACGCCCCGCACCACACCCTCGCCGTGCGAGGTGTTGGACAGGCCGCCCGGCAGCGCGCGGACGTCCGCACCCTCGCCCGCGGTCTCCCACTGGCGTTCCGGCGGCATCGGGCGGGCCTTGACCAGGCGCAGGAGTTCGGCGACCGGGGCGGGCGAGTCGACCAGCTGGCCGGTCGGCATGATGGTGCCCTGCTCCATGGCGTTGAGCTGCCGGAACTCGACCGGGTCCATACCCAGCTCGGCCGCCACCTTGTCCATCTGCGCCTCGTACGCGAAGCACGCCTGGACCGCGCCGAAGCCGCGCATGGCGCCGCAGGGCGGGTTGTTGGTGTAGAGGCCGATCGCCTCGATCTCGACGTCCTCGACGACGTACGGGCCGACGGAGAGGGAGGCGGCGTTGCCGACGACCGAGGCCGTGGACGACGCGTAGGCGCCGCCGTCGAGCACGATCTTGCACTTCAGGTGGGTGAGCTTGCCGTCCTTGGTGGCGCCGTGCTCGTAGGAGAGCTTCGCCGGGTGCCGGTGGACGTGCCCGAAGAACGACTCGTACCGGTTGTAGACCATCTTGACCGGCTTGCCCGTGCGCAGCGCCAGGACGGAGGCGAGGATCTGCATGGAGATGTCCTCGCGGCCGCCGAACGCGCCGCCGACGCCCGCCATCGTCATCCGGATCTTCTCCTCGGGCAGGCCGAGGCAGGGGGCGATCTGCTTGAGGTCCGAGTGCAGCCACTGGGTGGCGACGTACAGGTCGACGCCGCCGTCCTCGGCGGGCACGGCGAGGCCGGACTCGGGGCCGAGGAAGGCCTGGTCCTGCATGCCGAAGGTGTACTCGCCGCGGACGATGACGTCGGCCCTCTTGGCGGCCTCGTCGGCGTTGCCGCGGATGATCGGCTGGCGGTGCACGATGTTGGGGTGCGGGACGTGACCGGAGTGGTGGTCGTCGCGGTTCTCGTGGACCAGGATCGCGTCAGGGGCGACGGCCGAGGCCTCGTCCGTGATGAGCGGGAGCTCGCGGTACTCGATCCTGATCTTGGCGGCGGCGCGGCGGGCGGTCTCCGGGTGGTCGGCGGCCACGAGGGCGACCGGCTCACCGTGGTGACGGACCTTGCCGTACGCGAGGACCGGGGTGTCCTGGAACTCCATGCCGTAGTTCTTCGCGGCCGGGAGGTCGTCGGCGGTCAGGACGGCGTAGACGCCGTCCATCGTGAGGGCCTCGGAGGTGTCGATGGACACGATCTCGGCGTGCGCGACGGTGGAGCGCAGGATCTGGCCCCACAGCATGTCCTCGTGCCACATGTCCGAGGAGTACGCGAACTCGCCGGTGACCTTCAGGGTGCCGTCCGGGCGGAGGGTGGACTCGCCGACGCCGCCCTTGACGTGCTTCTGGGTGACCTCGGTGGGCGTACCCGCCGGAACGGTACGTGTGTTCTGAGCCATCGTCAGACCGCCTCTCCCTGACGCTCCTGGCGCGTGGCCGCGAGGCGGACCGCGTCGAGGATCTTCTCGTAACCCGTGCACCGGCAGAGGTTGCCGGAGAGGGCTTCGCGGATGTCCGCGTCCGTCGGGGACGGGTTGCGCTCCAGCATCTCGTCGGCCGCGACCAGCAGACCGGGCGTGCAGAAACCGCACTGGACGGCGCCGGCGTCGATGAACGCCTGCTGGATGGGGCTCAGTTCGACGCCCTCGCCGGTCTGGGAGTCCTGGCTCGGCCGGGCCTCCCACTTCTTGGCGGCGTCGATCGACGTGCCGCAGGCGCCGGAGGCGCAACCACCGTGCTCCTCGCGCTGCTTGGCGAACTCCGCCAGGCCCTCGACCGTGACGACGTCGCGGCCCTCGGCCTGACCGGCGGCGACCAGACAGGAGCAGACCGGCACTCCGTCGAGGCGGACCGTGCAGGAACCGCACTCGCCCTGCTCGCAGGCGTTCTTGGAGCCGGGCAGACCCAGACGCTCACGCAGAACGTAGAGGAGGGACTCGCCCTCCCAGACGTCGTCGGCTTCCTGCGGACGTCCGTTGACCGTGAAATTGACGCGCATGGTTATGCAGCTCCCTCAAGCGTGCGGCTGGTGCCGCGGTACTGCTCCCAGGTCCATCCGAGCTGGCGGCGGGCCATGATGCCGACGGCGTGGCGGCGGTACTTGGCGGTGCCTCGGACATCGTCGATCGGGTTGGCGGCGCCGGAGCAGAGGTCGGCGAACTGCTTCGCGATCGACGGGGTGATGATCTTGCCGTTGTCCCAGAAGCCGCCCTCCTCCAGAGCCGCGTTCAGGAAGGCCTCGGCCTCCTTGGCGCGGATCGGGGTCGGCGCGGCGGAACCGATGCCGGTGCGCACGGTCCGGGTCTCCGGGTGCAGGGCGAGACCGAAGGCGCAGACGGCGATGACCATCGCGTTGCGGGTGCCGACCTTGGAGTACTGCTGGGGGCCGTCCGCCTTCTTGATGTGGACGGTCTTGATGAGCTCGTCGGGCTCGAGCGCGTTGCGCTTGACGCCCGTGTAGAACGCGTCGATCGGGATGAAGCGGCTGCCACGCACCGACTCGACCTCGACCTCGGCTCCCGCGGCGAGCAGCGCCGGGTGGGCGTCGCCGGCGGGGGAGGCGGTGCCGAGGTTGCCCCCGACGCCACCGCGGTTGCGGATCTGCGGGGAGGCGACCGTGTGCGAGGCGAGCGCCAGACCGGGCAGCTCGGCCCGCAGGTTCTCCATGATCCGGGTGTACGGAACGGAGGCGCCGAGCCGTACGTTCTCCTCGCCGACCTCGTAGTCGCGCAGAAGCTCGACGCGGTTCAGGTCAAGGAGGTACTCGGGGCGCCGGTGGTCGAAGTTGATCTCGACCATGACGTCGGTACCACCGGCGATGGGCACGGCCGTGGGGTGCTCGGCCTTGGCGGCGAGCGCCTCCTCCCAGCTGGCGGGGCGAAGGAAGTCCATGGTGGCTCTCTTCTAGTGATTCTGGTGATCGGGGGTCGCGCAGGGTTCCGGGGGTACGGCCGGCCCTCGACTTCATGTTCATGTGCTGTTCACGCGGTGTGTGGCCTAGTACACAAGCCCACGATCGCCCGGGTGCAGTCACCGAAAACATGAAGGAGTTGGCTGGCTCCCGTTGTCGTCTTGTAGATTCGAACGAAAGGCGGGAAACACGAACCTCGCTGTTTTCCCCTGGAAACGGTGGCACCACTCCACCGTCGACAACGCGACACCCTTCACCCCACTGACCAAGGAACGGCGGCGACACGATGCGGCTGCGCGCACTGCTGGAGAACGACGCGCTCGGGCTGCGCCTGCTCGGCGGCGAGGACGAGCTGGACCGCACCGTCCGCGGCGTGATGACGACGGACCTCAAGGACCCCAGCCGGTACCTCTCGGGCGGCGAGCTGGTGCTCACCGGCCTCGCCTGGCTGCGGGAGCCGGCCGACGCCGAGCCCTTCGCCCGCCTCCTGGCCTCGGCCGGGGTCGCGGCCCTCGCCGCGGGCGAGGCGGAGCTCGGCGACATCCCCGACGACCTCGTACAGGCATGTTCACGCCATCGTCTGCCGCTCTTCGCGGTGAACGAGACCGTTGCGTTCGCGACGATCACCGAGCACGTTGTTCGACAGGTGTCCGGCGAGCGGGCCGGTGACCTGGCGGCCGTCGTCGACCGCCACCGGCGGCTCATGACCTCGGGACCGGCGGGTGGCGGGCCCGAGGTGGTCCTCGACCTGCTCGGCTCCGACCTGGACCTGCGGGCCTGGGTCCTCTCCCCCACCGGCCGCCAGATCGCGGGCGCGGGCGAGCCCCTCCCGGCCGCCCTCGCCGCCACCCTGGCCGGTGAGCACCTGGCCGCCACCCGGACGGGACGGCGCGGCCCGCACCGGCTGAGCACCGGCGGAACGGCGTACTCGCTCTTCCCGATCCGCAACACCGGCCGGGGTGCCGTCCCCGCCACCCGGGACGTGCGGGAGACGGTGCTTTCGGACTGGCTGCTCGCCGTCGAGGCGGACGCCGGTGACTGGCCCGCCGCCCGGCTCGACCTGCTCCAGGGCGTCACCCAGCTGATCGCCGTCGAGCGGGACCGGCGCGACGCGGCCCGCACGGTACGGCGTCGGCTCGCCCAGGAGGTCCTGGAGCTGGTGCAGACGGGCGCGGCGCCCGCCGAGATCGCGGCCAGGCTGCGGGTCGCCGCCCCGGTGCTGCTGCCCGGTCTCGGCACGGCCCCGCACTGGCAGGTGGTCGTCGCCCGGGTCGAGTGGGAGCAGGAGGCAGGGCAGGGCACCGCAGTGGACAGCGGCCCGGTCGCCCAGGCGCTCCTGGAGGAGATCCTCGTCGACCCGGCGACCGTGGGCGCCGAGTCGGCCGACCGGATCGCCGTCGCGCACAGCGGCGACGAGGCCATCGCCCTCGTACCGCTGGCGGCGGCGCCGTTGCCGGACAGCGAGGACGACAACCCGGCGGCCACCCTCGGCCTGCACGCGGACGCGCTGCTCGCCGCCGTACGGGTCCCGCTCTCCGCGGGCCTCGCGGACGACGGGCGGCTCACCCTCGGGGTCAGCGCGGCCGTGCACTCGGCGGAGGGCCTGCGCGGGGCCCTGGAGGAGGCACGGCACGCCCGCCGGGTCGCCGCCGCCCGTCCGGGCCGGGTGTGCGCGGCCGGCCACCACGAGCTGGCCTCGCACGTGCTGCTGCTGCCGTTCGTCCCGGACGACGTCCGGCGCGCCTTCACAGCCCGGCTGCTCGACCCGCTGCGCGACTACGACCGGCGCCACCGCGCGGAGCTGATTCCGACCCTGGAGACGTTCCTGGACTGCGACGGCTCCTGGACGCGCTGCGCGACCCGGCTCCATCTGCACGTGAACACGCTGCGTTACCGGGTGGGCCGGATCGAGCAGCTGACCGGACGCGATCTGTCGCGTCTCGAGGACAAGCTCGACTTCTTCCTGGCCCTGCGGATGAGCTGAGGGGTTCGAACGGGGCCGCTCGGACGAGCTGAGAGGTCCCGTACGGGATTCACCCCTTCGGGCGAGTCCGGTGGAGTGACGTCCCGCGCCGGTGCCGTCCGCCCGCCGGGGTGCGCGGCGGCCACCCCGGGGCCTGATCACCGGCCCCGCGGCGATCTGACGGGCTGTCGGCCACCCCGTCGGCGGCGGCACCCCGATCCAGCGCCCTCTTGTGAAATCTTTCACCTGACCCCTTGGCCTGGTACTCCCCTTCGTGCTGAGATGCGGGTCTCACTCAACAGCTCAATGGCGCGCTCGGGGAGGGCAACGTGGCGGATACCGCCATGTCTGGTTCCGAATCAAGGGGCGGCGAAGATCCGTCCCTCGCCTATGGCAAGGAGACCCCGGTCGAGACCGCCATATGGCGGCTCCGCTCCCGGGGATGCTGGACGGACGCGGCGGCACTGCTCGCGCCGCACGCGGCGGAACCGGCCGCCGCACTCGAACGGGCCGCGCTCCTGATCGAGCGCTGCCTCTACACCGAACAGGGCTGGGCCGACGCGGAGGAGGCGCTCCGGTCGGCCGAGGCGGTGGCCCGCACCGACGAGGAACGCGGGGCGGCGGCGTGCGAACGCGGCTACCTCGCCTACGCGTCCACGCTTCTCGGGGTACGGGACCGGGCCGACGAGGCGCGGATGGCACTCGGCCGCGCGGCCGCCCTGATCGCCCCTTCCGCCGAGGGTCGGCCACTGCTCGACCTGCGGCGCGGGCTGATCGCACAGAACCTGGGCGACTCCCCGCAGGCCGCGAGGGCCGCGTACCGCAGGGCGCACGCGGGGGCCGCCGAGCAGGGGGACTCGCTGCTGCTGTCCTCCACCTGGCGGCATCTCGCCGGACTGGCCCTGCGGGAGGGGGAGTTGGCGGAGGCCCGGCACGGCTTCGCGGAGTCGCTGCGCATCCGGGAGGAGTTGGGTTATCTGGTCGGTACGGCTCCGGCGCTCACCGCCCTCGCCACCACGGAGACGGAGCCGGAGGCGGGCCGGCTGCGCGCGGAGGCCCGGCGTCTCTTCCGGCTCCTCGGCGGGGTCCCGACCTGGCTCGCGAGTCAGCTGACGCCGCCGACCGCAGCCTGAATCCGCATGACCGGCAGGCCCGGTGACGATGCCTCAACTCCTCGGTGCGAGGCACACCAGGCTCTCGTCGGTGCCGATGAGCAGGGAGCCCGAGCCGGTGACGGCGACCGCGCGGACCGGGGGGCCCGGACGGAACGACAGCGTCCGGCCCCCCTCGGGGCGGTGGAGGGCGACGAGTCCGTCGGCCCAGGCCACGGCGACCTGCGGGCCGTGCGGAGTCTGGGTCGCGTGCAGGGAGACGACGGGCGAGGAGCGTTCGGCGAGGGGTTCGGGGCGCGGGTCGCGGCCCGGGGTCCACATCCGGACCGTTCCGTCGGCGCCGCCCGAGCAGACGAACGGGGTCGCGGAGTCGACCGCCGAGACGGCCGTGACCCGGCCGCTGTGTGACGCCGCCTGGTGCAGACCCCTGAGCCCGAACGCGTGCACGGAGCCGAGCCGGTCCCCCACCACCACCGAGCCCGCGATGGCCGCGAGGGCCGTCCCGGGATGACGGGCCAGGGTCGCGGAGACCGCCTCCGTGAGGCGCTCCAGGTACGGGGCGCGGGGCGCCGCCCCTCGTACGGTGTGCAGCCGGCCCCGGTCGTCCAGGAGGAGCACGGTGCCGTCGGGCGCGGGCGCGAGCGCGGTGATCCGGCCGGGCACGGTGTGGGCGAGGCGCCCGGCGGGGCTCGCGTCGGCCTCGTGGAGCAGCCGCACGGCGCCGGTGCGGTCCCCGACGAGCAGGGTCCCCTCCAGCGGTCCGCCGGCCGCGCCGAGCACGGTGACGGGGCCGGGCCAGGGCGGGGTCAGGTCGCCGCGGTGACGCGCCCAGCGCAGCCGCCAGGGCGAGCTGGCCGCCAACTCGGCGAGGGCGGGCCGCAGTCGGGGATCGGCTCCGTCGCCGAGCGCCGTGAGGAGTACCGACGCCCGCTCGGCGGGAAGCTGTTCACGGCAGAGCGACTGGCCCGCCCGCATCCAGGCGGCCCGGAGCCCGCCGTGGTCCTCGGCGGCGTTGTCGCCGGGGCGGGCGGGCGCCTCGGGGCCGTCGAGGGTGCCCGGGAGTCCGGCGGCGGCGGCACCGGTGACGTACGCCGTGGTGACGAGCAGCGGGTCCGCCGTGCAGACGGCCACCGGGTCGGAGAGGTCCGGCACCGGCCGGGCGCGCTCCCGGGCGGCGCCGCCGGCGGGGTCGGCGTCACCTTCGAGGTCCACGACGGTGACCCTGCGGTCGGCGCGCAGGGCGGCGGGGGCGGGGGTGCCGCTGCGGGCCTCGACGACGAGACGGATCCGGCCGACAGCGGCGAGTTCGGCGATCAGGTCGGTGAGGGCGGCGGGTTCGGCGGCGTCGTGCAGATCGGTGAGGAGGAGGACGGTACGGCCCGCGGGCCGGGCGTCGCTGGTGGCGAGGGCGTGCACGAGGTCGCCGGGCGACCTGGCCACCACGCCGAGGCGGTCGGCGATCGTCCAGGTCGCGCCGAGGGCGCATTGGCCCGCGAGCGGGACGAGCATCCGGGCCGCGCGGCGACGCGGCCGGCCGGAACGCGGCCCGTACGCGGCGAGCCAGCCGAGCAGGGCCGTCTTGCCGCTGCCGGGGGCACCGGTGACGAGGCAGAGCCGGGGCGCCTCGGGATCGGTGAGCCAGCCGAGCAGAGCCGTGGCCTCGGCTTCCGTACCGGTGACGGGTCGGCGTCCGTCCCATGCCGGGGGCGGGGTCGCGGACGGCATGGGACACCTCACGGGCGACGCGGTGCGGGCGGCTGACGTCAACGACCTTAGTCGTCGGGGGCGCCGGGAGGGACCTTGTCGATCAGGCGGATCGGAAGCGGGGCCACTGACACGCCCTCCGACCAGGCCCTAGCCCTCCGAGCCGGTGAAGTGCTCCCGTACGAGGGCCTGGACGACGGTCAGGTCCTGGGCGATCAGGGCGTCCAGGAGGGCGGTGTGCTCGGCGGCGTCGGCGACGAGTACGCCGTGCCGCAGGGCCGGGGCGCTGATCAGGGGCCACTGGGAGCGTCGGTGGAGGTCGTCGGCGACGGCGAGCAGTTGCTCGTTCCCCGCGAGGGAGAGGACGGCGCGGTGGAAGGCCCGGTCGGCCTCCGCGTAATGGGCGCGGTCGCCCCGGGCGGCGGCGGCCGACGTGGCCTCGGCGAGCGGGCGGAGTCCGGCCCAGCGGGCGGCCGGGACCGTGCGGGCGAGCCGCAGCATGACGGGGACCTCGATGAGCGCGCGGACCTCGGCCAGTTCCGCGAGCTCGCGGGGGGTGCGTTCGATGACCCGGAAGCCGCGGTTGGGGACGACCTCGACGGCGCCTTCGACGGCGAGGCGCTGCATGGCCTCGCGGACGGGGGTGGCCGAGACCCCGAAGCGGTCGCCGAGGGCGGGCGCGGAGTACACCTCGCCGGGGACGAGTTCGCCGTCGACGAGGGCGGCGCGCAGGGCGTCGAGGATCTGGCCCCGGACGGAGTGCCGTACGACGCGGGGTGCGGGGACGCCGCCGGCCGACTCGCCCGGGGTGTGCTCGTCCCGGGCGTACGGCTCCCGCCGCGTGCCGCGGGCCTGCTCGGGGACGCGGGCGGCGTCCGCGCGCGCCTCGCCCGGAGGCACGGGGCCCTCGCCCTCGTCGCCGTCACGTCCGGCGTCCGGGCCCGTGCCGTCCCCCCGTCCGGCGTCGCCGCGAAGCGGCGGGGACGGTGTGTCCGTCGCCCGCTCGCGTGCTGCGCCCTGCTCCACCCGGGTCCTCCTGCGGCCTCGTGCCGGGCCCGGCTCGCGTCGCGCGGGTCCTCTGTGCACCATAGGCGAACGGGCCGACATCAGGGGTGTGAGGGCTGCCTCGCTGGTGGGAGCCGGTGGGCCGGTGGTGAGAGGTGACCCCCAATCGGGTAAGGTAAGGCTAACCTGCCAACGCTCGCGATTCGGTGGTCCGCATGACCGTCCCCGCCCTGTTGCCCGCCCCTCCGGCCTCGCCCGTCGCGGCCGCCTTCGCGCGCCTCGCCGAGGTCTTCCCCCATCTGCGGATAGAGGAACCGGCCCCGGGCGAGCGGCTGCCGAGCGGCGCCGGCTGGGTCGGCGCGGAGGAGCTCGCGGCCGGCGGCCCCGATCTCGACGCCTTCCTCGCCTGGGACGACGCGCAGGTACTGCGCGACTACGGCACCCGGGCCCGCCCCGACGTCGTCGCCGGCTTCGGACTGCACCGGTACGCCTGGCCCGCCTGCCTCCTCGTGACCGTCCCCTGGTTCCTGGACCGCAGGGTCCCCCGCCTTCCCGCCCGGAACGTCTCCTTCCAGCGCACGCTCGGCCGGCTCGCGGTGCGGGTCGAGGAGTTCGCCTGCCTGCCGGGCGACCCCGCCGCCGCCTTGCCCGGCGCCCGGGTGGTCGCCGACGAGGACGCGCTGCGGGCCGAGGTGCGCGCCTCGCTCGCCGAGCATTTCGAGGCGATCCTCGACGGCTTCGGCTCCCGGATGCGGCGCGGCCGCCGCGCCCTGTGGGGCATGGCCACGGACGAGATCGTCGAGGGCCTCTGGTACGTGGGGACGCTGCTCGGCGAGGAGCGGCGGGTGATGGAGGAGCTCGAACTCCTCATGCCGGGCACGGCCAAGCCGTACGCGGGCGCGGCGGCGTTCCGCGAGCTGCCCGGCTCCGAGGGACCCGAAGGGGAGCCGCGCGCCACGCGCGACCGGGCCACCTGCTGCTTCTTCTACACGCTGCGGCCCGACGACACCTGTCTCACCTGTCCGCGTACCTGCGATGCCGAGCGGGTCCGCCGACTGGCCGCGACGGCCTGAGGCTCCCGGGGCGAATACGCCACCCGGACGGGTGACGTGAATCAAACTCAAAGCACTGTTCCTGCACGGGTGTTCGACCAGATCGCCCCTATTCGTATGCCCTGGTGCCCCGATGGCGTGCTCTTGCCCGGAAACCCCTTGAGCGCCCCGCGGGGTCGGCAAGTATGGGCCGCCAAACGCCCTACTGCGATGCAAGGGACACCGCATGAGACTGACCGACATATCGCTGGACTGGCTGCTTCCGGGCGGCGTGATGGTGGCCGGAGTCCTGACGGCGGTGGCGGTGCTCGCGCGCGGGAAGCGCGCCGGTGACCAGGCCGCGGCCGAGGATTCCTGGGAACGCAGCGAGGAACGCCGCAGACGTAAGGAAGCCGTCTACGGCACCGCTTCCTACGTCCTCCTCTTCTGCTGTGCCGCGGTCGCCGCGGCGCTCTCCTTCCACGGACTCGTCGGCTTCGGCCGGCAGAACCTCAACCTCGCGGGGGGCTGGGAGTACCTGGTCCCCTTCGGCCTCGACGGTGCCGCCATGTTCTGCTCGGTGCTCGCCGTCCGTGAGGCCAGCCACGGCGACGCGGCGCTCGGCTCGCGCCTGCTCGTCTGGCTGTTCGCGGGCGCGGCCGCCTGGTTCAACTGGGTTCACGCTCCCCGTGGCCTCGGCCACGACGGAGCCCCGCAGTTCTTCGCGGGCATGTCCCTCTCGGCGGCGGTCCTCTTCGACCGGGCCCTCAAGCAGACCCGCAGGGCCGCGCTGCGCGAGCAGGGTCTGGTGCCCCGCCCGTTGCCGCAGATCCGGATCGTCCGGTGGCTGAGGGCGCCCCGGGAGACGTTCGCCGCCTGGTCGCTGATGCTTCTGGAGGGCGTGCGGACCCTGGACGAGGCCGTCGACGAGGTGCGCGAGGACCGGCGGGAGAAGGAGCAGAACCGGATCCGCCGGCGCGACCAGGTCAAGCTCGACCGGGCGCGGCTCAAGGCGATCAACCGCCAGCACCGGGCCTTCGGGCTCGGCAGGGGTGGCGGGCGTCAGGTCGAGATGGCGGCGCTCAACGCCACCCCGGGCACCGGGACGGGCCCGGGTCCCGGGGCCGGCGCGGGTCCGGGTTCCGGTTCCGCCTCGGCGTCCGTGCAGGCCGCCGTCGCGGAACCCGCCATAGCGGACCCGGGACAACTGCCGCTTCGATCCCGGCCCTCCCTCCAAGCCGTCAGGGGTCGTGACCTCCACACGGGCGAATCCCGGACGGTGGACCTGACGGCGGAGGACGACACGCAGACGCTGCCTCTCGACGACCTGGAGCGCAAGCTCAAGAATCTGGAGCAGCAGTTCGGCTGACGCACCTCGCCGTCAGCCGGACGTACCGTCCACCGCGCGCGTCGGCGGGGTCGCCTCCCGGGCGGCCCCGCCGTTCAGTTCGAACCACACCACCTTGCCCACCTCCTGGTCCTCCACCCCCCAGGAGTCGGCGAGGGCCTCGACGAGGACGAGCCCCCTGCCGTGCGTACCGTCGTCGGCGGGCGGTACGTGCGGCGGGGTGATGCCGGGGACGAAGTCACGTACCTCGACCCTCAGTTGCTCGGGCACGACCGTCGCGGTGACGACGGCTCCGTGCTCGGTGTGGATCAGCGCGTTGGTCACGAGTTCGCTGGTGAGGAGTTCCGCCACGTCGGAGGCGCCCGGTCCGCCCCACCTCCGCAGCAGGTCACGCAGTGCGTGGCGCACCTCCGGCACCGCGGTGAGATCCTCGCATCCCACCTTTCTGAGCAGTCGAGTCGGCTGTCGCGGCTCCCCGGCCATATCCCCCCACCCACAGATCGCGTCGAACAGGCTCCCGGGATGCATGCCCCACCACGACGCCCGCACTCCCTCAGGGCCGGGGCACGTTGCGCAGGTTGGAGCGCGCCATCTGGACCATCCGGCCCACTCCCCCGTCCAGGACGATCTTGCTGGCGGAGAGGGCGAAGCCGGTCACCATGTCGGCCTTGATCTTCGGGGGGATGGAGAGCGCGTTGGGGTCGGTGACGACGTCCACCAGGGCCGGGCCCTTGTGCGCGAAGGCGTCCTTGAGCGCGCTCCTCAGCTGCTTGGGCTTCTCGACGCGGACGCCGTAGGCACCGGCGGCGCGGGCGATCGCCGCGAAGTCCGGGTTCTTGTTCGTCGTTCCGTACGAGGGGAGTCCGGCGACCAGCATCTCCAGTTCGACCATGCCGAGCGAGGAGTTGTCGAACACGATCACCTTCACGGGCAGGTCGTACTGCACGAGGGTGAGGAAGTCGCCCATCAGCATGGAGAAGCCGCCGTCGCCGGAGAGCGTGACGACCTGGCGGTTCCGGTCGGTGAACTGGGCGCCGATGGCCTGGGGCAGGGCGTTCGCCATCGAGCCGTGGCTGAAGGAGCCGATGATCCTGCGCCGCCCGTTGGGGCTGAGATAGCGGGCCGCCCAGACGTTGCACATTCCCGTGTCCACCGTGAACACGGCGTCGTCGTCGGCCAGTTCGTCGATCACGGACGCCACGAACTCGGGGTGGACGGGGACGTGTTTCTCGACCTTGCGGGTGTAGGCCCTGACGACGCCTTCGAGGGCGCCGGCGTGCTTCTTCAGCATCTTGTCGAGGAAGCGGCGGTCCTTCTTGGGGCGGACGCGCGGGATCACACAGCGCAGGGTCTCGCGGACGTCGCCCCAGACGGCGAGATCGAGCCGGGAGCGACGGCCGAGGTGCTCGGGCCGGATGTCCACCTGCACGATCTTCACGTCGTCGGGGAGGAAGGCGCTGTACGGGAAGTCGGTGCCGAGCAGGATCAGCAGATCGCACTCGTGGGTGGCCTCGTAGGCGGCGCCGTACCCGAGGAGGCCGCTCATGCCCACGTCGTACGGATTGTCGTACTGGATCCACTCCTTGCCGCGCAGGGCGTGGCCGACCGGGGCCTTGACCCGTTCGGCGAACTGCATCACCTCGGCGTGCGCCCCGGCCGTTCCGCTGCCGCAGAAGAGCGTCACGCGGTCGGCGTCGTCGATCATTCGTACGAGGGCGTCGATCTCGGTGTCCCCCGGCCGGACGGTGGGCCGGGTGGTGACGAGGGCCGTCTCCACCGACTTCTCCGGGGCAGGCTGCGAGGCGACGTCACCGGGCAGGGAGACCACGCTGACGCCCCGGCGGCCGACGGCGTGCTGGATCGCCGTGTGGAGCAGCCGGGGCATCTGCTGGGGGTTGGAGATGAGTTCGCTGTAGTGGCTGCACTCGCGGAACAGCTGGTCCGGGTGGGTCTCCTGGAAGTAGCCGAGGCCGATCTCGCTGGACGGGATCTGTGAGGCGAGGGCCAGGACGGGGGCCATCGAGCGGTGGGCGTCGTACAGCCCGTTGATCAGGTGGAGATTGCCCGGCCCGCAGGAGCCCGCGCAGGCGGCGAGGCCGCCGGTGATCTGCGCCTCGGCGCCGGCGGCGAAGGCCGCGGTCTCCTCGTGCCGCACCTGGATCCAGTCGATTCCCCGGGTGCGGCGGATCGCGTCGACGACCGGGTTGAGGCTGTCACCGACGACGCCGTACAGGCGTCGCACGCCCGCGCGCACGAGGATGTCGACGAACTGTTCCGCCACGTTCTGTTTGGCCATGGCTCCATCAACACATGGCCCGGCGGGTTACGCCTCCCAGACACCCACCGCCGTACGGTCGTCGGCGTAACCGGTCACCCTCACCTGGGTGTCGGCGAGGAAGGCGGCGAGTCCGGGGGCCTCGGTGCCGGCCCAGCGGCCGGCCAGCGCGCGGGCGAGCGCGGGTTCGCCGCGCATCGGCTCGGCGAGGCCGGGCGAGGCGAGGAGCAGGGTGTCACCGGGACGGGCGACGGAGGCACGGAAGCGGAACGGCTCGGCGGGCGCCGGCACGGGGTCCTCGACGAGCGGCGCGGGGGCGGTGGTGATGCCGAGGTCCATGGTGAGCCGGTCGCCCTCCTCGGTCTCGGAGGGCACGGCCGCCGCGGGCGGACCCGGGGGCCGGCCCGGGGGCGGATTCGGCGTCGGGCTCGGCGTCCGGCTCGGCGTCGGACTCGGGGGCGGCGAGCCGAAGCCGACGACGGGGGCGCCGGTGACGGCGGCCGGTTCGGGCAGGAGCGGTTCGATGTCCTGCCAGGCGCCGTCGCGGAGCCGGAGGAGACCGCCGCCGCCGATGCCGAAGAAGATCCGGGTGCGGCAGGCGGGGTCGGCGGGGAGGAGCAGACAGCGGAGGGTGGCGGTGTACTCGTCGGGGGCGAGGCCCCGCTCGGCGGCGCGGGCCCGCAGCTTGCCGTACGTACGGTCGGTGAGCCGGTGCAGTCCCGACTTGAGGTCGCCGCGGCGACCGGACCTGATGTCGTCGGAGAGCCGGGCGTGGCTGCGGCAGACGGCCTCGGCGATCCACCGGCAGGCGTCGGCGGCGGCGAGGTGGGCGTCCTCGGCGGCGCGGGACCCGGCGGCGACGGCGACGAGGACGAGCGCGGTCTCGTCGTGGCCGAAGCGGGCGGTGAGCAGGGCGTCGCGGCGGGGCTCGCCCCGGTAGCGGGCGGAGTCGCCCCGGACGGAGGCGGCCCGTACCGTGCAGGTGCCGTAGCGGGCGCCGTCGAGGACGGTGTCCGGGACCAGCTCGCCGAGCTCACCGGGCCTGGCGACGGGCAGGGCGGTCGGCTCGGGCTCGTAGGTGGGCGGGCGGCTGCCGACGTGTCCGGTACGGGGCCGGGGCACGGAGCCGTCGACGGTGAGGCCGGGGTCCCCTTCGGCACCGGACTCGGGGTCCTGCTCCGGCTTCCGGGGGGCGGCGCCGGGTGGCGGCGGCACCGGCACGTGGACGGTGGGCGCCTCCACCGGGGGCGGGGGAGGCGGCGGGGAGGGGAAGGTCCGCGGCCCGGCAGCGGGCGACTCCCACGGGGCCCGCCCGTCCACGGCCTCGGCCGCCACCGACGACGCGAGGACCGGGGCCTGCCCGGGCGGCGGGGCTTGCCCGGTCGCGGGCGCCTGCCCTGTTACGGGCGCCTGCGCGGTCGGCGCGGCCTGACCGGGCGTCGGGGCCGGCCCTGGTGTCGGGGCCTGACCGGGCGCCAGGTCCGGTCGGGGCGGCACCGGGGCGGGCTTCGTCGCCGGGGCCGGCTCCGGGGTCCGGTCCGGCGGGTGGGGTGGGGGCGGGCCCGTCGTGGCGCGGGTCGCCGCGGCGAAGTGGTCGTCAAGGGTGTCACCCGCGACCGTCGGGGCCGTGTCCGGCGCCGACTCGCCGTAGAGCTCGTCCCACCAGCTGCTGTCCCCCTGCTGAGTCATGTCCCTATTTTCCACCCCGCACGGCGCCGGAAAACGGGACATGGGGAAAACCGTTGCTGCGAATGGGTGGTCCGCCGGGCGGCCCCACCCCCCACGGGAAGGACGCCCGGCGGACCGCGTGGTCAGCGCACGTCGTAGGCGCGGACCACGGTCTGGGTGACGGAGTTGCCGTTGGCGTCCGTCAGTCGGGTCTTCAGGGTGACGGGCCTTCCGGTCGCGCCCGCGTGGTTCACGGTCGCGGTCCGGTGACCGCCCTGCTGGAAGACCCGCGCTTCGGTCCAGGTCGTACCCCCGTCGTAGGAGTACGAAAGCTTCGCCGAGGTGAGCGCTGCGGGGATGTAGCCCGCGTGACCCGTCGCGGTGAGGCCGATGTGTTGGCCGTCGGTCGCGGCGAGGGTCTTGAGTCCGCCCTCCGGAAGATCGTACCGGGGGAAGAGAATCGGGATGCCCTGAGAATAGACGCTCTCGTCAATCTTGGAGGTGAATTCCCCCATCGAGTTGACGGATGGGGAGCGGGCCCCAGCTTGCCGCCGATCTTCAGGGTGTTCTGTTTCGAGCGTGTACGTCCCGGCTTCGGCCGGTACGTGGAGGACACCGAACGGCCAGGAGTTCCCTCCCGGGTTCGGCCGGTGGGCGGCCGGGAGGTCGATGGCCATGCCGACCGAACCGTAGGCCACATCCGTACGCCCCAACGGGGCATGCCGCACACGGTAGTTCCTTTCAGCTCGGACCGGACGGGCGTCCGGGAAGGCGAGGTTGTAGACGTACGGGGTCTTCGCGGGGGCCTGCCGGGCGGGGGTGACCTCGTCCTGCGGTTCGTCCGCCGCGGACGGCGCGACCGCGGTGACGGCGAGGACGGCGGCGGTCGCCGCCCCCAGGGCCGTACGCGAAATCGGGCGCATCGCTCTCCCCGTCTGATTCCGGAAAACAGGCACAGAACACCCGTCTCCGGTGGCTGTTGATACCGCGGTGGCGCCACATTGGCAGAGGTGAGGGCGGTGCAGGGATGATGGGGACGGCGGAAATGCGCCGTGGCCGCTTTCCGCCAGGTCACCAACGGAACGAATGTCTCCGGTGCATGTCCTGGGAAGGTCCGGGCCTCCCACCGGCGGTGGGGCGAGGGGCGGGGCATCCATGCTGGGAGCGATAGGACTCGACGAACGCCAGGAGTCCGCGTACCGGGCGCTGGTCGCCCTCGGCGCGGCCGAGGTGACGGACCTCGCGCACCGGCTCGCCCTGCCCGAGCGGGACACCGAGCGGGCGCTGCGCCGCCTCGAGTCGCAGGGGCTCGCCGCGCAGTCGTCGGCCGGGGTCGGACGGTGGGTGGCGGCGCCGCCGGGAGTGGCGCTCGGCGCCCTGTTGACCCAGCAGCGGCACGAGCTGGAGCAGGCGGAGCTGACGGCGAAGCTGCTCGCCGAGGAGTACCGGGCGGAGGCCGCGGAGGCGGCCGTGCACGACCTGGTGGAGGTGGTGACCGGAGCGAGCGCCGTCACCCACCGCTTCCTCCAGCTCCAGCTGGGCGCGCAGGAGGAGGTCTGCGCCCTGGTGACGGGCAAGCCGATCGCGGTCTCCGGGATGGAGAACGACGCGGAGGAACAGGCCGCCGGGCGGGGGGTGCGCTACCGGGTGGTGGTCGAGCGCGAGGTGCTCACCCTCCCGACCGGGCTCCTCGAACTGTCGGCGGCGCTCGGCCGTGAGGAGCGGATCCGGGTCGCGGACCGGGTCCCCACGAAGCTGGTGATCGCCGACGGGAACCTGGCGATGGTGCCGCTGACCGGCCGGGGCGCGGAGCCCGCGGCGATCGTCGTGCACGCGAGCGGGCTCCTCGAATCGCTGATGGGCCTGTTCGAGTCGGTGTGGCGTGACGCGCTGCCGCTGAGGCTGGGGGCGGGCGCGCAGATCACCGAGGACGAGGCGCCGGGCCCGGACGTCATGGACCTGGAGATCCTGTCGCTGCTCCTGGCCGGGATGACGGACGCGAGCGTGGCCAAGCAGCTGGACCTGGGGCTGCGGACGGTGCAGCGGCGGGTGAAGGGGCTGATGGAGCTGACCGGGGTGACGACCCGGTTGCAGCTGGGCTGGCACGCGTACGAGAAGGGGTGGGTGGCGCGCGGCTGAGGGCGCGCGCCGGCGCGCCTGCGGGCTCGCGCCCCCGGATGGCGGCCGCGACCTGCGGGTTCGTGGAATGTGGGGGACGCTGGTCAGCGTGGGTGTGTGGCAGCTCCTGATGGTCGCGACGGTGATGCTGCTCGGACTGTCCGGGGTACTGGCTCCCGGTGTGCCGGGGACGTGGCTGGTGTGGGCGGCGATGCTGTGGTGGTCGCTCCACGAGCGGACGGACCTCGCCTGGATCCTGCTGGCCTCCGCGACCGGGCTGCTGCTCCTCACCCAGGTGGTCGTCTGGCAGCTGCCGCCACGCCGGTTCCGGGGCGTCGGCATCAACCGGCAGATGGTGACGTACGCCGGGGTGGGCGCGCTCCTGGGCTTCGTCGTGGTCCCGGTGGTCGGCGCGGTCCCCGGTTTCGTCGGCGGGGTCTATCTCGCGGAGCGGCTTCGGCTCGGCGGTCACGGCCAGGCCTGGGCGGCGACGCGGACGGTGATGAGGGCGGCCGGCAGGAGCGTGCTCGTCGAACTCTTCGCGTGTCTGCTGATCGTGGGGGCGTGGGCGGGCGCGGTGCTCTGGGGCTGAGCGTGCGGGTGAGCCGGGGAGCGGGGGCGGGGCGGCATCGGTGGGGGGCGAGCGTGAGCCGGGGGCGGAGCGCCACCCAGGGCGAGTGCCGGCCAGCGGCCGAGCGCCGCCCGGGTGCCGGCCGTTCAGGCCGTCGTGGTGTAGGCGAGGTAGCGCGCCGCGTACGAGCGCCACGGGCGCCACTCCTCCGCGTCCGGGCCGTCCTTCGGTGCGACGTCCGGGTCGCCCAGGGACCTCATGCGGATCAGGGCCGCCGCCCGCGCGGTCACCCCGGGGACGGCGAGCAGGGCACGCTCGGCGTCGTCGCGGTCCGCGCCGGGGTCGAGGCGCACGGCTCCGTCGGCGAGGGCGCGGGCCAGCGGGCCGGCGACGGGGTGGCCGGTCAGGGCCGCCGGTTGCGGGAAGACATGGGTGAGGGTGCCGCAGGCCGTGGCCAGGGGGGTGCCGTACCGCTCGACGAGCCGCGCCGACTCCTCGGCGCCGAGCACCGTCCGCAGCGCGAACTCCTCGGGGTCGGCCGTGCCCGGGGAGCGTACGCCGGGCCGGGCGGCTACCTCGGCGGCGAGCCCGGGTGCCGCCCCGAGGCGCTCGGCGACCGCGTACGGGTCGGCGTCCAGGTCGAACAGGTGGCGCAGCCGGTGCACGGCGGTGGTGAGGTCGCGCAGCTCGGTGAGGTGGATGCGGGCGTCCAGCCAGCGCCCGGCGGAGCGCTCGTCGACGGAGACGACGCCGGTGCCGTACGGGAGGCGGAGCGTACGCCGGTAGGTGCGGGCGCCGGGGGTTCCGACGACCTCTTCCAGACGGGGCAGGGCCTCGGCGGCGAGCAGGTCGAAGACCTCGCCGGCCGCGTACGGCCCCCGGTGGGCGAGCCGCAGCGGGACTCCGGCGGCGAGGGCGGTACGGGCTCCGGCGCCGCTGCCCGCCTCCGCGCGCAGGGCGGAGGGCGTCCTCGCGTACACGGCGCGGATCGTCTCGTTGAACTGGCGGACGCTGGCGAAGCCGGCCGCGAAGGCGATCTCGGTGACGGGCAGCCCGGTGGTCTGGAGCAGCAGCCGCGCGGTGTGCGCCCGCTGGGCGCGGGCGAGCGCGACGGGCCCGGCGCCGAGCTCGGCGGTGAGCTGGCGCTGCACCTGCCGGGTGCTGTAGCCGAGGCGTCCGGCGAGGCCGGGCACGCCCTCGCGGTCGACGACGCCGTCGCCGATCATCCGCATGGCGCGCCCGACGACATCGGCCCGTACGTTCCACTCGGCGGAGCCGGGCACGGCGTCCGGCCGGCAGCGGCGGCAGGCGCGGAAGCCGTGTCCCTGGGCGGCGGCGGCCGTCGGGAAGAACGCGACGTTCTGCCGCTTGGGGGTGACGGCGGGGCAGCTGGGACGGCAGTAGATACCGGTGGTCCGGACGGCGAAGAAGAACTCTCCGTCGAACCGCGCGTCCCTGCTGCTGACCGCCTCGTAGCGGGTGTCGTCGTCCCTCATGGTTCCAGTGTGCGAGCTCGCACACCAGACGGCTGGCGCTTTTCGGACACCGCGCCCGGGACGACCCCGGTCCGGCTACCGGCTGTGCCCGCGCTTCATCTCCAGTGCCTTGCGGCCCGCCGCGTGCCGGCGCTTCCAGTCCTTGAGCATCTCGGTGCGCAGCCGGGCGTCGGTCTTGGCGACGATCCGCTGGTTCTCACGGAGCAGTTTGCGGTAGCTCTCCAGACGGCGCACCGACAGCGTGCCGTCCTCGATCGCCGCGGCGACCGCGCAGCCCGGCTCCGACTCGTGGCCGCAGTCGTGGAAACGGCAGTTCCCGGCCAGTTCCTGGATCTCCGCGAAGACTTGGCCGACGCCGGTCTCGGCGTCCCAGAGTCCGACCCCGCGCAGCCCGGGGGTGTCGATGAGGACTCCCCCGCCCGGCAGCACGAAGAGGTTGCGCGTGGTGGTGGTGTGGCGGCCCTTGCCGTCGATGTCGCGGGCGGCCTGGACGGTCATGACGTCCTCGCCGACGAGCACGTTGGCGAGGGTCGACTTCCCGGCGCCGGAGACGCCGAGGAGCACGGTCGTGCCGCCGGCGACGGTCGCGGCGAGCACGTCGAGGCCCTCGCCGGTGGTGGAGCTGAGGGGCAGCACCTGCACGCCGGGGGCGACCGTCTCCACGTCCTCGACGAGGTAGGAGAGTCCGACCGGGTCGGGCACGAGGTCGGCCTTGCTGAGGACGACGGTCGGCTGGGCGCCGGACTCCCAGGCCAGGGCGAGGAAGCGTTCGATCCGGCCGAGGTCGAGCTCGACGGCGAGGGAGACGGTGATGACGGCGTGGTCGACGTTGGCGGCGAGGATCTGTCCCTCGGACCGCTTGGACGAGGTGGACCGCGCGAAGGCGGTACGGCGCGGCAGGCAGGCCCGTACGTACCGGGGGTCGCGGACACCCGCCGGGTCGACGGCGGCCCAGTCGCCGGTGCAGACGACCCGGAGGGGATCGTGCGGGGTCACGAACGCCGTGTCGGCGCGGACGACCCCTTCCTCGGTGGCGACGTCGCACTGGCCCCGGTCGACACGGATGACCCGTCCCGGGACGAGTCCCTGGGCGGCGTAGGGCGCGAAGGCGGCGGCCCAGCCGGAGTCCCAGCCGTGGGCGTCGAGGAGAGAAGAGGAGGAATCGAGGGAGAGCGGGAAAGACAAGGGGGACCCTTCACAGGGATGGCCCCGGCCGGCGTGTGAGGAACGGTGAGGTCAGCCGGTGGCCACGGAGGTGGAGTGGACGAACTTCGGCGTACGGGCCATGCCCGTCGTGACGACGACAGCCATCGGTCACACCTCCTGTGTCTTTCGCGATCTTGTACGGGATTCACCGTAGCCGGAACGGCCCGGCACGCGCCACAGGTTTTTCCGGACGCCCCGCGCACGTCCGATTCGTCCAAGACCTCGGCGGGGCGCGGCGCCTAGCGTGCGGGGCATGGACACAGCACCCGGTATGACACCCCGTCTCGATCTGGTCGGTCTCGTCGTCTCCGACATGGCCGCCTCGCTCGCCTTCTACCGTCGGCTCGGCCTTGACATCCCCGAGGGGGCCGAGCCCGCGCCGCACGTGGAGGTGGTGGTGGCCGGTGGGGTGCGGATCGCGTGGGACACCGAGGACGTCGTGCGTTCCTTCGACCCCGGGTGGAGGCGGCCCGAGGGCGGGCACCGGGTCGAGCTCGCCTTCCGGTGCGGTGCGGCGGCGGCGGTGGACGCGGTGTACGAGGAGCTGCTCGCCGCCGGGTACCGGGGTCATCTGAAGCCCTGGGACGCCGTCTGGGGGCAGCGTTACGCGGTGGTGCTCGACCCGGACGGTTCGGGCGTGTCGCTCTTCGCCGACGCCGCTGCCCCGCGCGTGTAGGCGCCCAGCGTCGTGCCCGCGAGGGCCCGGGTCTCACGGGCGAGGTGGGCCTGGTCGGCGTAGCCCGCGCGGAGGGCTGCGTCCGCGTAGGGCGTGCCGGACAGGACGAGGGCGAGGGCGCGTTGGAGCCGGAGGACGCGCGCGAGGGTCTTGGGACCGTAGCCGAAGGCGGTCAGGGACCGCCGGTGCAGCCGCCGGGCGCCGAGCCCGACCGCCTCGGCCGTCTCCGCGACCGTCCGGCCCGCGGCGAGCCGGGCGGCGACGGCCCGGAGCAGCGGATCGGGTGCGGGCGCGTCGGCGGCCCGCCGCCGTACGAGGGCGTCCAGGGCGGCCGCCGGGTCAGGGTCCTCCGTGATCCGCTCTCCGAGGCGACGCGCCCGCGCCCCGCCCCACAGCTCTCCGAGGGCGACCCGCCGGTCGCGGAGTTCGTGGGCAGGGACGCCGAGGAAGGCGGGCGCGTCACCGGGGGCGAAGCGGATTCCCGCGTACCGTGCGGCGGTCTCCGTCGGTACGTACGCGCGTGTGTCGGGTCCGGCGACGAGGAGGTGGCCGTCCGCCCAGATCAGGTCCATGCAGCCGTCGGGCAGGACCGGGCGGGGGCTCTCCGCGGCGGGGCCGGCGGTCCTGGTCCACAGGACGGCTCCGTCGAGCTGGGCGGGGCGCTCCTCGTACACGGGGCGAAGACCGGTCTGCCGCGCCGTCAGTCCTTCTCCCAGCCCGAGTGGAGGCGGGACTTCACGTCGTCCGGGGGCAGGAACCTCGACCAGCGTTCGGGGAACTCCGAGGGCATGTCGGGATCGTCCTCGTCGACGTCCTCGGCCTCTGCACGGACCCGGGCGACGAGTTCCGCCGCCTGGAAGGCGCGGGCCCGCTCGTTGGCCTCGCGGGCCGCGGCCGTGGCGACGGAGGGCCAGACGCGGTCGATGGCGGCGTTCACGGCGGCGCCGACGAGCACGGCGAAGGCGGAGATGCCGATCCAGAGGAGGACGGCGATGGGAGCGGCGAGGGAACCGTAGATCGTGGGGCCCTCCACCTGGCTGGTGAGGTAGATGCGCAGCAGGAAGCTGCCGAGGACCCACATCCCGAGCGCGACCAGGGCGCCGAAGATGTCCTCGATCCACGGCGATCTGACGGGTACGGACACGTGGTAGAGCGTGGTGAGGAAGGCGATGGACAGCAGGATGACGGCCGGCCAGTAGAGGACGGCGACGACCTCCGTGCCGAAGGGGACGAGTTCGACCACCCGGTCGGGGCCGACGACCGCGAGGGGCAGCACGACGGCTCCGAGGACCAGGGCCACCAGGTAGAGCAGGAAGGCGAGGAGGCGGGTCTTGACGATGCCGCGGTGGCCGTCGAGCCCGTACATGACGGTGATGGTGTCGATGAAGACGTTCACCGCGCGCGAGCCGGACCAGAGGGCGATGGCGAAGCCGAGGGAGATGAGGTCCGCCCGGTTGCCCTGGGTCACGTCGTCCAGGATCGGTTTGGCGATGTCGTCGACGCCCCGGTCGGAGAGCACCGTTCCGGCGGCTCGGAGGATGTTCTCCTGGATGCTCGCCACGGTGTCCGTGTTGGTCCAGTCGTCGGCGTAGCCCAGGAGGGCGATCAGGCCGAGGAGCAGCGGCGGCAGGGACAGCAGGGTGAAGAAGGCGGCCTCGGCGGCGAGGCCGAGGATCCGGTACTCGATGCACGAGTTGACCGTGTCCTTGAGGAGCAGCCAGACCATCTTCCGCTTCGAGACGTTGCGGTAGAGGACACGCGCGCGGTGGAGCCTGCTCCAGGGCCGACGCTCGGGCCGATCGGGTGTTTCGCTTGCTGCCTGCACCTGCTTACCGTATCGGCATGACAGCGACCACCCACACCGTGACCAACCAGGCTCCGCCCCTGGTGGGACATGACGTCTACGGCAGCGATCGGGCGCTCGCGGAAGCGGTCGAACGGCACCTCGCGCCGGAGCTCGTCGACGCGGCCCGCGGCGACCTCGAAGTCCTGGGGAAGGCGGCCGGTTCGGCACAGATGCGGGCCTGGGGCGAGCGGGCGAACGAGAATCCGCCCCGGCTGCTGACGCACGACCGGTACGGCCACCGGATCGACGAGGTCGTGTTCGATCCGGCCTGGCACCGGCTCCTCGGCAAGTCGGTGGGGGCCGGCCTGACCGACGCGTGGGGCCGTCCGGGTGGTCATGTCCGCCGGGCGGCCGGGTTCCTGGTGATGTCCCAGGTGGAGGCGGGGCACGGCTGCCCCCTGTCGATGACGCACGCGGCGGTGCCCGCGCTGCGCGCCGAGCCGGAGGTCGCGGAGGTCTGGGAGCCCGCCGCCACCTCCCACGTGTACGAGTGGGGGCTCCGTCCGGTCGCGGAGAAGGCCGGGGCGCTGCTCGGGATGGGCATGACGGAGAAGCAGGGCGGCAGCGACGTCCGGTCGAACACGACGGAGGCGCGTCCGCTGGCGGCCGACGGTGAGTACGTCCTGACCGGGCACAAGTGGTTCTGTTCGGCGCCGATGTCGGACGCCTTCCTCGTCCTGGCGCAGGCCCCGGCGGGGCTGACGTGCTTCCTGGTGCCGCGGGTGCTCGCGGACGGCTCGCGGAACGCCTTCGCGCTCCAGCGGCTCAAGGACAAGCTGGGCAACCGTTCGAACGCTTCCGCCGAGGTGGAGTTCGACGGGACGACCTGGGCGCGCCGGGTCGGCGAGGAGGGTCGCGGACTGCGCACGATCATGGGGATGGTGGCGGCGACCCGGCTCGACTGCGTCGTCGGCTCGGCGGCGCTGATGCGGCAGGCGGTGACGCAGGCCGTGCACCACTGCGCGTACCGCAGCGCCTTCGGCGGGCTCCTCGTCGACAAGCCGCTGATGCGGAACGTGCTGGCCGATCTGGCCCTGGAGTCGGAGGCGGCCACGACCCTGGCCATGCGTCTCGCGGCGGCCTACGACGCCGGCGATGCCGACGGCGGCGACGCCGAGCAGGAGCGGGCTCTGCTCCGCATCGCCGTACCGGCGGCGAAGTACTGGGTGACGAAGCGGTGTACGCCGATGGTGGCGGAGGCGCTGGAGTGCCTCGGCGGCAACGGGTACGTGGAGGAGTCGGGGATGCCCCGGCTGCTGCGGGAGTCGCCGCTCAACTCGGTGTGGGAGGGCTCGGGGAACGTCCAGGCGCTCGACGTGGTCCGGGTGCTGCGGACCGAACCGGCGTCCCTCGACGCGTTCCTGCGGGAGGTCGGGGCGGCGCGGGGCGCGGACCCGCGTCTCGACCGGGCGATCCGGGGCGTGCTGACCGAGCTGGCGGATCTGGACGGGATCGAGGCGCGGGCGCGGCGGCTCACGGAGCGGCTCGCGCTGGTCCTCCAGGGCGCGCTGCTCGTGCGCTGGGCGCCCCCGGAGGTCGCGGACGCGTTCTGCGCGGGGCGGCTGGGCGGGGACGGCGGTTCGGCCTTCGGGACGCTGCCGCACACCCTGGACCTGCGGGCGGTGGTGGAGCGGGCGCGGGTGGAGGTCTGAGGGGCCCGGCGGGGCGGCAGACAGACGGCGGGCGCCGGCGGCGGTGCGACGGGGCCCGGTCCCGCCGGTCGGTGTGCGCGGAGGGGCGGGTGGTGCTGCGCCGACACCGGCGAAAAGGCGGCGTAGGGCCGCGCAGCCGCCGGCGGAGAAGCGGGGGTGGTGCTGCGCCGACACGGCACCACCCGCCGCTTGCCTCAGCTTCGCCCGGAGGGCCGGTCGGCGGCCAGAGTTGCAAAGGGTTGCAGGATTACCCGAACCGGGTCTCGCCGGGTGGTCACGGACGGCACGATGGGCACCGACACTCCGGACATCTGCCCCGTGCAGAACCGATACAGCACCCGGGTGGCTGGGAGAGACCGATGCAGAACACGCAGCTCGACATGAAGCGCCTCGCCGCCATGGACACCACCCAGGCCAGCCGCCTGCTCCACCGGGTGCGCGAGGAGACCCTCGCGGGCCGTACGCCTCCCATCGCGCCCCGCCCGGTGATCGACGCCTCGTGGCAGCGGATGGCCCGGCTCGGACTCGACCCCGACCAGGGGACGAGCAGCGTGCTGCTCCAGCGGGACGAGCTGGAGGAGCGCCGGAGGTCCACCCTCCTCGCGGAGGTCATGCAGACGCTGAGCGGCGGGCTCGCCGGGATCGCCGACACCTCGCTGCAGATCATGGTGGTCACCGACGAGCACGGCCGGGTGCTGTGGCGCCAGGGGAACCTGGCGGTGATGCGGCAGGCGAACGGGATCTGTCTGGAGGAGGGCGCGGCCTGGACCGAGCACACCGCGGGCACCAACGCGGTCGGCACGGCCCTCGCCATGGGCCGTGCGGTACAGGTGCACTCCGCCGAGCACTATGTGCACACCCTCCACAACTGGACCTGCGCCGCGGCGCCCGTGCACGACCCGCGCGACCGGCGGCTCCTCGGCATCCTGGACGTGAGCGGTCCGGCGTCCACCTTCCATCCGGCGATGCTGGCCCTGGTCGACTCGGTGGCCCAGCTCGCCGAGGCCGAGATGCGGGAGCGGCACCGGCGGTCGGTGGAGCGGTTGCGGGCGGTGGCGGCGCCGATCCTGTGCCGGGTGGGGGGCCGGGCGGTCGCGGTGGACACCCACGGCTGGACGGCGGCGGTGACGGGGGTCGCGCCGATGGACCGGATCCCGCTCCCGAGGTCCTTCCGGTCCGGCCGGATGTGGATCCCCTCGCTCGGCGTGTGCTCGGTGGAGCCGCTGCCCGGCGGCTGGCTGCTGCGGGTCGAGGAGGAGACGGCGGCGCAGGCGCCGGGCGCGGAGGCGGTGAGCCGGGTGGTCCTCGATCTGCGCCGGCCGCGCCGCTGGACGGTGGCCGTCTCGGGGGTGGCGGGCAGCTGGCAGCAGGAGCTGAGTCCCCGGCACGCGGAGCTCCTCTATGTACTGGCGGTGCACCGGGACGGGCGGACGGCGGCGGAGCTCGCGGGCGACGTGTTCGGGGACCGTACGCGCGCGGTGACCGTCCGGGCGGAGATGTCCCGGGTGCGCCGGAACCTGGCGGGGGTCCTGGCGCACCGCCCGTACCGCTTCCGGGAGGAGGTGGCGGTGGAGGTCCTGCGTCCGGAGCGCCCGTCGGAGCTCCTGCCCCACTCGCTGGCCCCGGCGGTGCGGTCCGGGGCGGCGACGTAGGCCTCTCGATCGGTCAGGCCGGTCTCGCGGGGTCTGATCCCCACGAAGGGCGCTGGGCGACCCGCGACCTGGACGGCCCGGAGAACCGGACGACGTCGTGGTGTCCACCATGCGGACATGCGTCTTCCGGCGGGCCGGGCGGAGCCGGACCCGCTCTGGGAATCCCTCGCTCCGCATGATGCGATGACCTCATGAGCATCACTCTCACCACCTGGTCCCTCGAACAGACCTCCCCCTCCGACCTGCGGCCCGCCGCCCCGCCGGAGGGCGACGACGTGACGGTCCTGCGCGCCGAGGTGCCCTCGGCGGAGTTCAGCCGCTTCCTCTATACGGCGGTCGGCGGTGACATCCGCTGGTCCGACCGGTTGTCACTGACCTACAAGCAGTGGCAGGAGATCGTGGAGAAGCCGGGCGCCGAGATCTGGGTGGCGTACGACAGGGGGACGCCCGCCGGGTACGTGGAACTCGACCCGCAGGACGACGGTGTGGTGGAGATCGTCTACTTCGGCCTGGTCCCGGCCTTCCGGGGGCGCCGGATCGGCGGTCATCTCCTCTCGTACGGGGTGGCCAGGGCCTGGGACCTGGCCGAGCGCTGGCCGGAGCGGGAGGCGACGAAGCGGGTCTGGTTGCATACCTGCTCGCTCGACGGCCCGCACGCGATGGCCAACTACGAGCGGCGCGGCTTCCGGCTGTTCGACACGAAGGTCGAACAGGTCGAGGAGACCGAGACCCCCGGGCCGTGGCCCGGCGCTCACGCCTGAGACCGCGCCGAGGAGACCTGAAGGGGCCCGATCAGGGCCCCTCGCGCGTGACCCGCATCACGCCATCTCGACAAGCGAGACGACTATGTCCGCATTCTGGACGATGCTGGACTGAGTCCAAAGTCCCGTGACACGCTTCCGTCATGTCTGGAACTGGAATTGCCTTGGTGAGTCGGCGGCACGTCGACCTAGGCCGCATGTCCAGCGCCATCTGTCCGGCGCGCTGAGAGAACCAGCACCGCCGCGATCTCTTTTCTGCCCGACTCTGCCCCACCCTGCTGCGCACTGACGCGCCACCCTCTGACCTGAGCGCCAGTGTGCAGGTCAGAGCCGCCCTCTCGCAGTCCCGAAGGACAAGACGCCATGGCCGCCACCCCGGAAAACCCCACACCCCCCGCCACCCGCCGCAAGCCCGGGCGTCACCGTGGCGAGGGTCAGTGGGCCGTGGGGCACTTCACCCCTCTGAACGGCAATGAGCAGTTCAAGAAGGACGATGACGGTCTCAACGTACGGACACGTATTGAGACGGTGTACTCGAAGCGCGGCTTCGACTCCATCGACCCCAACGACCTGCGCGGGCGCATGCGCTGGTGGGGCCTCTACACCCAGCGCAAGCAGGGTCTGGACGGCACCAAGACGGGCGTCCTGGAGCCGGAGGAGCTGGACGACGAGTACTTCATGCTCCGCGTCCGGATCGACGGCGGCCGGCTGACCACCGAGCAGCTGCGGGTGATCGGCGAGATCTCCGAGGAGTTCGCCCGGGGCACGGCGGACATCACCGACCGGCAGAACGTCCAGTACCACTGGATCCGCATCGAGGACGTCCCCGAGATCTGGAACCGCCTCGAAGCGGTGGGACTGTCCACCACGGAGGCCTGCGGCGACACCCCGCGTGTCATCCTCGGCTCTCCGGTGGCCGGCATCGCCGCCGACGAGATCATCGACGGCACCCCCGCCATCGACGAGATCTACCGGCGGATCGTCGGCAACAAGGACTTCTCCAACCTGCCCCGCAAGTTCAAGTCCGCGATCTCCGGCTCGCCGCTGCTCGACGTGGCGCACGAGATCAACGACATCGCCTTCGTCGGCGTGCACCACCCGGAGCACGGCCCCGGCTTCGACGTCTGGGTCGGCGGCGGTCTCTCCACGAACCCCAAGCTCGGCGTCCGCCTCGGCACCTGGGTCTCCCTCGACGAGGTCCCCGACGTCTACGAGGGCGTCATCTCGATCTTCCGCGACTACGGCTACCGCCGGCTGCGCAACCGCGCCCGGCTGAAGTTCCTCGTCGCCGACTGGGGCCCGGAGAAGTTCCGCCAGGTCCTGGAGGACGAGTACCTGAAGCGCAAGCTGACGGACGGCCCCGCCCCCGAGCAGCCCGCGGGCCGCTGGCGCGACCACGTCGGTGTGCACCGGCAGCGGGACGGCAAGTTCTACGTAGGTTTCGCGCCGCGTGTCGGCCGGGTCGACGGCGCCACCCTGACGAAGATCGCCGCGGTCGCCGAGGCCCACGGCTCCGGCCGGGTCCGCACCACCGCCGAGCAGAAGATGCTCGTCCTCGACGTCGAGGAGGCGCAGGTCGAGTCGATCGTCGCCGCCCTGGAGGCGCTCGACCTGCGGGTCACCCCCTCGCCCTTCCGGCGGGGCACGATGGCCTGCACCGGCATCGAGTTCTGCAAGCTCGCGATCGTCGAGACCAAGGGCCGCGGTTCCTCGCTCATCGACGAACTGGAGCGCCGGATCCCGGAGTTCGACGAGCCGTTGACGATCAACATCAACGGTTGCCCGAATGCCTGCGCCCGTATCCAGGTCGCGGACATCGGTCTCAAGGGCCAGCTGGTCCTGGACGACGAGGGCAACCGCGTCGAGGGCTACCAGGTGCACCTGGGCGGCGCCCTGGGTCTGGAGGCCGGCTTCGGCCGCAAGGTCCGCGGTCTCAAGGTGACGGCGGCCGAGCTACCCGACTACGTCGAGCGGGTCCTCACGCGTTTCCAGGCGGAGCGCGAGACCGGCGAGCGCTTCGCGACCTGGGCGGCCCGCGCGTCGGAAGAGGCGCTGTCGTGAGCGAGCGTGCCGCACCGTTCCACTGCCCCTACTGCGGCGACGAGGACCTGCGTCCGAACGAGCAGGGTCACGGCGCCTGGGAATGCGCAGCGTGCAGCCGAGCCTTCCAGTTGAAGTTCCTGGGGCTGCTCGCCCCGGCGACTTCGGGCAACACCCCTGGGAGGGACAAGATATGACGACAACTCAGCACAGCGAGGGCAGCCAGGACGCCACCACGGCCGACCTCAAGGCACTCGCCGAGCAGGCCGGCCGCGAGCTGGAGGACGCCCCCGCCGCCGAGATCCTCCGGTGGGCGGTCGACACCTTCGGCGACGCCTTCTGCGTCACCTCCTCCATGGAGGACGCCGTCGTCGCCCACCTCGCCTCGCGGGTCCGGCCCGGCGTGGCCGTCGTCTTCCTCGACACGGGCTACCACTTCGAGGAGACCATCGGCACCCGCGACGCCGTGGCCGCCGTCATGGACGTCGACGTCATCACCCTGACCCCGCGTCAGACGGTGGCCGAGCAGGACGCGGAGTACGGCCCGAGGCTGCACGACCGCGACCCCGACCTGTGCTGCGCGCTGCGCAAGGTCAAGCCCCTCGAAGAGGGCCTGACCCGGTACAGCGCGTGGGCGACGGGCCTGCGCCGCGAGGAGTCCCCGACCCGGGCGAACACCCCGGTCGTCGGCTGGGACGAGAAGCGGCGCAAGGTCAAGGTCTCCCCCATCGCCCGCTGGACGCAGGACGACGTCGACGCCTACGTCGCGGAGCACGGCGTCCTCACCAACCCGCTCCTCATGGACGGTTACGCCTCCGTCGGCTGCGCGCCCTGCACCCGCCGCGTCCTGGAGGGCGAGGACGCCCGGTCCGGCCGCTGGGCCGGGCGGGCCAAGACCGAATGCGGACTGCACGGATGACGGACCATCAGGAAACCCAGGAGAATCACGTGACCGGCGCCACCATCTGGCTCACCGGCCTGCCCAGCGCCGGCAAGACCACCATCGCGTACGAGCTGGCAGGCCGACTGCGCGGCGAGGGCCACCGCGTCGAGGTCCTCGACGGCGACGAGATCCGCGAGTTCCTCTCCGCGGGCCTCGGCTTCAGCCGCCAGGACCGGCACACCAACGTGCAGCGGATCGGCTTCGTCGCCGAGCTCCTCGCCTCGCAGGGCGTGCAGGTCCTGGTCCCCGTCATCGCCCCGTACGCCGACAGCCGTGAGGCGGTCCGCAAGCGGCACGCGGCCGAAGGCACGCCCTTCGTCGAGGTGCACGTGGCCACCCCCGTGGAGGTCTGCTCCGTCCGGGACGTGAAGGGCCTCTACGCCAAGCAGGCCGCGGGCGAGATCAGCGGACTCACCGGCGTCGACGACCCGTACGAGGCACCCGAGACGCCCGATCTGCGGATCGAGTCCCAGAACCAGACCGTGCAGGAGTCCGCGGCGCAGCTCCACGCGCTGCTCACCGAGAGGGGTCTGCTGTGACCACTGTCGCTCATGTCCACGACACCACCGGCAGCCCGTTCGCGCTGTCGCACCTCGACTCCCTGGAGTCCGAGGCCGTCCACATCTTCCGTGAGGTGGCGGGCGAGTTCGAGCGGCCGGTGATCCTCTTCTCCGGCGGCAAGGACTCCATCGTCATGCTGCACCTGGCGCTCAAGGCGTTCGCGCCGGCGCCGGTGCCGTTCACGCTGCTGCACGTCGACACCGGGCACAACTTCCCCGAGGTCCTGGAGTACCGCGACCGCGTCGTCGCCCAGCACGGGCTGCGGCTGCACGTGGCCTCCGTGCAGGAGTACATCGACGCGGGCAAGCTGCGCGAGCGCCCCGACGGCACCCGCAACCCGCTGCAGACCGTCCCGCTGACGGAGGCGATCCAGCACCGCCGCTTCGACGCCGTCTTCGGCGGCGGCCGCCGCGACGAGGAGAAGGCCCGCGCCAAGGAGCGGGTGTTCTCGCTGCGTGACGAGTTCTCGCAGTGGGACCCGCGCCGCCAGCGGCCCGAGCTGTGGCAGCTCTACAACGGTCGGCACGCCCCCGGCGAGCACGTCCGCGTCTTCCCGCTGTCCAACTGGACCGAGCTGGACGTCTGGCAGTACATCCAGCGCGAGAAGATCGAGCTCCCGCAGATCTACTTCGCGCACGAGCGCGAGGTGTTCGCCCGCTCCGGCATGTGGCTGACGGCCGGCGAGTGGGGCGGTCCCAAGGAGTCCGAGACGGTCGAGACGCGGCTGATCCGCTACCGGACCGTCGGCGACATGTCCTGCACCGGCGCCGTCGACTCCGACGCCACCACGCTGGACGCCGTCATCGCCGAGATCGCCGCCTCCCGACTGACCGAGCGGGGCGCCACCCGCGCCGACGACAAGATGTCCGAGGCCGCGATGGAAGACCGCAAGCGCGAAGGGTACTTCTAGCCATGACGAGCACCACCGAGCCGTTCGCCGACGTGGCGGCCACCACCCTGCTGCGCTTCGCCACCGCCGGGTCCGTCGACGACGGGAAGTCCACCCTGGTGGGCCGCCTCCTGCACGACTCCAAGTCGGTCCTCACCGACCAGCTGGAGGCCGTCGAGGCGGCGTCCCTCAAGCGCGGTCAGGAGGCGCCCGACCTGGCGCTCCTCACCGACGGTCTGCGGGCCGAGCGCGAGCAGGGCATCACCATCGACGTGGCCTACCGCTACTTCGCCACGCCCCGCCGCCGCTTCATCCTCGCCGACACCCCCGGGCACGTGCAGTACACCCGGAACATGGTGACCGGCGCCTCCACCGCCGAGCTGGCCGTGGTCCTGGTCGACGCCCGCAACGGCGTCGTCGAGCAGACCCGCCGGCACGCCGCCGTCGCCGCGCTGCTCCGCGTCCCGCACGTGGTCCTGGCCGTGAACAAGATGGACCTGGTCGACTACCGGGAGCCCGTCTTCGCCGCGATCGCCGAGGAGTTCACGACGTACGCCTCCGAGCTCGGCGTCCCGGAGATCACCGCGATCCCGATCTCGGCGCTCGCCGGCGACAACGTCGTGGAGCCGTCCGCGAACATGGACTGGTACGGCGGCCCGACGGTGCTCGAACACCTGGAGACCGTTCCGGTCAGCCACGACCTGACGGCCTGTCACGCGCGTTTCCCGGTGCAGTACGTGATCCGCCCGCAGACCGCCGAGCACCCCGACTACCGGGGGTACGCGGGTCAGATCGCGGCCGGCGCGTTCCGGGTCGGTGAGAAGATCACCGTCCTGCCGTCGGGGAAGGCCTCCACGATCACCGCGATCGACGCGCTGGGCGAGTCCGTGGACATCGCCTGGGCGCCGCAGTCGGTCACGATCCGGCTCGCCGACGACATCGACATCTCGCGCGGCGACCTGCTCGCCCCGAGCGGTGACGCCCCGGCGACCACGCAGGACATCGAGGCGACCGTCTGCCACGTGGCCGACCAGTCGCTCGCCGTCGGCCAGCGGGTGCTGCTCAAGCACACCACCCGCACGGTCAAGGCGATCGTCAAGGAGATCCCCTCGCGGCTGACCCTGGACGACCTCTCCCAGCACCCGAACCCGGGACAGCTGGTCGCCAACGACATCGGCCGGGTCGTGGTGCGCACGGCCGAGCCGCTCGCGCTCGACGCGTACGCGGACTCGCGCCGTACCGGTTCGTTCCTGCTGATCGACCCGGCGGACGGCACCACGCTCGCGGCCGGCATGGCGGGCGAGTCCTTCGCCACCACCAAGGCCGTCTCGGTCGTCGAGGACGAGGAAGGGTGGGACTTCTGATGGTTCAGGACATGTACGCCACCTTCGCGAAGGAGGGCGGCCGGGTGGGCTCCGGTGCCCTCGGCGCGGGCACGGGAGGTGTGGCGCGATGTGCGTGCTGACCTCGACGCGCCGCATGCGCGGCGCGACCCCGCTCCACCCCGAACGACATAGACGCAGACTTCGAAAACGCTGAATCGAGGGGACACCTCCCGTGCCTGCCACCCGTACCACCCTGCGCCGCGGCCTCGCCGCCGCCGCCGCTCTGCCGCTGCTGATCGGCGCACTCGCCTCCTGCGGCTACGGCTCCGAGGCCAAGAACGACGAGAAGAAGGTGGCCGCCGAGGGCGAGAAGCTCTCCGCCGACACCGTACGGCTCGGGTACTTCCCCAACCTCACCCACGCGACCGCGCTCGTGGGCGACCAGGAGGGCATCCTCCAGAAGGAGCTGGGCGGCACCAGACTGGTTCCGACCACCTTCAACGCCGGCCCCTCCGAGATCGAGGCGCTCAACGCCGGCTCGATCGACATCGGCTTCATCGGCCCCTCGCCGTCGATCAACGGCTACGTCAAGACCAAGGGCACGAACCTGCGGATCATCGGCGGCTCCGCCTCCGGCGGTGTGAAGCTCGTCGTGAACCCGGCGAAGATCAAGACCCTGGACGACGTCAAGGGCAAGAGGATCGCCACTCCGCAGCACGGCAACACGCAGGACGTGGCCTTCCTCCACTGGATCTCCGAGAAGGGCTGGAAGGTCGACGCCGAGAGCGGCAAGGGCGACGTCTCGGTGATCCGCACGGACAACAAGGTCACCCCGAACGCCTACGCCTCCGGCGCCATCGACGGTGCCTGGGTGCCCGAGCCGACCGCCTCGAAGCTGGTCAGCGACGGGGCGAAGGTGCTGCTCGACGAGTCCGACCTGTGGCCGGACAAGAAGTTCGTGATCACGAACATCATCGTGTCGCAGAAGTTCCTGAAGGCGCACCCGGACGTCGTCGAGGCGTTCCTGCGCGGCGCGGTGAAGACCAACGAGTGGATCAACGCCAACCCGGACAAGGCGAAGGCCTCGGCCAACGCCAAGCTGAAGGACCTCTCGGGCAAGGCGCTGGGCGCGAAGGTGATCGACGCCGCGTGGCCGTCCATCCGGTTCACCGACGACCCGCTGGCGGCCACGCTCCAGGCGCAGGCCGACCACGCGGTGAACGCCGGTCTCCTGGAGAAGCCCGAGCTGGGCGGCATCTACGACCTGAAGCCGCTCAACAAGGTCCTGAAGGCCGCGGGTCGGCCCGAGGTCTCCGACGCCGGGCTCGGCGTGAAGTAACCAGGCGTCAGACACCCGTGCAGCAGCCCGAGTTCAGCTTCACCAGGAGGTGACGACCATGGCCACGACCGCGACGATCGCCAAGGCCGAGGACCGTGCGGCGGTGACCCATGCCGCCCGTATCCAGCATGTCTCCAAGTCCTTCGGCGGACCCGCCGGCGGGCAGCTCGTCCTCGACGACATCACGCTCGATGTCGCCCCGGGCGAGTTCGTCACCCTCCTGGGCGCCTCGGGCTGCGGCAAGTCCACGCTGCTCAACCTGGTAGCGGGGCTCGACCGGCCGTCCGCGGGGTCCATCGAGACCCCCGGCGGCCGGCCGGCCCTGATGTTCCAGGAGCACGCCCTGTTCCCGTGGCTCACCGCGGGCAAGAACATCGAACTGGCCCTGCGGCTGCGCGGGGTGCCCAAGAACGAGCGGCAGACCGAGGCCGAGCGGCTGCTCGACCTGGTCCGGCTCCGCGGCTCCTACGGCAAGCGGGTCCACGAGCTGTCCGGCGGCATGCGCCAGCGGGTCGCGCTGGCCCGCGCGCTCGCCCAGGACAGCGACCTCCTCCTGATGGACGAGCCGTTCGCCGCGCTCGACGCCATCACCCGGGACGTACTGCACGACGAACTGACCCGGATCTGGCGGGAGACGAACCTTTCGGTGCTCTTCGTCACCCACAACGTGCGCGAGGCCGTGCGGCTGGCCGAGCGCGTCGTCCTCCTCTCGTCCCGGCCCGGCCGGATCGCGCACGAGTGGACCATCGACATCCCTCAGCCGCGCCGCATCGAGGACTCCGACGTCGCGGAGCTGTCCCTCGAGATCACCGAGCACCTGCGTGGGGAGATCCGCCGTCATGGCCAGCACTGATACGAGCCCGAAGGCGCCAAGGACACAGAAGAGCGACGACCTCGCCGGGCTCGAAGCCGGTCTGGACGCCCTCGACAGCGTGCAGATCCGACGGACCCCGGTCCGTGAGGTGCTGCTCAAGAAGGTGCTGCCGCCGGTCGTCGCCGTCGTGCTCGTCCTCGTGGTCTGGCAGCTGCTCGTCACGCTGAAGGTCACCGACGAGTACAAGCTGCCCGCGCCGTCCGCGGTGTGGGACAGCCTGACCACGATGTGGCTGGAGGGCACGCTCCTCGAAGTCCTGTGGACCAGCATGTCCCGGGCCCTGTTCGGCTTCCTCCTGGCGCTCGCCATCGGAACCCCCCTCGGACTCCTCGTCTCCCGGGTGAAGTTCGTGCGCGCGGCGATCGGCCCGATCCTCGCCGGCCTCCAGTCGCTGCCCTCCGTGGCCTGGGTGGCGCCCGCCGTCCTGTGGCTCGGCCTCAACGACAGCATGATGTACGCGGTGATCCTGCTCGGCGCCGTCCCGTCGATCGCCAACGGCCTCGTCGCCGGTGTCGACCAGGTCCCCCCGCTCTACCTGCGGGCGGGGCAGACGCTCGGCGCGAACGGCCTCAAGGGCGCCTGGTTCATCGTGATGCCGGCCGCGCTGCCGGGCTACCTCGCGGGCCTGAAGCAGGGCTGGGCGTTCTCGTGGCGTTCACTGATGGCCGCGGAGATCATCGCGTCCTCCCCCGACCTGGGTCTCGGCCTCGGGCAGCTCCTGGAGAACGGCCGCAACAACATCGACATGGCGGGCATCTTCCTGGCGATCATCCTGATCCTCGTCGTCGGCATCGCCATCGACCTGCTGATCTTCAGCCCGCTGGAGCGCGCGGTGCTGCGCCGCCGCGGCCTGCTGGTGAAGAGCTGAGCCGGACCGTGAACCGCCGCGCCCTCCCCTCGCCCACCACCGCCCTTGCAGGGAAGCGCTCCGCGCCTGTCCTTCTCGTCATCGCGCACGGCAGCCGCGACCCGCGGCACGCGGCGACCGTCCAGGCGCTCGTGCGCCGGGCCGGTGCGCTGCGGCCGGGGCTGCGGGTGGAGACGGCGTTCCTGGACTTCACCCTGCCCTCGGTGACGGGGGTGCTCGACCGGCTCGCCGCCGAAGGAGTGCGGGACGTGGTGGCGCTGCCCCTGCTGCTCACCCGTGCCTTCCACGCGAAGGCCGACATCCCCGCCGTACTGCGGCAGGCGCCGCCGTCCCTGCGCGTGCGCCGGGCGGAGGTCCTCGGGCCCTCGCCGCTGCTGGTCGCGGCGGTGGAACGGCGTCTGCGCGAGGCCGGGGTCACCCCCGGCGACAAGAGCACGACCGGGGTCGTCCTGGCCTCGGCGGGTTCCACCGACCCGGAGGCGATCGCGGTGATCGCAGAAACGGCGCGGGAGCTGCGGCGCACCGGTTGGTGCTCCGTGCGGCCCGCGTTCGCCTCCGCATCCCTTCCCCGTACGGAGGACGCCGTCCAGGCCCTTCGTACGGATCCGGGTGTCCGGCGGGTGGCCGTCGCCCCGTACGTCATCGCGCCGGGCCGACTGCCGGACCGGATCGCGGCGGGCGCGGGCGCGGCGGACTTCCTGGCGGACGTCCTCGGCCCCTCCCCCGAGCTGGCCGCGCTGCTCGTGGAGCGGTACGACGGGGCGGCGCGGGCGATGGACCTCACGGCCGTCGCCGGCTGATCCCCTTCCAGCGGGCACGAGAAGAAAATCACACCTCGGGCGTACATCCCTGACGCCCTTTCACTCGTCCTCTGTTCGCCGGGTCCGTGCGGGCCCGGGAGACTTCGACTCCTATCGAGGGCAGGGGACTTTGATCACTTCCACACTCGGTGTGCGCAGCGCCGTGACCGTCTCGCTCACGGTCTCGGCCGTCCTGGCCGGGGGCCTCTTCGCCGGTCAGGCGCACGCCGCGCCGCCCACCCCGTCGATCACCGCCCCGGGCGGCTTCGTCATGAACAACGGGACGGGCACGACGCTGTTCGGGAAGGCCGCGGACACCCGCCGGTCGACCGGTTCCACCACGAAGATCATGACCGCGAGGGTGGTGCTGTCCCAGCGGAACCTCAACCTCGACGCCAAGGTCACGATCCAGAAGGCCTACAGCGACTACATCGTCTCGAAGAACGCCTCCTCGGCCCGGCTCATCGTCGGGGACAAGGTGACCGTCCGGCAGCTCCTCTACGGCCTCATGCTGCCGTCGGGGTGTGACGCGGCCTACGCCCTCGCCGACAAGTTCGGCACCGGCACGACGCGGGCGGCGCGGGTCAAGTCGTTCATCGGGAAGATGAACGAGGAGGCCAGGCGGCTCGGCCTGAGGAACACCCACTTCGACTCGTTCGACGGCATAAGCAACGGGAGCAACTACTCGACTCCGCGCGATCTGACGAAGCTCGCGAGCACGGCGATGAAGAACTCCACGTTCCGCACCGTGGTGGGCACGAAGTCCACGAAGCAGAAGGTGACGACCAGGACCGGTGGCTACCGGTACATGTCGTGGAGCAACACCAACAAGCTGCTGAGCACGTACAGCGGCGCGATCGGTGTGAAGACCGGTTCGGGTCCGCAGGCCAAGTACTGCCTCGTCTTCGCGGCCACCCGCGGCAACAAGACGGTCATCGGCACGGTGCTCGGTTCGTCGAGCGAGACGAACAGGGCGGCCGACGTCAAGAAGCTGCTGGACTACGGCTTCGCACGGTGATGCCCCGGCTGCCTCCCGTTCCGCGGGAGGCAGCCGCGGTGTGCGCTGCCGTCAGCCCTCCCGGGTCATCTCCACCAGTTTGACCACGGTGTTCCAGTTCCGGGCGGTGACCACCAGGCCCTTGACGAGGGACGGCCGGGTGACGACCTCGGCCAGCTTGGACCTGCCCAGGCCTTCGGGGACGGAGAGGTAGAGGACGCGGTCGCCGAGCGCGAAGGCCTGGGGGTGGTACGGGGCCTGGTCGACGGCGGCGAACCGCGCGGGGTCGGCGGGGCCGGAGAGGTAGAAGGCGTGGAGCTGCCTGCCCTCGATGCCGGCGGTGGGGAAGGGGCAGGCGTCGGCGACGGCCCTGAGGTAGTCGCCGTCGCGGACGAGGCAGTCGACGCGGAAGCCGAAGTGGCTCTCGATCGCGTCCTCGACCGCAGCGTTGAGTTCGTCCTCGGCCGCGGTGGAGTCGGTCGTGAAGACGGCGTTCCCGCTCTGGAGGTACGTGCGGACGTTCCGGTGACCGAGACCTTCCAGGACGGCGCGCAGCTCCGGCATGGGGACCTTGCGGTGACCGCTCACGTTGATGCCGCGGAGCAGAGCCGCGTATGTCGTCGCCATGGGTTCACCTTAGGGCGGCCACCGCGCCTCGTGGGGGGCGGCACGGTGGCCGGTTCGAACACTCGCCGATGAAGGGGATCCGGGAGAAGACCCTTCACCTATCTGTGACTTATTCAACAAGGTTTCGTAATAAGGAATCCATCATTTGCGCTGATAGCGGGCGAGGACGCGGTTGCCGTCCTCGGCCAGCCGACCGCGCAGCTCGGCCCCGTCGATGGCTCCGCTGTAGTACTCCTGGAAAGCCGGGGTCGCCACCTTGTCCTTCCACTCCGGATAGCCCCGCACCGACTGCGCCGGGGCGGGCCGCAGGTGGGCGGCCATCGCGGCCCCGGTCGCCCAGCCGGCCTCGGCGGTGCGCAGGGAGGGGTCGGCGAGCGCGGCCGTGCCGGTGGGCAGCATCCAGTCGCCGCGCGCGAGCCGCACCATGTTCGCCGGGCGGAGGAAGAAGTCGAGGAACTCCACGGCCTCCTTCTTGTACGGGCTGTCCTCGGCGATCGACAGGGTCTGCGGGGAGACGCCCTGGGTGGGTCCTGCGCTCCCGGCGGGTGCGGGCAGTACGGTCCACTCGAAGCCGTCGGGGGCCTGCTGGGCGATCTGCTGCCGGTAGGCGAAGCCCAGCGGGACCATGGCGTACTTGCCGGCGAAGAAGCCGGGCAGGGTGTCGGAGCCGCCGCTGCCGAGCGTGGTGCGCGGGGCTGTGCGGTCGGTGACGACCTGGTCGTGGATCGTTCCCGGGACGACGGCGTCGGCCTCGGTGAAGCGGACGGTGACCCGCCCGTCGGCCTCCCGGTGGAAGAGCCGGCCGCCCGCGGAGAGCCCGAGGTTGAGGCTGACGGAGACCGGCTCCTTGAGCGGCCAGGCGACGGCGTATCTGCCGGGGCCCATGCTCCGGGTGACGTCCTGGGCGATCTGCCGGAACTCGGGCCAGGTCCAGGGCTTGTCCGGGGTGGGGACGCGGACGCCGGAGGATTCGAGGATCTTCCGGTTGGCGATGATCACGCGCGGTTCCTGGAGGAACGGCACGCCGTAGATCCCCCCGCCGAAGGTGGTGGTCTCCCAGCTGCGGGCGGGGATGTCGGCGCGGAGCCGTTCGGGCAGCAGGGCGCGCAGGTCGGCGAGGTGGCCGCCGTAGGCGAAGTCGGCCAGGTCGTCGGAGGCGTCGTGGATGATGTCGGGCGCCTCGCCGCCCTCGAAGGAGGTGAGGAGCTGGTCGTGGACGGAGTCCCAGCTGCCCTGGACGTAGTCGATCTGGACGTCGGGGTGGGCGGCGTTCCACTCCTGCACCAGTTGCCGGTTGGCGTCGACGGACTCCTTCTGCCAGGCGAGGGACTGGAAGCGGAGCCGTACGACCCCGTCGTCGGGCCCCTCGTCCCCCGCGGTGCAGCCGGTGAGGAGCAGGACGAGCGCGGCGGCGGCGGTGAGGATCCGTCTCATGACTTCACCGCCCCTGCCAGCATGCCGCCGGTGATCCGTCGTTGGAGGAGGGCGAAGACGACGAGGGAGGGGAGGGTGGCGAGGAAGGCCGCGGCGGCGAGGGGGCCGAGGTCGGCGACGCCCTCGGCGCCGAGGAAGTGGGTGAGGACGACCGGCAGGGTCTGTTTCTCCGGGGTCTTGAGCAGGACGAGCGCGAAGAAGAACTCGTTCCACGCGGTGACGAAGGCGAAGAGGGCGGTGGCGACGATGCCGGGGACGAGCAGGGGGGCGGTGACGGAGACGAGGGTACGCAGCCGGCCTGCGCCGTCGACGGCGGCGGCCTCCTCCAGCTCGGCGGGGACGGCCCGGACGTATCCCATCAGCATCCAGAGGGCGAAGGGCAGCGACCAGACGACGTAGACCATGACCAGGCCGAGGACACTGTTGATCAGGTGCAGGTTCCTGAGGATCAGGAAGAGCGGGATGATCACCAGGACGAACGGGAAGGCCTGGCTGATCACCACCCAGGCCGAGGCCGCCGAGGCGAGCCTGCCCCGGTGCCGGGCGGTCACGTAGGCGAGCGGGGTCGCGACGCCCACCGCGATCACGGCGGCGGAGACCGCGGCGACCAGGCTGTTCGCGGCGGCCCTGAGCAGCGGCTGTTCGTCGAAGGCCTGCCGGAAGTTGGCGAGCGTGGGGTCCTTCGGGATCCAGGTGGGGTGGAGCGAGGCCAGTTCGGGCGCGGGCTTGAAGGCGGTGGAGACCAGCCAGAGGAAGGGGAAGGCGAGGAAGACCAGGTACGCGAGGAGGGCCAGGTACTGGCCCAGCCGCGCGGGTCCGCTCGTCCGCAGTGCGCTCACCGGTCCTGGTCCCCTTTCAGCCGGCGTACGAGAGAGAGGGCGATGAGCACCGAGACCGCGGCGACCATCACGCAGCCCATCGCGGCGGCGTAGCCGAACTGTCCGTAGCGGAAGGCCTCTTCGTAGGCGAAGAGCATGGGGAGCCGGGTCCGGCCGCCAGGTCCGCCGTTGGTGAGCACGTAGACCAGGGCGAAGGAGTTGAAGTTCCAGATGAGGTTGAGGGCGGTGATGGCGAGCGCGACGGGGCGGAGCGCGGGCCAGGTGACGGCGCGGAAGCGGCGCCAGGCTCCGGCGCCGTCGAGCGCGGCTGCCTCGTGGAGTTCCTTCGGGGTGTTCTGGAGTCCGGCGAGGAGGGCGACGGTGGTCTGCGGCATGCCCGCCCAGACGCCGACGACGATGACGGCGGGCAGGGCGGTGGCGAGTCCGGAGAGCCAGTCGTGGCCCTCGCCGAGGCCGAGGCTCCGGAGGGTCTCGTTGAGGATGCCGGCGTCGGGGTTGTAGACGAGCCGCCACATGATGCCGACGACGACCTCCGGCATCGCCCAGGGCACGATGGCGAGGGCCCGCGCCAGCCAGCGGAAGCGGAGGTTCTGGTTGAGCAGGAGGGCGAGGCCGAGGGCGAGCAGGAACTGGGGGACGGTGACGCCGACGGCCCAGACCACGCCGATGCGGAACGAGTCCCAGAAGAGGGTGTCGTGCAGCAGGTCCTGGAAGTTGAGGGTGCCCACCCATCGGGTCGCCTGGGTGCGGCCCGACTGGGCGTCGGTGAAGGCGAGCGCGATGCCGTAGAGCAGCGGGCCGACGCTGAGGACCAGGATGGGCAGGAGCGCCGGGAGCACCAGGAACCAGGCGCCGAAGTCGGGGCCGCGGGGGCGTGTCCCCTGGTCGGCACGTGGTGCCCGCGTCCCGCCCGGCCGCTTCGTCGCGGTCATCGAGCCCACCGATAAGCCCTCCCGTCCGCCGTCCCCCTGGCTCCGTACGGGTTACCCCGTCGCGGCCGTGGGAATCCCGCCATGGTCCTGACGGCCCGTGGGGGCGTCAAGGCGACCTGCGCGGTGAGCTGGGCGGGTGCGAGACTTTGGCGCAAACCCACAGGTGAGGGAGAGGTCGATGGACGAGGCGCGGGCGCGGGAGATCCTGGCCGTGGCGGGGCTGCCGGTGGCGGAGGCGCGGCTGCTGGCCCTCGGTGAGAACGCGGTCTTCGCCGTGGGCGCGCTGGCCGTGAAGGTGGGCCGCGACGCGGAGGTGTTCGAGCGGGCCGAGCGGGAGGTGGCGCTCGCCGGCTGGCTCGCCGGGGCGGGGATCCCCGCGGTCCGGGCCGCCGAGGAGAAGCCGCTCCTCGTCGACGGGCACCCGGTGACCTTCTGGCATCGGCTGCCCGAGCCGGTGCGGCCCGCGGAGCCCCGTGATCTGGCGCCGCTGCTGCGGGCGGTCCACGCCCTGCCGGAGCCGGCGGGCCTCACACTGCCGCGCCGCGAGCTGCTCGGCGGGGTGGAGCGGTGGCTGCGGCTCGCGGGGGACGCGATCGACCCGGCGGACGCGGCCTTCCTGCGGGAGCGGCGGGACGCCTTCGCGCCGGCGGCCGCGGCCCTGACCCCGCACCTGTCGCCGGGGCCGATCCACGGTGACGCCCTCCCCCGGAACGTGCTCGTCGGCCCGGACGGCCCGGTCCTGATGGACCTGGAGACCTTCTCCTGCGACCTGCGCGAGCACGATCTCGTGGTGCTCGCTCTGTCCCGGGACCGGTACGGCCTCGATCCGGCGGCGTACGAGGCGTTCACGCAGGCGTACGGCTGGGACGTCCGGGAGTGGGAGGGGTGCGCGGTACTGCGGGGGGCGCGGGAGACGGCGAGCTGCGCGTGGGTGGCGCAGCACGCGCCGACGAACCCGAAGGCGCTCGCCGAGTTCGAGCGGCGGGTGGCCTCGCTGCGGGACGGCGACCCCGAGGTGCGCTGGTACCCGTTCTGACCTGGTGCTCCGTCCGGTCCACCGGCGACTGCTCCCTGAGGCGGTGGCCCGAGGCGCTGTCAGACGGTCGCCGTGACCGCGTGGCGCACGGGCCAGACCGGGTCGACGACCGCGTCCGGGTCGCCCTTGCGGCGCAGGAACTCCTGGAAGTTCTCCGCCCAGAGGCGGTACCAGCCGATCTGCCGCTCGTGCAGTTGGGCCGGGTCGAGTTCGGCGACCTCGCGGTGCCGCTCGGCTATCGCGACGGCGACCCGGACGGCGGCGAGCGCGTCGGCGGCGGCCTGGTGGGCGGCTTCGAGCACCACGCCGTACTCCCCGCAGACGGCTTCCAGGGTCCTCTTGCCGCGCCGGTAGCGGTCGACGGCCCGGTCGATGGTGTACGGGTCGATGACGGGCCCGATGCCGACGCCGCCCAGGCGCTCGCTCAGCGAGGGCAGTCCGTGGCGGCGCAGCTCCGCGGAGAGGAGCGTCAGGTCGAACGAGGCGTTGTACGCGACGACGGGGACGCCGTCCTCCCAGTACTCGGCGAGGGCCTTCGCGATCTCGTCGGCCACCTCGCGCACCGGCCTGCCTTCCGCGGCGGCGCGCTCGGTGCTGATGCCGTGGATCGCGGAGGCCTGCTCCGGGATGCGGATCCCCGGGTCGGCGAGCCAGTCCCGCCGCCGCGTGATGTGTCCCCCGCCGTCGACCTCGACGATCGAGGCCGTCACGATACGGGCCTCAAGCGGTTCGGTGCCGGTCGTCTCCAGGTCGAAGCCGACCAGCGTCTCGCCGTGCCAAGCCATCGGGTCCTCCTTACGTGATCTCCCCCGTGGTGCTGACCACCCTCGCACGCACCACTGACAACGCCCCGGGGTCCCCCGTCGGGGCGTCAGGAGACGGGCCGTGAGTCGAGCCAGATGGACTCGAACTCCTCCCGGTACGTCTCGAAAAGTCCGTGATCGCCGTCACGGAGGCCTTGCCCGTGGCGCACCACGTTCCGCCCGCCGCCGCGCAGCACGAGGACCGGCGCCTCCATGCCCCGGGCCCGGCGGAGGTAGGACTGCACGACGCCGACCCCGTCCGGGCCGTCGCCGTCCACCAGGTAGGCGGTGAAGCGGGGGGTCTCGTCGAAGACGTGGATCTGGAAGGCGCCCGGGTCGCGGAGCTTGGAGCGGACCCGGCGCATGTGCAGGATGTTCATCTCGACGGAGCGGCTCAGCTCGCCCTTCCTGAGGCCGAGTTCCCGCTCACGCCGCTTGACCGCGCTGCTCGCCGGGTTGAGGAAGAGGAGCCGGGTCCGGCAGCCGGACTCGGCGAGCCGGACCATGCGGCGGCCGGAGAAGTTCTGCACGAGCAGATTGAGACCTATGCCGGTCGCGTCGAGGCGGCGGGCCCCGCCGAAGAGGTCCTCGGCCGGCAGCTGCCGCTGGAGCCGCACCCGGTCGGGGTGGACGGAGACCACGTCCGCGTACCGGTCCCCGACGAGGTCCTCGACCGCGTCCACGGGCAGCCGGTCGGCGGACGGCACCCCGGCGCCGCTGCCGAGGATCTCCAGGATGCGGGCGGAGGCCCGCTCGGACTGGGCGAGCACGGTCAGCGAGAGGGCCCGGTTGCGGGAGACCACGTTGCGCGTGACCTCCAGCTCGTCGAGGGCGAGCTCCACCTCGCGCCGGTCGTCGAAGTAGGGCTCGAAGCAGGGCCAGTGCTGGACCATCAGCTCCCGCAGCTGCGGCAGGGTGAGGAAGCTCAGCACGTTGTCGTCGGCCGGGTCCAGGAGGTAGCCCTTGCGCCGCGAGACCTCGCGCACGGCGACGGCCCGCTGCACCCACTCCTGCCCCGCGGGACCGGCCGCCGCCACCACCCACTCCTCCCCGTGCACCGGTTCGTACACGGGCCGCAGGACGGCGGCGACGACGGCACGGAGCCGCTGTTCGACGAGATTCAGCCAGATGTAGGCCCGCCCGGCGCGCTGGGCGCGGGTGCGCACCTCGCTCCAGGCCTCGGCGTCCCAGTCGATCTCCGCCCCGATCTCCACCGGCCGGGCGACGGTGACCGTCCCGGGCGGCACGGCACCCGGCGGCGCGACCGTGCCGGGCGGCGCCTCGGCGGGGTCGGCCGGGGCCCCCTCGTGACCCGCGTCACCTGGGGGCAGCTCACGACCTCCCGAGCTCACCCGCGCACCGCCTTCTGCTCCTGGACGCCCGTGTCGACCGGTCCGACAACGATCAAGGAAGGGTACTCCGGGAGCGGGAGGCGGTGCAGCAGGATCGTCAGGCTGCCCGCTCAACTCCCCAGATCGGGCTGTCCGTTCTGGGAGGCGAGATCGGCCGGAGTGAGCGGATTCATAGCGGTTACGTCCCTGGGCGCGAGCTGGAAACCCTGCCAGTGGACCGGCATCGGCTGCTGGTCCTCGTCCCGGGCGATGTGGTGGAACCCGATGTTGACCCACACGGAAGGCTTGGTCAACGTCTCGCCGTTGACCCACTTGTCCACGCTGTCACCGGCGCCCGGCGCGCAGTTGCCGATGTTGTTGCTCGCGAACTGCTCGCAGGCACGCGCCTGCGTGAAGTACACGTCGTGCTTGGTGAAGCCGCGCCCCGCGTGGGTGTCGGTGTGGCCGGGCACGATCTCGTAGGAGCGGGCGTGGCCGTCGGCGTTCTTGCCGGTGCCGCTGACCACCCGCCACCACCGCATGTTCTTCGCGTCGCCGGCCAGCTCCTTGGTGACGGCGGTGCGCTTGGTCTTCACGGTCGGCCCGCCGCCGCCCACGGGTGCGGTGACGGTGGAGTCGAACTGCTCGATCCGGTCCTTGGTGGAGCCGTCGAGCCCGAAGTCGAGCTTCCAGAAGACGTTGTGGGCGTGGCTGGTGGCGTAGGCGCGGGCGCCCTTGCCGATGGGCCAGCCGCGGCCGTCGGTGGCGTTGTAGTCGACGGGCGAGAGGCTGCCCGTGGCTCCGACGTTGGCGCCGACGGTGCCGTCGGCGGAGAACCGCCACTCGGTGATGTACTCGTACCAGCCGACCTTGTTGACGGTGTAGACGAGCAGGTCCTTGGACTGGGCCTGCCAGACCTTGGCCCCGTTGTCGCTGGCCATGCGGTACGCGTGGCCACGCGCGCGCGTGGTGGTGCACAGGCCCTTGACCTGGCCGACCTCGGGCACCTTGACGGTGGTGAGGGTGCCGCCGGGGCACTCGGCCGGCTTGAGGTTCTGCAGGCCCCAGCCGAAGCCCGCGCCGGTGAGGTCGTCGTACTCGGCGGCGCCGTCGTCGTAGGGCACGTGGATCTGGGCGAGCCGGGCGCTGGTGAGGACCCTCACGGGGGTCCTGGCGCCGGGCGGCTGGTAGGTGATCTTGTCGAGCGTCAGCCCGGCGTCGGTGTCGTAGCGCCAGCACATGCGCCAGGTCGCGCCGCCTTCGAGCTGCTGGGTGATGCGGTACGCGGCGGAGCAGTCGACCGGGAGCGGGGGCGCCGGGCGGGTCGGGGCGGGCGGGCGTGGCGGAGTGGGGGCGGCGGTGGCCCCGCCGACGGGGCCGGCGGCGGCCGTGGCGGTGCCGAGCAGGGCTGCCGCGGTCAGGACGGCGGCACGCCTGCGCGTGCGTGGGTTTCGACGGGTGGTCGCGCGGAACATGCGGACGTACTCCCTCGTACGGTGATCGGGCGGGCGGGGACCGGGGCGGCGGTGGTCAGCCGACGCGGGTGACGGTCCTCGCGGAGAGGTCGACGATCAGGTTCCGGGTGTCGATCCAGGCCCCGTTGAGGACCTTGGTGACGAGCCGGACGCAGCGGTGCTCCCCGCAGCGGGCGAGCTGCGCGGGCACGTTCGCCTCGCGGTAGGTGCGGTAGAGGTCGCCGTTGAACCACAGCTGCGTGGTGGAGGTGAGCTCCTTGCCGGTGGCGTCCTTGTAGTCCTCCTTGACGCCCTTGCCGAGCGGGCCGGCGAGGATCAGCTCCAGGGCCTCGCGCAGCTCTTCGGGATGGGCTGAGGGCTGGACCCCGCGCTGGGCGCCGGACCTCTCGACCTTGCCGGTGTCGAGGTTGACGGTCCGGGTGATGAGCTCGTCGCGCGCGTAGTCGTAGAAGCGGACCTCCGCGCGGCGTGCCGCGTCCCCCGGCTGCGGGTCGGCGAGGTCGGTGCCCAGGTGCTGCGGCCCCTTGCCGCCGTCGACGTCCTGCTGGGCGGTGGCGCCGGGCGGGGTCAGCGCCAGGCTCTCGGCCCGGACGAGTTCGTCGTCGGTGAGCGGGTCGCCGCCCACGCCCTTCTTCCCCTCGGCCGCCGGGGGCACCACGGTCGCCGGCGCGGGCGCGGTGCCCGTGGTCTGCGATCCGTCGCCGCCCTGCGTGCCGGCCGTGCCGGAAGAGCCGGCCGTCCCGGCCGAGCCGCCCCCTGTCGACGCGGCGGCGGATCCCGCCGTGCCGGCGGGCCCCGCGGCCCCGTTCGCCCCCGCCGGGCCCGGCAGGCTGATCGCGACCGCGACGGCGGTCCCCGTCACCGCCATGGCCGCTCCGGCCACCACCTTCCCCAGGTGGCGACGCGCTATTTCGTACACACTTCCCCCTCTTTCCCCCTCTAGGTCTGCGGTCACCCGGTAGGACGGGGCGAAGTCCTAGGAGGTTGCCCGACTTTCGGGCAGGATCTGGCCGAAGAGCATCTCCACAAACCCGGACAGAAGAGGAATAGTCGTATCCATGCAGGTCTGGCCGGGACAGGCGTACCCCCTGGGCGCCACCTATGACGGAGCGGGAACCAACTTCGCGGTCTTCTCGGAGACCGCCCACAGGATCGAGCTGTGTCTCCTTCATGACGACGGCTCGGAGACGGCGGTGGAACTGCGCGAGTCCGACGCGTTCGTCCGGCACGCGTACCTGCCGGGCGTGATGCCCGGCCAGCGGTACGGGTTCCGGGTGCACGGCCCGTACGCCCCGGAGAGCGGGCTGCGGTGCAACGCGGCGAAGCTGCTCCTCGACCCGTACGCGCGCGCGGTGTCGGGGCAGATCGAGTGGGGCGAGGCGGTGTACGGCTATCCCTTCGGGCGGCCGGACGCGCGCAACGACCTGGACTCGGGGCCGCACACGATGACCTCGGTCGTCGTCAACCCGTACTTCGACTGGGGCGACGACCGGCGGCCGCGTACCGAGTACCACCACACGGTGATCTACGAGGCCCATGTGAAGGGCCTGACGATGCTCCATCCGGACCTTCCGGAGGAGCTGCGCGGGACGTACGCGGGCCTGGCGCACCCGTCGGTGATCGGGCACCTGAAGGAGCTGGGGGTGACCGCGCTCGAACTGATGCCCGTGCACCAGTTCGTGAACGACCACCGGCTCGTGGACTCGGGGCTCTCCAACTACTGGGGCTACAACACGATCGGCTTCTTCGCCCCGCACAACGCCTACGCCTCCTGGGGTGACCGGGGCCAGCAGGTCCTGGAGTTCAAGTCGGCGGTCCGGGCACTGCACCAGGCGGGCATCGAGGTCATCCTCGACGTGGTCTACAACCACACCGCCGAGGGCAACCACCTGGGGCCGACGCTGTCCTTCCGGGGCCTGGACAACCCCTCGTACTACCGGCTCGCCGACGACCCCCGGTACTACATGGACACCACCGGCACCGGGAACTCGCTGCTCATGCGGTCCCCGCACGTGCTTCAGATGATCATGGACAGCCTGCGGTACTGGGTGACCGAGATGCACGTGGACGGCTTCCGCTTCGACCTGGCGGCCACCCTGGCCCGCCAGTTCCACGAGGTGGACCGGCTGTCCTCGTTCTTCGACCTGGTGCAGCAGGACCCGGTGGTCAGCCAGGTGAAGCTGATCGCCGAGCCGTGGGACGTCGGCGAGGGCGGCTACCAGGTCGGCAACTTCCCGCCGCTGTGGACCGAGTGGAACGGCATGTACCGGGACTGCGTGCGGGATCTGTGGCGGGGCGAACCGCGCACCCTCGCCGAGTTCGCCTCCCGGCTCACCGGCTCCTCCGACCTCTACCAGGACGACGGCCGGCGGCCGCTCGCCTCGGTCAACTTCGTCACCTGCCACGACGGCTTCACGCTGCGGGACCTCGTCTCGTACAACGAGAAGCACAACGAGGCGAACGGCGAGGACAACCAGGACGGCGAGAACCACAACCGCTCGTGGAACTGCGGTGCCGAGGGCGACACCGAGGACGTCGGGATCGCCGAGCTGCGCGCCCGCCAGACGCGCAACTTCATCGCCACCCTGATGCTGTCGCAGGGCGTGCCCATGCTCAGCCACGGCGACGAGTTCGGGCGGACGCAGGGCGGCAACAACAACGCGTACTGCCAGGACAACGAGGTGTCCTGGGTGCGCTGGCCCAAGGCGGACAGCGAGGCGGAGACCACCCTGCTCCGCTTCACCCGGGCGATGGTGCGGCTGCGCCGGGACCATCCGGTCTTCCGACGCCGCCGCTTCTTCCACGGGCGGCCGGTGGAGGGCACCCACGACGAGCTGACGGACATCGCCTGGTTCACGCCCGAGGGGGAGGAGATGAAGTCCCGCGACTGGCAGGCGGCGCACGCCCAGGCGCTGACCGTCTTCCTCAACGGCAACGCCATCTCGGAGCCGGGCACCCAGGGCGAGCGGATCGCCGACGACTCCTTCCTGCTGATGTTCAACGCCTCGTCGAAGGAGTTGGAGTTCGCGGTGCCGGACAGCCACGGCGCCTGCTGGCGCACGGTGGTGGACACCTCCGACCCGGAGGGCATGCCGCCGCAGGAGGGCCCGGAGCTGGCGGCCGGGGAGCGGGTGACCCTCGCGCCGCTCAGCCTGACCGTTCTGCGACGGCCGGCCTGAGCCCCCGTACGGGAGCCGCCACCCGGACCGACCAGGACAGCACCGCGCAGGCCGCGGCCGCCCCCACCGCCACCGCGAAGGCGGCGGGGGCGCCGTGGCTTTCGGCGAGCCGGCCGGACACGGCGAGGGCGAGGGCCTGACCGCCCACGATCCCGCTGGTCAGGAAGGCCATGGACTCGGCGAGCCGGACGGCGGGGACGGTCCGCTCGGTGAGGCCGAAGACCGTGATGAGATGCGGGGCGTACGCGGCGCCGAGGACGACCACGACCGCGTACAGCGCGCCGAGGGAACCGGCGGACAACAGCGGTACGGAGAGGACGACGAGCCCCGCGGTCGCGGCGCGCCAGCGGGTCGTGAGCCCGATCCGGTCGGGCACGGCCGCCATCGAGAGGCCGACGGCGGCGCTCATCACCCCCATCGCCGCGTAGACCAGACCGGCCTGGGCGGGGGCGCCGAGCTCTTGTGTGAGTGCGGTGATCCCGGCCTGCGAGGCGCCGAACATGGCGCCCTGGAGGACCATCGTGGCGCGCAGCGCGTACGCCGATCCGGGCAGCCTCGTCCGTTCGGCGGCGCCCGATCGGGTGGAAGTCGAAACGTCGGGCGCGGTGGCCCTCGCCGTCGGATGGAGGGCGAAGGCCGTCCCGCAGACGGCGAGCAGCAGCGCCGCGAGCAGAAGGGCGGCGGCGGGGTGGGCCAGGGCGGCGGCGAGGCCCACGAGCGCCGGGCCGAGGACGAAGGACACCTCGTCGAGGGTGCCCTCGAAGGAGAGGACGGTGCCGACGGTCCGGTCGTCCGCCCCCGAGCGGCGCGCGAGGGCCACCGAGCGGGTCCTCGCGAGCGGCCCGACCTGGGGGACGGTGGCTCCGGCGAGCGCGCCGAGGACCATCAGCGGGCCGGTCGGGGCGTGGCCGAGCGCGGCGAGGACGAGGGCGGTGACGGCGACCGCGTTGGCGAGGGAGGCGGCGAGGACGACTCCGCGCTGGCCGCGCCGGTCGGTGAGCCGGCCGATGACGGGCCCCGCGACGGTCTGTCCCGCGGCCAGCGCGCCGCCCGTGAGGCCGGCCGTGGCGAGGGATCCGCTCGTCTCCGCGACCAGGAGCAGGCTGCCGAGCTGGCACATGGCGGTGGGCAGACGGCCGAGGAAGGAGACGACCGGCAGGGCGGGACCGAGCAGCGACAGGGTGTCGCGATACATCCGGAGCATCAACCGAACGTAACGCGATGCACACGAACGGGTGCATCGGGCGATGACACAGAAGCTCCCGCGCGGGGTACGTACGTTCGCATGACCTCCCTCCCGGCCCTTCCCGCCCTCCCCACCGCGACCTACCGCCTCCAGCTCCAGCCGGAGTTCCCGTTCGCCGCCGCCGAGCGGGCCGTGCCCCACCTCGCGGGCCTCGGGGTCTCGCACCTCCACCTCTCCCCCGTCCTGGAGGCCGTCCCGGGCTCCACCCACGGGTACGACGTCACCGACCACGGATCCGTACGGACCGAGCTGGGCGGGGAGGCCGGGCTGCGGGCCCTCGCCGCGACCGCGCGGGCGCACGGGCTCGGAATCGTCGTCGACCTCGTGCCCAACCACATGGCGGCCTCCCCGCGGCACAACCGGCCGCTGCGCGAGGTGCTCCGCGACGGCCCCGACTCGCCGTACGCCCGCTGGTTCGACATCGACCGGTCGGCGGGGGACGGCCGGCTGCTCCTTCCGGTGCTGCCCGCGCGGCTGCCCGAGGTGAAGGACCGGCTGCGGGTCTCCGGCGGGGCGCTGCACCTGGACGGCCAGGAGTTCCCGCTGCGGCCCGGCACGGAGGGGCTGCCGCTCGACGAGCTGCTCGACGCCCAGTGGTACCGGCTCGGCTGGTGGCGCCTCGCCCGCACCGAGCTCAACTACCGCCGGTTCTTCACCATCTCGGAGCTCATCGGGGTTCGGGTGGAGGACCCCGAGGTGTTCGCCGCGACCCACGCGAAGATCGTCGAGCTGGTCGGGGACGGAGTCGTGGAGGGGCTGCGCATCGACCACCCCGACGGGCTCGCCGACCCGCAGGGCTACCTGGAGGACCTGGCGGCGGCCACCGGCGGGCGCTGCTGGACGGTGGTCGAGAAGATCCTCACGGGGCCGGAGACGCTGCCCACGGACTGGCCGGTGGCCGGAACCACCGGTTACGACGCCCTGCGCCATCTCGACGGGGTGTTCACCGACCCACTGGGCGCCGCGGAACTGACGGACGTGTACCGGGAGTTCGTCGGCAAGGCCGCAGACAGAGGCGGTCTCTGGGAGGCGACCGAGCGGCGGGCCGCGTACGAGGTGGTGGGGCACGACCTGGCCGCCGAGACCGCCGTCCTCACCCGGCTCGCGGAGCGGATCTGCGCCGCCGACCCGGCGCTGCGGGACCACGCGCCCTGGGCGCTGCGCACCGCGATCCGTGAGCTGCTCGTCCGGGTCCCCGTCTACCGCGCGTACCGGACCGGCGACGAGGACGTGCTGACCCCGGAGGCGGCGCGCGGTGCGAAGGCCGCGTTCGCGGTGCCGGAGGAGGCCGCGGCCGTCGACGTCGTCCGCGCTCTCGCGCTCGGCACGCTCGGCGAGGGCCCCGACCACCGGGCGTTCCGGGCCCGGTTCGCCCAGACCTCCTCGGCCCTGCGGGCCAAGTCGGTCGAGGACACGGCCTTCTACCGGTACACCCCGCTGCTGTCGGCGAACGAGGTGGGCGGGGACGCGGGCAGGCCCGCCGTGTCGACGGAGGAGTTCCACGCGTACTGCCTCCGGATCGCCCGGGACTGGCCCGGCACCGGCACCGTGCTGTCCACGCACGACACCAAGCGCAGTGCGGACGTCCGGGCGGCGATCGCGGTCCTCGCCCAGTGCCCCCAGGTGTGGGCGGAGCTGCTCGCGGAGGTGGCGGGGGTGCCCGCGCCCGACGCGCACGTGGCCTGGACGGCCTGGCAGACCGCCTTCGGGTTCGGGATCCCGGACGCGGAGCGGCTCGGTCCCGCGATCCTCAAGTCCGTACGGGAGGCGGGGCTGCGGACCAGCTGGACCGAGCCCGACACGGAGTACGAGCGGGCGGTGGCCGACTTCGCGGCGGCGGGCCCCGGCCGCATCCCGCTCCGGAGCGCCTCGGAGGCGGCCTTCGCCCTGGAGCCGCACATCCGGGCGCACGCGCTCGGCGTGCTCCTGGCGCAGCTGACGATGCCGGGGGTGCCGGAGCTCTACCAGAACACGGAGCGGGAGTACCGGGCCCTGGTCGACCCGGACAACCGGGCCCCGTTCGCCGTCGGGCCGGACGACGACCGTACGGCCCTGGTCCGCGCGGCCCTGCGGCTGCGCCGCGAGCGCCCGGAGGCCTTCGGCGCCACGGGGACGTACACGCCGCTGACGGCCGAGGGCCCGGCCGCCGCGCACTGTCTCGCCTTCGCCCGCTCCGGAGAGGTGGTCACCGCCGTCACGCGCCTCTCGCTGCGGCTCTCGGAGGAGGGCGGCTGGCAGGACACGGAGCTGGTCCTGCCGGACGGGCGCTGGGCCGATGTCCTGGACGGGGTACGGGAGTTCACCGGCGGCCCGGCGACGGAGCTCAAGCTCGCGGAGCTATTCGCGGAGCGGCCGGTGGCACTGCTGGCCCGGCTCGGCGACTGAAGGCCGGCCCTGGGCTCGAAAGCCGCGGCTCGGCGGCCGCGGCTCGGCGGCCGCGGTTCCGCTGCCAGGGGTCGGCGACCGCGGGTCGGCCCTGCCCAGGGTGGCGACTGAGGCTCGGCGACCGCGGTTCGGCCGCCGAAGCAGGAGCCGCCGGAGCAGAGCCCCGGGGGCACCCCGCCGCGGTTCGGCCGACCGAATCAGGAGCCAGGCCCCGGGGGCACCCCCGGGGCTCGCGGACGGTCAGATGCGGGAGGCTCGCGAGACCTCGCACCTGGTGTACTCGGAGCCGTCGCCGGTTCCGATGTACGGGGTGGTCAGCTCGGCCTTCGCGGACGCGCCCGACGCGACCGCGATGCCGGTCTTGAACGCGGTCGCCGGGAGGACGTTGCCGCCCGCGGCGCCGGTGAACTTCATCGTGATGTTGTAGTCGTAGTCGATCGCGCTGTCGTTCTTCACGGTGATCCGGGCGACGAGGTTCTTGGTGGCCGGGTCGTACGTGCACGCGTCGATGGTCACGTCACGGGCGGCCTTGTCGGCGCTGCCGGTTCCCCCGGGCACGGAGCCGCCGGACGTGCCGCCGGAGGTGCTGTCGTTGTCGCTGCCGTTGCCGCCGCTGCTGGAACTGGAGCTGGAGCTGCTGCTGTTGTTGTCGCAGCTGCCGCCGCCCGAACCCCGGGCACCGGTCAGGGCGACGACCGCGATGCCGAAGACTGCGATGGCACGGACATGACGCATCTTCATGTTTGAATCCCCGTTGAAAGTGGTACTGAATATGGCCCTTTGACGAGCGCACGTCACCCTAGCAGCGGTCGGGGAGCCGCTCGATCCCTTCCCGGGCCCGGTTCAGCCGGACGGGCGGACGATCAGACTGCGCGGGGCCCGGGTGATGACCCCGGTGGGGACGGGGCGGAAACCGTCGGCCAGACGGAGCCGGGGCATCGCCACGAACAACGCCCGCAGCGCGTACTCGGCTTCGAGGCCGGCGAGGACGACCGCCGGGCAGAAGCCGGAGCCGTACGTGAGCTGGCCCGGGTCGTCGCGGAGCGGATCGAAGCGCTCGGGCTCGCGGAAGCGCTCCGGGTCCCGACCGGCCGAGCCCACGAGCAGGGCGACGGACGCGCCGGCCGGGATGACGCCCCCGCTGACCGGAACCTCCGCGCCGGTGCGGCGCATGGCGACCTGCACCGGCGGGTCGCGCCGCAGCGACTCCGTCCAGGCGCGGCCCACGAGCCCGGCGGGGGCGTCACGCAGGGCGGCGACCTGGTCGGGGTCGACCAGGACGTTCGCGAGGAAGGACGCGAGCGCCTTCTCCCGTACCGCGATCTGCGCACCGCACTCCCCCGCGAGCGCCCCGGCGGCCCGGCCCCGCACCAGTCGCATCATGTCGCGGTAGGGGACGCCGACGGCGGCGGCGACGGTTCCGGCGGGCAGCCAGTGGCAGAAGTCGGCGACCAGGTCCGCCTGCGGCCGCTCGGCGACCCGGCGGGCCAGGACGTACGCGGTCCGTTCGGCGACCGACCGCAGCGCCTCCACGTCGACGTCGACGTGGGCCCGCGCGCACGGCGGGTCTCCGGGCCGGTGGCCGTGCGTGAAACGGGTGTCGGTGAGGGCGGTGGCCACGTCCGCGTACCGGGAGAGCACCCAGGCCCGCAGCAGCGGGTCGTACGTGAGCGGGAACTCCTCGCGCAGGGTGCGGTGGATCCCGTGCGGGTCATTCGAGGCCCCCGGGTCCAGGGGGCTCGGCGCGACGATCCTGGCCCCCGGCCGGCAGGGCCCCGGCGTCGCCGGCGCCATGGAGGGCAACCGCCGCCAGGGGTCACCGACCGACGCCGCCGTCCGGTCACCGCGTACGCCGTACTTCGCCGCCGCCGTCCGGTCGTCACGTACACCGCGCTGCGGCGCCGCCGTCCGGTCACTGCCTGTGCCGGGCTTCGGCGACGCCGCCGTCCGGTCGTCGCGTATGCCGTGCTTCGGCTCGTCGCTCATCGCGGGCCCCTGTCGGTCGGCGGTGGGTGCCGCGGCCGGGAGATCGTGGCGCGCGTCCGTCCAGCCCATCACCGCCCGCGCCGCGCCGCCCGCCACATAGGGCCGAACGGGTGAACGATCCCGCGCGGGTGCTCAGCCGTGGGACAGCCGGAACGACATCTGTCCGAAGCCGACGACGTCCCCCGCCCGCACCACCACCGCGCCGGTGACCCGCCGCCCGTTGACGGTCGTGCCGTTCGTCGAGCCGAGGTCGCGCAGCACCCACATCCCGCTCTGCAGCGACAGTTCGGCGTGCAGCCGGGACGCGGTCTCGTGGCTGAGCCGGAGTCCGTTGACCGGGTCGCGGCCTATCCGCAGCGGGTGCGGGCCGGGCAGCGGCAGCAGCAGCTTCGGCAGCCGCTCCGCGTGCCAGGCGCGCCCGAGCTTCGCCGTGAACGCGGACATCCGCTCGACCGCGCCCACCACCCGCCGGGTCCAGGTGCCCTCGCTCCTCAGGTCGGCGGTGAGGAGGTCGAGTTCGTCCGGCCGCCGGGCCTGGAGCGCGCGCTCCATCCGGAAGAGGAAGGTGTCGTGCGAGAGGCGGCCCTGAGCGGCGCCCTCACGGAGCAGCACCAGCGCGCGGTCCCGCTCGGCGTCGGTGAGCCGAGGTGAGTTCGCCGGGAGCTCGAAAGGGGTCGTCACATCCGTGATTGTCGGTCCGTCGGGCCCGAAGTGTCCAGAAGGGCCCCCGGGTGGGGCCCTTCCGGACACTCGGGCCCGGACGCGGACCGGCCCGCACGAGGTCGCACCAGGACGCCCGGGTCCCCGGTGCCCGGGTGCGACCCGGACACCGGGGACCCCGGCCGGGCGCCTGAAGCCCCGTACCCGACCAGCAGGATCGCTGCTACGGTCTGCCGTCCCGCCACACCACAGCTCCCCAGGGGGAACCACGACGTGACCGCGTCCTCTCCGACCACGCACGACCTCGTCATACGTCCGCTCGCCGGACCTGAGGAACTCGATCTGTTCCTCCGCCTCACCTACTCGCTCGACCACGAGCTCGCCGACGACCTCGCCGCCGGCCGCCGGGTCCCCGAGTGGATGTGGGTGGCGCTCGACGGCGACCGGCTCGTCGGCCGGATCGCGTGGTGGACGAACAAGGCGGGCGCGCGGCCGGCGGCCCTCGACTTCTTCGACCTCTCCCCCGAGCTGTCGGCCGGGGAACGTGCGGAGGTCGGTCTTCGGCTCCTGGAGACGGCGACGGCCGCGGTGGTCCCGGCGGGCGTCAGGCGCCCCGAGTTCGGGCGGTTCCTGCCGGCGGACTGGCGGGACGTCCCGGAGACCCGTTCCCTCCTGGAGTCCCTCTTCTCGGTCCTGGAGCGCTCGGGGGCCCGCCCGCTGGTCGAGCGGCTCCGGCTGGAGTGGCGGCCCGGCACCCCCGTACCGGAGCCGAAGGGCCGGCTGGAGTTCCGCCCGGTGCGGGACCGTGAGGACCTGGTCGCGCTGATGACGCCGGTCCTCGAAGGCACCCTCGACGCGCACGGGCAGGCCGATCTGGCCTCGGGTCTGTCGGCGCGGAAGGCGGCGGAGCTGCACTTCGACGAGGAGTTCGCGCAGTACGCGTCCCCGCGTGAGTGGTGGCGGGTGGCGCAGCTGCCGGAGAGCGGCGAGCCGGTCGGCTTCGTCGTGCCCGCGCGGAACAACTACCACCACACCATCGCGTACATCGGCGTGCTGCCCGCCCATCGCGGTCACGGCCACATCGACGACATCCTGGCGGAGGGGACCCGGATCCTGGCCGCCGTCGGCGTGCCCCGGATCAGGGCGGCGACGGACCTGGGGAACGTGCCGATGGCGGCGGCCTTCGCCCGCGCGGGCTATGTCACCTTCGAGCGTGCGATCAACTACGTGTGGGACGCGCCGGGCGTGGAAGGGTCCTGACTGCCAGGATGGACGCGGCGGGCAGGCGCTGACGCGCGGGCCCACCGTGGTTGGACCGTCGACGAGGGGATTTCCGTGCTCTTCGAGGTGTGGGCGCCGAACGCCCGTGACCGGGTGACGCTGGAACTGAACGGCTCCGGCCACGACCTGGACCGGGACGCAGAGCGGGACGGCTGGTGGACGGGCGTGGTACCCGCCGGGGACGGTGACCGGTACGGCTTCACCGTGGACGGCGGGCCCGTCCTGCCCGACCCGCGCTCCCGCCGGCTGCCGGACGGGCCCGACGGGCTCAGCGCGGTCGTGGACCACTCCGCGTACACCTGGCGGCACGACTCCCCGCGGCTGCGGCTGCGCGGCGCGGTCCTCTACGAGCTGCACGTGGGGACCTTCACCCCGGAGGGGACCCTGGACGGCGCCGCCGCGCGCCTCGGGGAGCTCGCGGGCCTCGGCATCACCCATGTGGAGCTGATGCCGCTGTGCCCGTTCCCCGGGGTGCGGGGCTGGGGCTACGACGGGGTGGCGCCGTGGGCGGTGCACGAGCCGTACGGCGGCCCCGAGGCGCTGAAGCGGTTCGTCGACACGGCCCACGGCCTCGGCATGGGCGTGGTCCTCGACGTGGTGCACAACCACCTGGGGCCCTCGGGAAACCATCTGCCGTCCTTCGGGCCGTACTTCACGGACACCCACCACACCCCGTGGGGCGCCGCGGTGAACCTGGACGCGCCGGGTTCGGACGAGGTCCGGGCGTACTTCCAGGGCAGCGCGCTGGCCTGGCTGCGGGACTACCGGATCGACGGGCTGCGGCTCGACGCCGTGCACGCGCTCGCCGACACCCGGGCACTGACGTTCCTGGAGGAACTGTCGGCGGCCGTCGACGAGCTGGCGCGGGAGCAGGGCCGTACGCACTTCCTGATCGCCGAGTCCGATCTGGCCGACCCGCGCACGACCGCGCCGCGGGCGCTCGGCGGGACCGGTCTGCACGCCCAGTGGAACGACGACTTCCACCACTCCCTGCACACCGCCCTGACCGGCGAGTCCCAGGGTTACTACGCGGACTTCGCGCGCGCCCCGATGGCGGCGCTCGCCAAGACGCTCACGCACGTCTTCTTCCACGACGGGACGTACTCGGCCTTCCGGGGCCGCCACCACGGGCGTCCGGTGGACCGGGAGCGCACCCCCGCCCACCGCTTCCTCGGCTACGCCCAGACCCACGACCAGATCGGCAACCGCGCCCTGGGCGACCGGCTCTCGGGTTCCCTCTCCCCCGGTCTGCTGGCCTGCGCGGCGACCCTCGTCCTCACCGGACCTTCGGTGCCGATGCTCTTCATGGGCGAGGAGTGGGGGGCGACGACGCCCTGGCAGTACTTCACGGACCACACCGATCCGGAGCTCGCGGAGGCGGTACGGCGGGGCAGGCGGCGGGAGTTCGCGGAGCACGGCTGGGACGAGGACGAGGTTCCCGACCCGCAGGACCCGGCGACCCGGGACCGCTCGGTCCTCGACCGGACGGAGCGCGAGCGGGACCCGCACAAGCGGTTGCTCGCCTGGCACCGGGAACTCATCGCGCTGCGCCGCACCCTGCCCGACCTGACGGACCCGGACCTGGCGGGGGTGAAGGTGGCCTTCGACGAGCAGGCCCGCTGGCTGGTGTTCCGGCGGGGGGTGCTGCGGGTGGCGGTCAACCTGGGCAAGGAGCCGGCGGTGATCCCGCTCGGCTCCAACGGCCGGGACCGGGTCCTGGCGGCGTGGGAGCCGGTGGAGACGCCCGCGGCCGACGGGGCCCTGCGGCTGCCCGGCGAGTCGGCGGTCGTCCTCACGGACGGCTGAACCCGCCGGGGTGCGGTCACTCGACGATCGCCGGCTCGCGCGGCGTGTTGTCGAAGCGGAGCCCGCCGCCGTCCTCAATCGGGCGGACTCGGCGGCGCGGGTCATCCGCGCCCGGTAGTCGGCGGCGGTGAAGGGCACGACCTCGTCGACGGCGCCGGCGCCCGGCACGGGGCTTCGTCTCGGCGGCGTCGTCCTGCGGGGGTCTTCCGGGCGCGTCCTCGGCGTTCAGCATCCTGCCCGGGAGCGGGGGGCCGCCGCGACCGCTCAGCGGCGGTCGGGGCCCTGGGCGATGAGCCGTTCCAGGAGTTCCTGGAAGTCGTCGCCGACGACGATCCTCAGGTCGCCCTGTTCCTCGTCGTGCTCGCTGAGCTGGGTGAGCGTGCCGCCGCGCCACCAGAAGACGTACGGGCTGATGGCACCGGGCACGTCCTCGTACCCGGAGGCGGCGAAGGAGGCCATCGCGCCGAGGGCCGGGACGATCGAGGTGTCGCGGATGGGGTGGAAGGCGAGCTGGTGCCGGAAGGGCATCGCGACGAGGGCGCCGTGCTCGCCCAGCGGCAGGCCGGTCACGCGCTGGACGACGCCGTCCAGGTCGAGGACGCGGCTCGCGGTGTAGAAGGAGTCGCCGAGGATGATCTCGAAGCACATGCCGTCGGCGTCGCGGACGGTCTCGTGCTCCTCGACGGGCAGGCCGCGCAGGTTGCGCAGGGCCCGGTCGCGGAGCTGGGCGTGGTCACCGAGCCGTTCGAGCGCCTCGTCGGTGAGCATCATGACGCTCTCCGGCAGGTCGAGGGCGAGGATCTCGTAGAGGCCGGGGGCGACGGTCCTGGCATAGCCGAAGGCGGCCGCGTCGATGCCGTCGCCGCTGACGACCCGGGGGTAGAGCTGGGAGCGGATCTGCTCGGGCGGCAGGGTGTCGAGCGCGGAGGGGCCGTCCATGGCGCGGACGACCAGGTTGACGTGCCGGTCGATCGTGCCGGGCCAGACGCGGGGGCCGCGCCGGTCCTGGTGGCAGACGGCGGCCAGGTTGCCGAGGCCGAAGCGGCGCCCCTTGTCGTCGATGACGTGGTCGGCGTAGACGGTGACCTCGAGACCGAGTTCCGCGAAGGTCTCCCGGACCCGGCTCCGGAAGAGCGCGGCCTCGCGCTGGGAGAAGTACGCGAACTCGGGGTCCCTCGGTGCGTCGTCGCCGTCCCGCCTGGGTCCCCGTCGCAGCCACCCCACGCCAGCCCGCCTTCCGTCGCCGTTGCGCCCAGCGTAGCGACTGCGGGTGGCGGCTCCCCAGCCGCCGGGTGAACTCGGTGACCGGCCCGGACGGTTCGTTCGCTCAGGACCCGTCGGGGGCGGTGAGCAGGGCGCGGGCGTAGTGGGCGAGGGAGCGGTTGTAGCGGGGCAGCAGGGGGGCGAGGGCGCCGAGGGCGAGCGCGGCGGCCTCGCGGTCGCGCCCGGTGTCGGCGAGGGCGAGGGCGAGGAAGGCGTCGACGGCTCCGGCGAGCGCGGCCTCCTCGGGGTCGAGCCGATCGGCTGGGACGGCCCGCTCGGCGGTGAGGAGTTCGACGCTGCGGTCGGGGCGGCCGAGGTTGCGCAGGCTGCTGGCGAGCTGGATGACGGCCCGGCGGCGGCGGAGCCCGGTGAGGCCCTGGTCGAGGGCCCGCAGGTAGAGGCGGACGGCTTCCTCGGGCTGTCCGGTGGAGTCGTGGGCGGCGGCCTGTTCGAAGAGGGCGGCTGCGTCGTCGGCGGGCCGCTCGGCGGCGAGTCCGGCGACGCGGGCGCGGAAGTCGGCGGGCTCGTACGCGTCGGGGTCCTCCCAGAGGGCGGCGACGCGGCGCTCCCACTCCTGATCGTTCGTCATACGGGCAGCCTAGGGCGTGGGCGGTACGGGGATCCCCGGCGGTGGGTCAGCTCATCGTGACGACCAGGTGGGCGCGGTCCCGGCCCCTCGCCACCAGGTGGGCGTTCGGCTCGTCCGAGGCGTGGACCCAGCGTTCGGCGTGGGTCCGGTCCTTGCCGAAGCGGACGTGCCGGTCGACGAGCCGGGGCACCCGGACGCTGTCGTCCAGGTGCAGGTACCAGGCCTCGTCGAGGAGGGGGAGGACTCCGGCCCAGGCGCCCTCGTCGTGCAGGAGGTAGTTGCCCTCCGTGATGACGAGCGGGACCTCGGGGCCGACGGGGACCGCCCCGGCGACCGGCTCCTCAAGGGTGCGGTCGAAGGCGGGGGCGTAGACGGTGGTGCCGGGTTCGGGGGCGCGCAGCCGGGCGAGGAGCGCGGCGTATCCGGCGGCGTCGAAGGTGTCGGGCGCGCCCTTCCTGTCGGCCCGGCCGAGGCGTTCCAGTTCGGCCTGGGCCAGGTGGAACCCGTCCATGGGGACGAGGACGGCGAGCCCGTCGAGCCGGTCGACGAGCCGCGCGGCGAGCGTGGACTTCCCGGAGCCGGGCGCTCCGGCGAGCCCGAGGAGGCGGCGGTGTCCCTGCCCGTGGACGGGCTCGGCCAGGGCACGCGCGCGCGTGACGAGGCGCTCGAATTGTTTCGGCTCCATGGCGGGCATTCTCACATCGGGCGCTCCGGTTGACGCGGGTAGATTCATCCGTATTACGTTTGCCCCATGCCGTCCATCGCACTCGTGACCCTCGTCGTCCGTGACTACGACGAGGCCGTCGCCTTCTTCACCGACGCCCTCGGATTCGACCTGGTCGAGGACACCGACCGGGGCGACGGCACCCGCTGGGTCGTCGTCCGTCCGCGTGGCGCGGCCGGGGTCGGCGGCCTCGGCAACGCCGGTCTGCTCCTGGCCCGCGCCAAGAACGCGACCGAGGAGGCCGCCGTCGGCAACCAGACGGGCGGCCGGGTCGGCTTCTTCCTCCACACCGAGGACTTCGCCCGCGACCATGCCCGGATGGCGTCGGCGGGAGTGACGTTCCTGGAGGATCCCCGCCACGAGCCCTACGGCTCGGTCGCCGTCTTCGAGGACCTGTACGGCAACCGCTGGGACCTCCTCCAGCCGGCCGACCCGGGCGCGTAGGGGGGACGGGCCCCTCGCCCGTCCCACGCCCCCACCCTGACGGCACGTGACCCGTGCACCGCTCTCCGGCCTCGCGAAATTCGCTGTCGCCCGGCGCGTCGGTCTCCCTACACTCACGTCTCGGCGCACCGGTCGGTGCGCCGCCGAGCCGTCCGACCGAGGGGAGAGGACCGTGCGCAGTCACCGTGCCGTCGCCGTGTCCTCCTCCCGCACCCGGTACGACGTGATCCTCGCCTCCTCCGCCGAGCGGTGGCGGCTGCGCGCCCGCCATCGCCGCCCGTGACGACCTCGCACCCCTGACCGTCGTCCGGGAATCGCGCTGCCCTGTTCCCACGCAGCAGCGAAAGGCACGAGACCGTGCGTACCCCTGGCATCACCACTGACATCACCGCCGTCCGCAACCTGGGCATCCTGGCCCACGTCGACGCGGGCAAGACCACCGTCACCGAGCGGTTCCTGTACCTGACGGGCGCCATCCACAAGCGCGGCGAGGTCCACGACGGCACGACCGTCACCGACTTCGACCCGCAGGAGCGGGACCGGGGCATCACGATCTTCGCCGCGGCCGTCAGCTGCGACTGGGCCGGGCACCGGATCAATCTGATCGACACACCGGGGCACGTCGACTTCTCCGACGAGGTGGAGCGTTCGCTGCGCGTCCTCGACGGCGCCGTCGCCGTCTTCGACGCCGTCGCGGGCGTCGAGCCGCAGAGCGAGACGGTGTGGCGGCAGGCCGACCGGCACGGCGTCCCGCGCATCGCGTTCGTCAACAAGCTGGACCGCGCGGGCGCGGAACTCGACGGCGCCGTCGAGTCGATCCGTACGCGCCTGGGCACCGTCCCGCTGCCCGTCCAGCTTCCGATCGGGCGCGAGGACGGCTTCACCGGCGTCGTGGACCTGGTCCGGATGCGGGCGTACGTGTGGGCCGAGGGCGCCGACACGTACACCGAGCAACCGGTCCCCGAGGGGCTCGGGGACGAGGCCCGGCACCGCAGGCGACGCCTTGAGGAGACGGTGGCGGAGCTGCATCCGGGCGCCCTGGAGGAGTTCTGCGCGGATTCCGCGCTCTCCGACGGGACGCTGGCGGACGCGCTCCGCGACCTCACCCTCAGCGGCGAGGCCGTGGTCGTCCTGTGCGGCTCGGCGTACCGCAACCGGGGTGTCGAGCCGCTGCTCGACGCCGTCGTCGCGTACCTCCCGGCGCCGTCGGACATGCCGCCGGTGCGCGGGGAGGTCCCGGCGGACCCGGAGGCGCCGTTCACCGCGCTCGCGTTCAAGGTGAGCGCGACCGCCACCGGCCGCATGACCTACGTCCGCGTCTACGCGGGCACGCTCACGAAGGGGGACACCGTGCTGGACGCCGTCACCGGCCGCACCGAGCGGATCGCCCGCATCCTGCGGGTCCAGGCCGACCGGGCGACGGAGGTCGACGTGGCGCGCGCCGGTGACATCGTCGCCGTCGTCGGGCCGAAGACGGTCCGCGCCGGTGCGACGCTGTGCGCGCCGGGCGCGCCGGTCGTCCTCGAACCGCCGATGACCGCCGACCCGGTGGTCTCGGTCGCCGTGGAGGCCCGGCGCGGCACGGACACCGGCCGCCTGGCGACGGCGCTCGCCCGGCTGTCGGAGGAGGATCCGTCGCTGGTCGTGCGCTCCGACCCGGAGACGGGCCAGACGGTCCTCTCGGGGCTCGGTGAACTGCATCTGGAGGTCGTCGTGGAGAGGCTGCGGAGCGACCGGGGCCTCGATGTCACGGTCGGCCGTCCGCAGGTCGCGTACCGGGAGACGGTGGCGAAGGGTGTCACCGGCCTGCTCTACCGCCATGTGAAGCAGGACGGCGGGGCGGGACAGTTCGCGCACGTCGTCGTCGACCTCGAACCGCTGGGGCCCGACTCGGCCGAGGAGTTCGAGTTCCGCTCCACGGTGACGGGCGGGCGTGTCCCCCAGGAGTACGTCCGCGCGGTCGAGGCCGGCTGCCGGGACGCCCTCGTGGAGGGCCCCCTCGGCGGGCACCCGGTGACGGGGGTCCGGGTCACGCTCACGGACGGTGCCACGCATCCGAAGGACTCCTCGGAGATGGCGTTCCGCACGGCGGGCCGCTTCGCGCTCCGCGAGGCGCTCCGCGCGAGCGCCGTGACGCTCCTGGAGCCGGTGGCCGACGTCACGGTCACCGTCCCGGCGGAGTCCGTGGGGACGGTTCTCGGTGACCTCGCGGCCCGCCGGGGCCGGGTCACGGACCAGACGACCCGCTCCGGTACGGCGGTGGTGGCGGCGACGGTCCCGCTGGCCGAACTCTTCGGCTACGCGTCCCGCCTCCGCGGCCGCACCCAGGGCCGTGGCACGTTCACGACCCGCCCGGCGGGGTACGCCCCGGCTCCGGCGACGGCTCCGGATCGTGTGCCCGGCGCGAGGTGACCGGCGTGCGGTGACCGGCGCGAGGTGACCAGGCATCCGTGACCGGCATCCGCTGCCGCCCGGGGCCGCCGGCCGGGCAGGCTCCCGGGCCTGCCCGTCCGGCGGAGGGCCGGTGGTGCGGGGGACCTGCGGGCGGACCGCGGATGCCGTGCGGAACGGTGGCCGACGTCGGGGGCGGGGACGCCGACAGCCCCTCCTGCACGGGCAGGGCGAACTCACGGCAGACGCCCCGAACTCAGCGCAGACGTCCCGACGAGGGCGAACCCGCCCGATACCGGTCGCATGCCGCCGACGAACCGTTTCCATACCCGCCGGTCCTAGCGTCTGGCACGGCCGTCGCGGCCGCCACCACGACCACCCCGCGAGGAGATCCCGTGCTCGAAGGCTTCGGCGAAGCGCTCGCGGACCGGGAGTACCACCTGCCGCTGCCCAGCGTGGCCGACCCCGGGCCGCGCTTCGCCCCCCGTCGGGTGCCACCCGGCTGGAACGGCGCCGCCCAGGGCATCTGGACGGTCTGGGGCGGTCCGCGGACCGGGCTCGCCGAGCAGGGCTGGAAGATCCACGTGTCGGCGCGGCTGGACCGGGCGCAGGACGTCCTCGACACGGTCGCGGGGATCTGCTTCTCCGAAGGCGTGCCGTTCAAGCACCTCAGCGCCAGGCTCTTCTTCCTGTTCCTCCATCACAAACACTCGGGCCGTGCCCAGTCGGGCAAGTTCTGCGCCGTCTACCCCCCGGACACGGCGACCGCCCGGCGGCTGCTGGAACGTCTGCGCGACGCGCTCGACGGGGAGGAGGGGCCGTACGTCCTCACCGACCGGCGCTTCCGCGACTCGCGGACGGTCCACTACCGTTACGGCTCCTTCGGCGCCCGCAGCCGGCTGCGCGCCGACGGCACCCGGGAGGGGCTGGTCCGAGACGGCTCCGGCCGCGAGGTCGTGGACCCGCGGCTGCCCGCCTGGCACCTGCCCGCGGGGATCACGGACCCCTTCGTCGAGCGGGAGGAGGAGCCGCACACGGGCCCGATCCTGATCCGCGACTACGAGGTGACCCGCGCGGTGCGCCTGAGCAACGCCGGCGGCGCCTACCAGGCCCGGGACCGGCGGACGGGCCGCGCCGTCTTCGTCAAGGAGGCCCGCGCCCACAACGGCCTGCTCTTCGACGGGACCGACGCGCAGCAGCGGCTGCGGCACGAGTACCGGGTGCTGCGCGAGCTCCACGCGTCCGCCCCCGGCGTGGGGCCTGAACCGCTGGACCACTTCACGGAGTGGGAGCACGACTTCCTCGTCACCGAGTACGTCGCCGGGCAGCCGCTGGTGGGCTGGCTGAGCCGGTCCACGCCGCTGGCCCGCGCCGACCGCACGGCGGAGTCCGTCGCCGCGTACCACGAGGCGTGCCGGCACCTGCTGGCCGCGCTGGACGCCTCCGTCGAGCGGGTGCACGCCGCCGGTTTCCGGTTCGGCGACCTCAGCCTGGGCAATGTCATGGTCACACCGGCGGGCGGGATCCGGCTGGTGGACTTCGAGGCGGCGTCGGCGCTGGACGAGGCGCCCTCCGGGATGGGCACCCCGGGGTTCACGCCGCCCCCCGGGCTGCTCCGGGCCCGCACCGATCCGCTGCTGCAGGACCGGTACGGCGTGTCGGCGGTCGCGTTCGCCTTCCTGGCGCCGTTCCACGAGATCGCCGAACACGCGCCCGCCAACCTCGCGCTGCTGCGCCGCGACCTGGCGGACACGGCTCCGCCGCGGGACCTGTGGGAGCGGGCCACCGCCTTCCACCTGCCGGAGGAGCGGGCTCGGGACCAGGACGGTCCCGACCGCCTGCCCTCCCCCGCCGAGCTGGACGCCGATCCGCGCGGCTGCCTCACCCGGCTGGCCGAGGAGGTGGCCGCGGGGCTGCTGGAGACGGCTGACGCCGACCGGCCGGAGTGGGCCTTCCCGCCCTCGCCCGAGGCGTTCCGTACCAACACCCTGTGCCTGGCCTACGGCACGGCCGGGGTGGTGCACGCCCTGCACCGCGCCGGGGTCGCGGTGCCGGAGGAGATCCGGGAACGGCTGCGCCGCGACACGCTGGCGCAGCGTGACACGCTGCCGCCCGGCCTGCTCGTCGGCTCGGCCGGTATCGCCCGGGTACTGGCCGCTCTCGGCTCGCCGGACGAGGCCGTCGACCTGCTCCGGGACGCCGACGACCACCCGCTCACGGCCTCCTGCGGCACGCTGGCCGGCGGGCGCGCCGGGGTCGGTCTGGGCTGGCTCGCCCTGCACCGGCTGACCGGGGAGAGCAGCCATCTGGAGCGGGCCGCGGCGGCGGGGGACGGCCTCCTGAGCACCTCCGACCTGCCGGCCACCCTCGGCGAGCACGACGCCCGCGGTCTGCTGCACGGGCGCTCGGGGCTCGCCCTCTTCCTGCACCGCCTGGCCCGCGCCACCGACGACGGCCGCTACCTGGAGGCGGGCCGCGTCCTGCTCCACCAGGAACTGGACCGGACCTTTCCGCTGGACGACGGCACGCTGTCCCTCTCGGACGACGCGCGGCTCACCCGTGCCATGCCGTACCTGGCCACGGGCGCGGCCGGTGTGGCGGCCGTACTCACCCGTTATGTGGCCACCGCGCCGGACGAGCGCTGCGCCGCGGCGCTGCCGAGGCTGGTCGCCGGCATCCGGGTCTCCCGCGCCACGAAGGAGGCCGGACTGTACCGGGGGCTGGCCGGACTGTCCTGGGTCCTGACCGGGCACGCCGAGCTCACCGGCACGGCCGACGCCCGCCGGGACGCCGTGCACGCCGCGACCGGCCTGCTCAAGTACGCCGTTCCGTACCGGCGGGGTGTCCGCTTCCTCGGAGCGGGTTCGCAGCGGTTCACCGCCGACCTGTCCAGCGGCGGGGCCGGTGTCCTGCTGGCCCTCCACCGCCTGCTGTCCGGCCCGCTCCTGACCGAGCCCCACCAGGCGCGTCCCCGGGTCCCGGCACTCGGCCGAGGGCTCCGGGCGGGCGTCCCCTGAACGCCCGGGCACGGCGGCGAGCAGCTCCGTGCCCGGGTACGCAGTGACCGACCACCACCACCCCGAGAAGAATGCGGAGAGCATCCATGAGCCAGATCCTCGCGCTCCAGACACTGGACACCGAGTCGGAGGCCGATTCCCTCTACCCCTGCTTCAGCGTCGCCTGGAGCATCACCGACATCTTCCCCGACCCGATGTAACCAGGATCCGTCCTGACGGATCGAGCACCTCGCTCGTATGCCCGGCTACAGCGGCCCACGGCCCCCGGACTGACGCCCGGGGGCCGTGGGCCGTGCGCGTCGCTGTCGGAGCACGGTGACCGCCGACCAGGCCGAGAGCGCCGCGAAGAGCAGGGCGGCGGCGCCCGACATCGCGGCCAGGACCGCCATCCCGCCGCCGCCGAGGTCCTCTTCGCGGGCGACCACCCGCGGATCGTCCGCTCGGTACCGGACGTCCATGCGGGTGCCGGCCGAGCTGTACCTGCCGCCGCTCCCGACCGGCAGTTCCGCCTCCACGATCCGCCCCCCGACCTCGAAGGAGACCGTGCATCCGCCCGCCATGCACGGGCCGTTCGTCGTCAGCGTCGCCTGCGCCCGCTCGCCGTCCCGGAGGGAGCGGAGGTGTTGGGCCGCCGGGTGCGCGACGAGGCCCGCCAGCGCGCTGAGGAGCAGCGCGAGCACCACCGACAGGTAGAACCCCGCCCGCACTCCGAGAGCTCCCTCGGTCATGTCCCGAACCCCCCTCCGGTCGTGTCCGTCCCGTCCCCGACGCTATGCGGCCGGTTCGCCGGCGTCATCGGGCGTTGTCGGCACTCCGGTCATCGTCCGGCTGCCCGATGTCGGCAACCAGGACCGAGGTCGAGCTCGGCCCGTACGGTCTTTCCGACCGGTACGCGGTCGAGTACCGCCCACCGTGACGCCAGCGCCCCGACGATGAGCAGCCCGCGCCCGCCCTCGCCGTCAGGCGCGGGGACCGGGTCCGCCGGCCCCGCGGGCGGCCGGCGCTCGCCCCGCGTGTCGGAGACGTCGATCTGGAGCAGCAGTCCCGGCGTGTACGAGAGCCTCAGCTCGCAGTCCCGTCCGGGCACCCGGCCGTGCGTCACCGCGTTGGCGGCGAGTTCGGCGACGAGCAGCGCGACGGTGTCGGAGGTGTCGGAGCCGTACGGGAAGTCCCAGCGGTGCAGTTGGTGGAGAGCGAGTCGGCGGGCGAGCCGGGCACCTCGTGGGGTGGAGCTGAAGCGTTGGACGAACACACGTACGGTGACCGGCACTTCGCGGGTCATGGGGGAGGTCATGGGGCCAATGTGGCGTCGCACAGGACCGGGTACCAGCTCAGAAACCCGTACGCTGCGACAGCGTACGGGTTCACCCTCTGGACGGTACCGGTCACTACCCGTGAGCATGGTCGCGTTCAGTGCGAGTGCACGGGTGCGGGAGGTGGCCGGGGTGACGGACGAGGTTCCGGGCGAAGTGACGGACGCGGCTCCCTACGGGAGCGAGCCGGAGACGTCGGACAGCTTGAAGGCCTTCGGGGAGGTGGTCAAGGCATTCCGCAGACGGGCCGGCCTCACGCAGGAGCAGTTCGCGCCGATGGTCGGGTACTCGGTGCCGACGATCGCCTCGATCGAGCAGGGGCGGCGTTTACCCTCCGCCGATTTCGTGGAGCGCGCGGAGCGGGTGCTCGACGCGTTCGGGGTGATCCGGGCGGCGGCGAAGCACCTGGCGCGCAAGCCGGGCCTCGCGAGCTGGTTCCGCCAGTGGGCGAAGCTGGAGGCGGAGGCGGTCACGCTCTACACGTACGAGAACCGGCTGGTACCGGGGCTGCTCCAGACGCCTTCGTACGCGAAGACGCTGTTCGACGAGCAGATTCCGGCGCTGGGGGACGATGAGATCGAGTCCCTCCTCACCACCCGCGTCGCACGGACGAAGCTCCTCACGGACCGCCCCCACACGATCTACAGCTTCATCATCGAGGAGCACGTACTACGCCGCCAGACGGGCGGTCCGGAGGTCGTGCGAGAGCAGATCGACCACATCCTCGACATCTGCGCCCGGCGCAACATCGACGTGCAGATCATGCCGCAGACACGCGGGCACCACGCGGGCCTCAACGGCCCCTTGTGCCTCCTGGAGACCCAGGAGAACAAGTGGTTCGCCTACTGCGAGGGCCAGGAGACCGGACAGCTCATCCCCGACGCCAAAGTAGTCAGCATCCTCCAGAAGCGATATGCCAGGATGCGGGCACAGGCTCTTTCCGCAGAGGAGTCCGCGAGCCTGTTGCGGGAGATGCGAGGAGCAACATGAGCACCACAGACCTGGCTTGGTTCAAGAGCAGCTACAGCAGCGGAAGCGGCGACAACTGCGTCGAAGTCGCCCTCTCCTGGCACAAGTCCAGCTACAGCGGCGGCAGCGGCGACGACTGCGTCGAGGTCGCCGCCTGCCCCTCCACCGTCCACGTCCGTGACTCCAAGGTCCCGGACGGTCCCCAGTTCGCCGTGGCGCCCGACGCCTGGACGGGATTCCTCGCCCACCTGGGCTGAGTCGTGTCCGCATCGCGTCTGAGAAGATGCGTGTACCCGCCCTCCATCGCCCACGGACGGGCGGGTACACGCACGACGCGAGGAGCGACACGATGAGCACCACCCCCGGCGGCTACCTCTCCGGCCTCTTCTCCCTCGAAGGGCGCACCGCCCTCGTCACGGGCGGCAGTTCCGGCATCGGGCGTGCCATCGCCGGAGCCTTGGCGCGCGCCGGGGCGGGTGTCGTGATCGTGGCCCGCAAGGAGGCCGAACTCGTCGCGACGGTCGACGAGCTGACCGCCGACGGCTGCCGGGCCGCGTGGGTGAGCGCCGACCTGAGCACCCGTACGGGGATCAAGGCGGCGGCCGAGCAGGCCGCGGCCGTCTTCGGGGAGCCCGACATCCTCGTCAACTCGGCGGGGGTCAACCTCCGTCCGCCGCTCCACGAGCTGGGCGACGATGTCTGGGACACGACCATGACCGTGAATCTGGAGGCCCCGTTCCTCCTCGGTCAGCGTTTCGGGCCCGGCATGGCCGGGCGCGGCTTCGGGCGGATCATCCACATCACGTCGCAGCAGGCGCACCGGGCCTTCGTGCAGAGCGGGGCGTACGGAGTGTCCAAGGGCGCCCTGGAGTCCCTCGCCCGCTCGCAGGCCGAGGCCTGGTCCCCGTACGGCGTCACCTGCAACACCCTGGTCCCCGGCTTCGTGATGACCCCGCTCAACCAGCGTCTCTCCTCCGACCCGGAGCGCGTCGCCGCCCTCGCGGCCCGCACGATGGTCGGCCGCAACGGTCTCGCCGAGGACTTCGCGGGCGCGGCCGTCTTCCTGGCGAGCACGTCGTCCGCGTACGTGACGGGCCAGTCCCTCTTCGTGGACGGCGGCTTCTCCGTCCACTGAGCGGCTGCCTCCTCCCGGTCGTCCAGCGAGATCCGGCCATTGCGCACCGCGACGGGCCGACGGCTTTCGGTCATTGTTCACGGAACCCCTGGCGTCCCACGTGGTGAGCACTTGAATGGCCTCACGTGCGCATGGGGTGCGTGCGGGAACAATCGGGGGAACTCATGGATCCGTTGACGGCCATCGCGGCGGCGGGCGTCGCGCTCGTGGTCAAGGGTGCTTTGGAAGCCACGGGGCAGGAGGCCGGGCGGAGCGGCTGGACCGGTGGGGCGCGGCTGATCGCCCGCATCCGGGAGCGCTTCCGCGGGGACGGCGACGCCGAGGCCGCGCTGGAGCGCGTGACCGACACGCCGGACGACGAAACCGGCCAGCAGGACCTGGAGCGGATGCTCACGGCGCACATGCTGCGTGACCGTGCCTTCGAGAGCGACCTGAGGCAGTTGGTCGACGAGGCCGTGGCGGCCTCCGGCCGGGGCGGCCCCCAGGTCAGCGCCGCACTGATCAAGAACGCTCAGATCTTCAACGAGAAGGTCGAGATCCAGGGCGACTGGAACGTCTCGTAACGACGTCCGTCCGACCCCGCTCAGAGAAGGACGGCCGTCCGCGCGCCGCCCTTCGCCGACCCACCCCGGAAGACCTGTGCCATGAGCGAGGAATCCACCGCCGATCCGTCGTCCGGCGGTACGAGTGTCCGCTCCGATCCCGCCCCCGCACCGCCCTCCCCCTCCGACGCCCCGAAAGGGGTGCCGGAGAGTGAGCCGCGTGCCGGGGTCACGGAGCAGGACGGGCCCGTCAGCGAGTCCGACGCCCTGCGTTCCCTCACGGAGGGCTCGGCGTCCGACGACGCCGAACGGTCCGACGCGCAGAAGGCGGGCGCCATCGCGGACCTCATCGCGCAGCGCCTCAACGCCGACGCGTCCGGCACGCGGATCGGCACGCTGGCCCTCTTCAACGACACCGTCAGCTTCGGTGGCGGCTTCCACTCCGGGGGCGAGCGGTCCGGCCGCGCCGCCCACCGGGGCGGCGGGTCCGTGCTGCCGCTGGGCGCGGCCGAACTGGTCGACCACACCGAGCTGTTCGTGCAGCCCGACGGATACGAATCCGCCCTCACCGCCCTGGGCGAGCGGCGGCTCCTCGTCCTGACCGGGCCGTCCGGCAGCGGTCGTGAGGCCGCCGCCGTCAATCTGCTCGCCGAGGCCCTCGCCCTGGGGGGCGCCGACGGCGGCGGCGCCTGCCACCGGCTCCTCGACCCGGTCTCCGTCCTCGCCCCCGACTGGGAACCACCGGCCAAGGACAGCGGATACCTGGTCACCGTCGAGGACGGGGCGGCCGGCGCGCGGGACTTCGAAGCACTCCCCCGCCGGCTTCCCGCCGTCGTGGCGGCCCTGCGCGCCCACGGCTGCCATCTGGTCCTCACCGGCGGCCAGGACCTCGCCGTGGCCGTGCGCGGCGACGGCGCCGAGTCGGTGGCCGTGCACGCCCTCGCACCCGTCGACCCGGTGGCCGTCCTCGAACTGCGGGTGCTCGGCCACGGCGGCCCGCCCGAGGCCCGCGCCGAACTGCGGGCGATGCTCGACTCCGAAGGGGTCGTCGCCGCCCTCCGGGAGATGCCCGCGGCCCGGCACGCCGCGCGCCTCGCCGCCGACATCTCCGCGGGCCGGGACGTGGCCGCGGCGGCCGCCGCGCTGCGCGACCCGAGCGACCAGGTCAGGACCTGGTTCGACCGGCACCGGAACCCGGAGGCGGTGGCCTTCGCCCTCGCCGCCGCCGTCCTGGAGGACAGCGGCTACCTCACCGTCGCCGAGGCCGCCGTCAAGCTCCGCGCCGCCCTCGCCGTGCCCGAACCCGCCCTGCCCGACGTACGGTTCAGGGACCGGCTGGGCGACGAGCAGCAGTGGATCCGTCTCGACGCCGACGGCTTCGGACCGCCCCGGGTGCGCTTCCGGAACGCGATGCTCGGCCAGGTCGTCCTGATCTACGCCTGGACCGGACTCGACGGCTGGCGCGAGGCCCTGCTCACCTGGCTGCGCCGGCTCCTCGACCACAGCGACCTGGAGGTCCGCGCCCGTGCGGCCGTCGCCGCCGGGATCCTCGCCTGGGCCGACCACCACTACGCCGTGCACCGCTTCCTCACCGCCTGGGCAGCGTCGGACTCCTGGCAGCTGCGCCAGGCCGCCGCGACCGCGCTCGGCGTGGCCGGAAGCCGCGACGACTCGGCCGAGACGGTGTGGAACCTGCTGCACGGCTGGGCGCGCGGCGGCAGCTCGGTCCGGCAGCGCCGGCTCGCGGGGACCGCCGCGAACACGGCGGGCGGACTCCTCGGCCGGAAGGCGCCCGAGCGGGCCGTGGCCGTGCTGCACGACGCTCTCGACCGGGACGGCGACTGGGGCACCCTCCCGTCCGTGGCGTGGGGCGGCGTCCACCTCGTGCACCAGGGGCGGGCGGGCGAACTGCTCGACGCCTATCTGGACTGGTCCGAGCCGCAGGACCTCTCCCCCATGGTCGTCAAGTCGCTCTCCGCGTTCCTCTTCGCGGCGGGACGACCGTACGAACCGACGGGCGACGGACCGGTGGACGGCGTGTCCGGAGTGCCTCTGCTGCTGAGCGGCCTCCCCGACCACGAGGAAGCCGTCGCGGAACTGTGGGCCCGCGCGCTGGCCCGCCGACCGATGCAGGACAAGGCGCTCCTCGCCCTGCGCGACTGGATCGACGTCTACGCCGCCCGTGGCGGCCGGCGCACCCTTGAGGCCCTGAACCGCCTCCTGTGGGACATCTCCCGCAAACGCGGCTCCCACCGCGAGCGGCTGCTGTGGTGGCTGGACACGTGGGCACGGGACCGCGACTCGCCCTCCGCCAACGCCGCGCTTCTCCACGCGGCCCTGGCCCGTACGACCTGAGCGACACGCCCCGAGGAAGGGGGAGGAACCGGTGGAAGCACAGACCTACGACCCGGTGACGTCCTACGAGGAGCTGCCCAAGTGGCGGCTGACGAGCCCCGTACGGCCGCCGCAGCCCGGCCGCGCCCTGGTCCTGGTCCGGGACAGCGGCCCGTCCCTGACCATCCGCAGCGGGGAGGAGATACCGTCCTCGCGCTTCGGCGCGTACAGCGGGATGTTCACCGTCGACATGACCGAGCACCGGCTCGTGCTCGACATCCCGCTCCTCAGCCGTGACCCCACGTTCTCCTTCCGCAGCCGGGTCGACCTGGTGTGCCGGGTCGCCGACCCCGCGCAGGTCGTGTCGCGGGGCATCCGGGACATGAGCGCGACGCTCTTCGACTACCTGCGCAAGACGCTCCGCGAGGTCGCGCGGGACTACGACATCGCGGAGTTCCACCAGGCGGAGCGGGCGCTGAACGGGACGGTGACCGGCTTCACCGGCGACGACGCCGTCCGCCTGCGGAACGTGCACGTCGAACTCCTCGTCGACGAGGACGAGATCGCCACCAGCGGCCGCGAGTACCGGGACGTCGTCCGGGAGACCCGGCTCGCCGGGATGCGGCGCGGACGGCACCTCGACATGATCCGCGAGGAGGGCCTCGACGGCCTGATCGCCGAGATCATGGAGAAGGAGGGCCCCCGGGCCGCCCTCACCTGGATCGAGAAGAACGAGGCCGAGAAGAACGAGGCACGGCGCGAGATCATGCGCCTGGTCCTGGAGCGCGGCGACTCGGACCGGGAGCCCTTCGAGCAGGCCGAACTGGAGCGGACCGTCCTGGAGGAGGTCCTGCGCGAGCGGGACGGCCTCTTCGACGGGGCCGCGAGACGCGGCCGGCTGCGCGGCTCCCTCGCCCGCACCACGGACCCAGCCCCCGCGCTGGGCCCGGCGCGGGAGACCGGGAGCGAGCGCCGGGGACCGCTGCGCGGCGAGGTCGTGCGGGAGGACGTCCCGGCGGACCCGGACACGGACGCTCGGGGCACGGGCCCCGGGGAGGCGGGCCCGGCGCGGCCCGGCGGGCGGGTGTCGGGGGCGTACGGCTCCGGGCGCACGGAGGGGTACGGCTCGGGGCGCACGGAGGGGTACGGCTCGGGGCGTTCGGAGGGGTACGGCTCCGGCCGCCGCACCGGGCGCGCGGCGGACCCCGACGGACGGGGCCGGGACGGCGGGGCGCCACGGAGCGCCGCGCGCCCCGGGTACGCCGGTCCACCGGAGGACGAGCCGCTGCCTGACCCGAGGGCGGGCCGGGACCGGGACCGGCCGGGTTCCGACCCGGGCGTGGGCCGGGACCGGGACCGGCCTGGAGCGGCGGCCGACGCCGGGGCGCGTGGGGTGGAGCCCGGCGGGTCGGCCGTGGAAGGGGCGCCACCCCGGGTGAGCAGGGTGCGGGGCACCACCAGGCGGGACACTCCTCGGCCCGGACCCGACAGGGAGCGTTGATGGCAGACCACGACCACGGGGCACGGCACGCCGGGCCCTCGCACCACCTGGACGGGTGGCCGCACGTACCCGCCCCGCAGGGACCGCCCCCGCCGACCGGGCCCCCCGCGGCCACGGACCCGCGGCAGCACGCCGTATCCCCGCCCGCCTCCGTACCGCACCTCGGTCCGGAGATCGGGCCGGGGCCCATGGCCGCCTCCGCAGGTGCTCCGCCGGCGCCGGCGACGGCGACCGCGGAGGGTCCCCGCCCGCAGCCTCCACAGGCCGTCTGGGCTACGGAGGGGGAGGACACCCGCGTGCACGCGCTCTCCGTGTGGACCGAGCGGGTCCCCGGGCACGGGGAGGACGCCGAACCCTTCGTCGTCCACCACTGGGGCACCCACCAGGGCGTGATCGCCGTGTTCGACGGATCGGGCGGCGCCGGTTCCACCCCCGTGTGGCAGGGGCCGGACGGCACCACGCACACCTCGGCCTGGGTCGGCGCCCGGGTCGCCCGCCTGGCCACGGACTGCTGGTTCCACGAGGTGGCGCGGGAGGCCGAGGACGGCGGCCCCGACTCCCTGCACCAGTACCTGGACTGGTTCCTGGCGAAGGCCCCGCAGCGCCGCAGCAAGATCGGTGGCACCATGCGCCGACAACTGCCCACCACCCTCGCGGCCGTGCACTACCAGATCCGGGACGACCGCAACTCCCTGGCGCTGCGCCCCCTGTGGGCGGGTGACTCGCGGGCGTACGTGCTCTCGCCCGGGAGCGGACTGCACGTCCTCACCCGGGACCACACCCGTGAGAGCGACGCGCTGGAACTGCTGCGCTCCGACCCGCCGATGACCAACATGATCTGCGCGGACCGGGAGTTCACCATCGACACGCAGTACATCGCGTCGTTCGACCTGCCCTGCGTCCTGGTGGCGGCGACGGACGGGTACTTCGGCTACGTGCACACCCCCGCCGACTTCGAGTACCTGCTCCTGCGCACCCTGCGCGAGGCGGGCAGCGAGTACGAGTGGGCCGACCTGCTGCGCCGCGAGGTGCAGGCCTACACGGCGGACGACGCCTCGCTCGCGCTGCTCGCCATCGGCCACCGCGACTTCGCGCAGCTGCGCCGCGCCTACGAGCGCCGGTTCGACGCCCTGATCGAACGGCATCTGCGGGGCAGACCCGCCGCCCTCGACCGGCCCGCCCCGGGCGCGGTCGACTCGGCCACGGGGCCGGAGGACGAACGCGAGACGCACGCCCGCGTCCGCGCCTGGCAGGACCAGAGCTGGCAGACGTACCGCGCCGGATACGAGACCTATCTGCCGCCCGCATCCGAGGAGCGCCGATGAAGAAGGGCGACACGATCGCGGGCTACCGCGTCGTCACCGATCCCACCAACGCCAACGGGGGCAAGTGCATCTGGGCCTTCGCCGAGAAGGACGGGGGCCAGTACTTCATCAAACAGTTCCTCGAACCCAAACGCCCCCGCGACGACGCCGCCGACTCCAACAGCGTGCGGATCCGCCGCGAGGTCGCCCGGGAGTTCGAGCAGCGGCACCGCAAGATCATGAAGCGGCTGCGTCCGGACACGCTCGGCGGGGGCAACCTCGTGCTCGCCACCGACTTCTTCCACCAGGGCAGCACCTACTACAAGGTCACCGAGCGGATCGACACCTCCAGCCTCGAACAGCCCGACACCCTTGAGCCACGGCCGAAGACGGTGCTGCTCAAGACGCTCGGGGCGAGCCTCAAGCAGCTCCACGAGACCGGCACGGTCCACGGGGACCTCAAGCCGCTGAACGTGCTGGTGCAGAAGCGGGAGGGCGCCGCGTTCCACTCGGCGCGGCTCATCGACTTCGACGACTCCTACGACTCGGGGGACCCGCCGAAGCCGGACGACATCTCGGGCGACTCGGTCTACGGCGCCCCGGAGTGGCGGCGCTACCTCCAGGACGACGGATCGGCGGGCCCGAAGGACCTCACCTGCGCCGTCGACATCTTCGCGCTCGGCCTGATGACCCATCTGTACGTGGTGGGGCACCTCCCCTCGTACGACGAGAGGTTCGGCTCGCCCGCGGACGCCGTGAACGCCGGGGAGGAACTCCGGCTCGACCCACGCCTCTCCGACGAGCTGCTCGACCTGCTGCGCCGGATGACGGCCGCCGACCCCCGTACCCGTCCCGACATCGCCGCCTTCCTCGCGGCGCTCTCCGACCCCGCCGTGTGCACGCTCCAGCACCGTCGGCCCGGCACGACAGCCCCGGGGGTCCCGGCGCCCAGGCCCGCGACCGCGCCCGCTCCCGCACCCCCGGCGGAAGGGCGCCGCCCCAGCCGTATCAAGTCCACCTTCGGGCGGCGCAAGGAGACCGCCGAGACCCCGGCGCCCGAAGCGCCGGCACCGGCCCCCGCTCCGGCGGCGGAACCGGCACCCGCTCCCTCCCCCGCGCCGGGCACGTCCCGCGTCCACATCAACCTCGGCGGCCGCCGCGGCGACCGCCGTCCCCGCTGACAAGGAGAACCACCATGAGCGACGCCCGCGGGCAGTACCAGGGCAATCTGCAGTACGCCGTCGACATCGCCCTGTGCATCGACGCCACCGGCAGCATGCACCCCGTCCTCGGCACGGTGAAGTCGAGCGCCCTCCAGTTCCACCAGCGCCTCGACGACGTGATGGCCAAGAAGGGCAAGTCCATCAGCCAGCTGCGGCTGAAGGTCATCGCCTTCCGCGACTTCGGCGACGACCCCACGGACGCGATCGAGGAGACGGACTTCCTCCATCTCCCGGCCCAGGCACGGGAGTTCGAGCAGTTCGTCAGCGGTATCGAGGCCGGAGGCGGCGGTGACTACCCGGAGTCCGGCCTTGAGGCCCTCGCCCTGGCCATCAACTCCCCCTGGGAGACCGGGCTCGACCGCAGGCGCCATGTGATCGTGATGTTCACCGACGCGTCCGCGCACGCCCTCGGTACGGTCGGCGCGGACGCGGCCACCTACCCGCGGCACATCCCCCGCAGCATGGACGAGCTGTTCGAGCAGTGGGGCTACGCCCGCAGCCAGACCTCGGTCATGGAGCAGTCCGCCAAGCGTCTCGTCCTCTTCGCACCGGAGGAGGCGCCCTGGTCCGACCCGATCGCCGAGGACTGGGACCTCACCCTGCACTTCGCCTCCAAGGCGGGCGAGGGCCTTGAGGAGTTCGAGATGGACGAGATCATCGAGACCATCGCGAACAGCCTGTGAGTCTGGAGTGGGACGGGTTCCACCTGTCCCTGGGGCGTGACGGCCTCCAGTTCGTCTGGATCGGGAGAAGCGTCTTCGAGGCCGGAACGACGGACTGCGTCTCGGTCTCGCTCCACGAGCCGAAGGCGGCGGGCGAGGCACACCGGCTCGTCTTCCGGTTCCGGTTCCCCGGCGTCGCCCTGGGGACCGAGTCGGTGGTGATCCGCGTGGACGTGCCCCCCGGCGCGGTGGAGCAGGCGCGGCGCTTCGTGACCATGCTCTGGTCGGACTACTCCGTACCGGACGAGGCCGGAGCGCACGGGGAGGCGAAGACCGCGATCGGGGCCGAGGCCGAGGCCGGTGCCGGTGCCGGTGCCGGTGCCGGTGCCGGTGCCGGGGAGGGAACCGTCTCCGGCGTCGGCACGCGGAAGGCGACGGAGACGGAGACGGCCCCGGACGAGGCCGAACTCGAGCGGGTCCCCGGAGGGCCCGCCTGGATCGTCAACCACGTCGGGCCGAGGTCCGAGGAACTCTTCCGGGACGTGATGGCACGCCCGGTCAACAGCGACCGATAGGAGGGACGACGGGGTGGCGGGCTCTGCCAAGTGGAAGTGCAAGGACTGCGGCAGCAACACCGAGGCGGGGGCGAAGCCCTGCGTCATCTGCGAGTCGACCCGCAAGGTACCGATCGGGGAGACCCCCGCCCCGGCGGCCCCCACCCCGCCCCGCCCGGCGGCGAGACGCCCCTCACCCGCGCGCCCCTCCGGTGACTGGGAGTGCTCGGCGTGCCGCGCCACCAACCCGGCACGGCGGCTCGACTGCGTCGGCTGCGGCAAGAGCTGGCGGACGAGCGGCGGCCCGGCCCCGAAGAAGACGACCCCGAAGAGCACGCCGACGAAGGCGGCCCCGAAGACCACTCCGAGGACGACGACCGGCAAGGCCACCCCTGGGACGGGGACACCGCCGAGGACGAGTCCCACCAAGAAGGCGGCCCCGAAGAAGCCGACGCCCCGCAGGACGGCCACGCCGCGCCCCGGCACCACCGGCGGGACCGGGGCCCGCCCGACGGGTCTTCTCTACCCGCCGCCGAGCAGCACCGGCTACACCCCGTCACCTCCGCGGGCCACGCCCCCGCCCCGGACCCCGTACACCCCGCCGCCCTACACGCCGCCGTACCGGCCGCCGGCGAAGAAGAAGTCGAACGGCTGCATGATCAGCTGTCTCAGCGTGGTGGGGGGCCTCGTCCTGCTCGGCATCCTCAACGGAGGGATCACCGCGATCGTCGGCTCCCTCGACGAGGCCGACCCGAAGCCGACCGCGAGCCGGGGCCCGGCCGCCGCCGCGTGCCCGTCGCGTATCGCGTCCACGCTGCCGAGCGGCAGGGGCGCCACGCTCGTCGAGGCGTTCCGCACGGACGACCACCGGATCACCCTGTGCCGTACGAAGGCCGGGAAGCTGTACTACTACGGCGAGTTCAGGGACGGGCGCGAGGCGGGCATCACCATGCCGGCGAAGAAGACGGGCGACGGGTACGAGGCGACCAACACGCCGTACCGGTACGTCATCAGCGGGGGCACCGTCTCCATCTACAAGTCGGGCTCCCGCATCGGCCGCGAGGAACTCACCCCGGAACCCTCTCCGAGCTGAGCCCTCGCGCCGACCCGTCCACCGCCGCTACGCCTCCGGCTCCAGCCGCAGCGAGATGGAGTTGATGCAGTACCGCTGGTCCGTGGGGGTGGGGTACCCCTCCCCCACGAACACATGGCCGAGGTGCGATCCGCAGCGGGAGCAGCGGACCTCGGTGCGGAGCATGCCGTGGGAGCGGTCCTCGATCAGCTCGACTGCGGAGCTGTCCTTCGGGTCGAAGAAGGACGGCCAGCCGCAGTGCGACGCGAACTTCTCGTTCGACGTGAACAGCTCCGCGCCGCAGGCCCGGCAGGAGTACACGCCCTTGGCGGTGGTGTCCGTGTACTCACCCCGGAAGGCGGGCTCGGTGCCCGCCTGGCGCAGCACCTGGTACTCCGCCGGGGTCAGCTCCGCACGCCACTGCTCGTCCGGCTTCTCGACGTCGTACGCCATGAGCTCGCTCCCTCTGCTGTTGCGACCGCTACTTCGACAGGTGGCCGAGGATCCGCGGACCGAGGTCCGTGACGTCTCCCGCGCCCATCGTCAGAACGAGATCGCCGGGGCCGGCCATTCCCGCCACGACCTCCGGCACCGCGTCCTTGTCGTGGACGGGCGTCACGTCGGCGCCCGCCTTCCGCGCGGCGGCGATGATCAGGTCGCTGGTGACGCCCGGGATCGGGTCCTCACGGGCCGGGTAGATGTCGAGGACCACGGACGCGTCGGCGAGGGCCAGCGCGTCGCCCATCTCCCTGCCCAGCTCCTGGGTGCGGGAGAAGAGGTGGGGCTGGAAGACGACGAGGAGGCGGGAGGCCCCGGCGGCCCCGCGCATGGCCTCCAGGTCGGCGGTCATCTCGGTGGGGTGGTGCGCGTACGAGTCGATGACCTGGACACCCGCGGCCTCGCCCTTGAGCTGGAGGCGGCGGCCGACGCCGGTGTAGGCGGTGAGTGCCTGGGCGAGCTCGGCCGGGTCGATGCCGACGCGGGCGCCGGCGGCGAGGGCCGCGGCGGCGTTGTGGGCGTAGTGGCGGCCGGGGACGGAGACGGTGAAGGTGTGCTCGACGCCGTCGAGGGCGACTGTCACCTCGCTCTTCATCCCGTTCGGGACGATCTTCAGGATGCGGGCGTCGGAGTCCTCGGTCTCGCCGACCGTGACGATGTCCAGGCCCTCGCGGTCCGCGACCCGGCGGGCCAGCTCGCGGGCGCCCGCGTGCTCGCCGACGACCAGGGTGCCGCCGGGGCGGATCTTCGCGGTGAAGGCCTCGAAGGACTCGTAGATCTCTTCGATGGAAGCGTAGTTCGCGTGGTGGTCCAGCTCGACGTTGAGGACGATCGCGACCTCGGGGTCGTACTTCTGGAAGCTGCGGTCGCTCTCGTCGGCCTCGGCGACGAAGACCTCGCCGTCCCCGTGCAGGGCGTTGGTGCCGGGGCCCGCGAGGTCGCCCCCGATGGCGTACGAGGGGTCGAGGCCGAGCGCGGTGAGGGCGACGGCCAGCATGGAGGTGGTCGTCGTCTTGCCGTGGGTGCCGGCGACGGCGATCGCGCGCAGGCCGTCCATGAGGGAGGCGAGCGCGTCGGAGCGGTGGACGACGGGGATGCCGAGCTCGGCGGCGCGGGCCAGCTCGGGGTTGTCGGCGCGGATGGCGCTGGAGACGACGACGGCCGAGGCGTCGTCGGCGAGGTGCTCGGCGGCGTGGCCGATGTGCACGGTGACGCCGAGGGCGCGCAGGGACTCCGCGGTCGCGGACTCCTTGGCGTCGCTGCCGGCGACCTTGGCGCCGCGCTGGGCGAGGATCTTCGCGATGCCCGACATTCCGGCACCGCCGATGCCGATGAAGTGCGGCCGTTCCATGGCGGCAGGGATGGCGGGTGCCATGCGGATCTCTCCCCTGGGTGCGTTGCGTCGCACGTCGTCGTGTGTTGACGCTTGTCGTTGCGTGTCCTTGCGTGGAAGGTCTCAGCCTAGTGGCTCGCGCGGGGTGGGCCCGGGTCCGCGCCCCGTCGCGGGGTGGGGCGGACCCGGGCCCGGGCGGTTACTCGTCCTCCTGCCCGCTGTGGGCGAAGAGCTTGAGCACCGGGACCCCCACCTTGTGGCGGGCCCGGGAGGCCCAGTCCCGGTGGAAGAACTCCTCCACGTAGTGGGGGGCGGTGAGCACGATCACCTCGTCCGCCGCCGACTCGCCGACCACCGCCTTCATCTTGTCGAGCGGGTGGTCCTCGACGACCTGGCCGACCGCTTCGCAGCCGGCGTCTCTCAGTGCCTGGAGCGAGTGCTCCAGGGCCAGCTCGGCGGGGACTCTGGCCTCCCTGCCCTCCGGCTCGTCGCCCTCACGGGCGGCTTCCTTCAGCTCGCCCATGGCGACGTCGTCGATGGCACGCAGCAGTACATCGGCCTGGTCACCACGCGGCTGCATCAGAACGATGAAGGACACGCCCTCGTCGCCGTGCAGCGTGGTGACGAACTCCACGTCCACGGACGTCAGGGGCTTCTCGATCATCAGAACGCTTGTGAACACCTCAGGAGCCCTTCTGCGGAAACCATCCTTCCCCGTGCCCGCACGGGGTCTGCGACAGTAAGTGTGCCCAGCGGACGGTAAGCGGAACGACAAATTCCGCCGATTGTCAGATCCGACGGTATCGGGTGAAGAGGAAGCCGTCCTGCTCCAGCAGCGAAGCCAGGGCGAAGCGTGTCGGGACGGCGACCGAAGGGCCCCCGGCGATCCTCTGGGCACCCCCCGCCGTCATCGTCGGCGAGACCGTCAGACACAGCTCGTCGAGGGCGTCCGCCGCCACGAACTGCCCGAGCAGCCTGGGCCCGCCCTCGGTCAGCTGCCGCCGGAGCCCCCGCTCCGCGAGCACCGTCCTGGCACGGGCCGGCTCCACTCCCGCGCCGTCGCCCGCCACCAGCACCTCGGCGCCCGCCGCGCGGGCGGCCGCGACCCGGTCGGCGGGGGCGGCGGCACCGGTGAGGACCAGGGTCGGTACCAGCGGCTCGGTGAAGAGCGGAAGGGAGAAGTCCAGGTCCAGTGAGGCACTGACCACGGCGATCACGGGGGCCGGGCCCTGTCCGGCAGCCGCGCGGCGGGCCGCGAAGGCCTCCCGCGCGCGTGCCGGACGGTAACCCTCCAGGCGTACCGTTTCCGCACCCACGACGACGACGTCGGCGAGCGCCCGCAGGGTGCCGAAGATCCGCATGTCGGCCTCGGAGGAGAGCGGCTGGGAGCGCCCGTCGTGCTGCCCCGCCCCGTCGAGCGAGGAGACCATGTTGGCCCGCAGCCACGAGCCGCCCGGGGGGAGCTCGGGATGGGCGTAGGCGTCGGCGAGCTCGTCGAGGGACCACTCACGACCGTCGGCGGCCCCGGTGGCGGGGGGCTCGACGGCCCCGTCGGCGGCGGTCACCCAGGCTGTCATGTCCGTCACAGGGAACAGTCGTCGCATCCTCGCAGTCTGACATGGCGCTTACAGTGGGGAACTGTGTCGACCCGTGCCCTCACCGAAGCCGCTTCCGCCTCCGCGGCCCCGCTCTCGCTCTGCTCCCGAGAGCCCCACGTCCCCGCGGACCGTCTCGTCGCGGAGATGGTGCCGCCGCCGCGCTTCGACTCCGTACGGTTCGACACGTACCTCCCGGATCCGAACCAGCCCAGCCAGGCGGACGCCGTCAAGGCACTGAGCTCCTTCGCCGAGGGCCTCGGCGGAGCACACGCCTCCGGTTCCGGGAAGCGCCGCTGGTTCGCCAGGAAGCCGGCCGCCCCCACCGGGCCGCGCGGGGTCTACCTGGACGGCGGGTACGGCGTCGGCAAGACCCACCTGCTCGCCTCGCTGTGGCACGCGACTCCCGCGGAGCCCGCGCTCAAGGCCTTCGGCACCTTCGTCGAGCTGACCAACCTGGTCGGCGCGCTCGGTTTCCAGCAGACGGTGAAGACCCTCGGCGGGCACCGTCTCCTCTGCATCGACGAGTTCGAACTCGACGACCCGGGCGACACCGTCCTCGTCTCCAGCCTGCTCGGAAAGCTCGTCGAGTCGGGCGTCGCGCTCGCCGCCACGTCCAACACCCTGCCCGGCAAGCTCGGCGAGGGCCGCTTCGCCGCGGTCGACTTCCTCCGCGAGATCCAGGGCCTCTCCGCCCACTTCCGCCCCCTGCGGATCGACGGCGAGGACTACCGGCACCGGGGTCTCCCCGAGGCCCCGGCCCCTCACTCCGACCAGGTCGTCACGGAGACCGCGTACGCGACACCCGGCGCCTCGCTGGACGACTTCCCGCACCTGCTCGACCACCTGGCCAAGGTGCATCCCAGCCGGTACGGCGCGCTCACCGACGACCTCTCCGCGGTCTGCCTCACCGACGTGCGGCCCGTCCCCGACCAGTCGACGGCGCTGCGACTCGTCGTCCTCGCCGACCGGCTCTACGACCGCGAGATACCCGTCCTCGCCTCCGGCCTCCCCTTCGACCGGCTCTTCAGCGACGAGATGCTGAACGGCGGGTACCGCAAGAAGTACTTCCGGGCGATCTCCCGGCTCACCGCGCTCGCCCGCGACGCGAAGGGGCTCGTCGCGCAGTAGCTTGGTGGCCGTACCCGATCGAAAGGGATTCACATGGCCACCGTGCGTCACGCACACACCGTCTGGCAGGGCGACCTCCTCAAGGGCTCCGGTGTCGTCACCCTCGACTCCTCCGGTCTCGGCTCGTACGACGTCTCCTGGCCGGCCCGGACGGAGGAGCCGAACGGCAAAACCAGCCCCGAGGAGCTCATCGCAGCCGCGCACTCCTCCTGCTTCTCGATGGCCTTCTCCAACATCCTGGCCAAGGCCGGGAACGCGCCGACCCGCCTGGAGACCAAGGCCGACGTCACCTTCCAGCCGGGCGAGGGCATCACCGGCGTCCACCTGACCACGCGGGGCGAGGTCCCGGGCCTGGACGCGGACCAGTTCCAGCAGCTCGCGGAGGACGCGAAGAAGAACTGCCCGGTCAGCCAGGCGCTGACGGGCACGACGATCACCCTCACCGCCGAACTGGTCTGATCCCGAGCCCGGATCGCGGCAGAAGCCACATGAGGCAGTTGTGACCCGCATGTTCACGTGTCACCAGAGTGCGTGATACACACATGCGGGTCACACGTCATCGCACACACCCTGTCCGCCAACAGGAAAAGTGGTTGCCTCATGTCCGCGACACGACGTCAGATCCTCTCCCGCACCGGCGCGTCCGCCGTCGGGATCGCCTTCACCGGCGCCTTCTCCGAACTCTTCGCCGGCAGCGCGGCCGCCGCCGGCAGCCGGGACGGCTACGGCCCGCTCGTGCCCGACCCGGCCGGCCTCCTCGACCTCCCGGCCGGCTTCCGCTACAAGGTCCTCTCCCGGCAGGGCGAACCGCTCCGCTCAGGCGAGGGCCAGGTCCCCGGCAACCCCGACGGCATGCATGCCTTCGCCGGCCGTCGCGGGCGCGTGCACCTCGTCCGCAACCACGAGAACCGGATCACCGCGGCCGCCGGCGTCCCGACCGTCCCCGGCCTGACCTACGACCCGGCCGCCAAGGGCGGCTGCACGGCCCTCGAACTCGACGGCCGGAACAACGTCCTCGGCGAGCGGGTCGCCATCGCGGGAACCGCCGTCAACTGCGCGGGCGGGCCCACTCCCTGGCGTACCTGGCTGACCTGCGAGGAGACCGAGGACAAGGCGGGCACCAACGGCTACGCCAAGGACCACGGCTTCGTCTTCGAGGTCGACGGCGCCGACCCTCGGCGCACCGGAGCCGTCCCGCTCACCGCGATGGGCCGCTTCCAGCACGAGGCGGTCGCGATCGATCCGGCCAGCGGGATCGTGTACGAGACGGAGGACGCCTTCCAGCAGCCCTTCGGCCTCTTCTACCGCTTCCTCCCCCGCAACCCGCTCGGCGGCACCGGTTCGCTGCGCGCGGGCGGCGACCTGGAGGCCATGCGGGTGCCGGGCGTACCGGACCTCTCCGTGATCCAGGAGACCGGCGCGCGCTTCGAGGGCGTCGAGTGGGTCCCCGTACCGGATCCGCAGGCCGTGGAGACCCCCATCAGGCTCCAGGACTTCGGCCCGAAGGGCATCACGCACGCCCAGAAGCTGGAGGGCTGCTACTGGGGCGGGAACGCGGTGTACTTCGTGTCCTCCTTCGCGCGGGTCAGGGACGGCTCGGGCGCCACGCACTTCGGGCAGGTGTGGAAGTACGAGCCGCACCGGCGCCGGCTCACCCTCGTCGTCGTCTTCGGCCCGAGCACCGACATCCAGCTCCCCGGCGAGTCACCGGACAACATCTGTCTGGCGCCGAGCGGGGGCCTGATGGTGTGCGAGGACGGCGACGGGGCGCAGCACGTCTACGGGGTGAGCATGAAGGGCGAGGTGTACGCGCTCGCCCGGGGCGCGCGGAACATCGGCACCCCCGAGGCCCCGGAGTGGGGCGAGTTCGCGGGCGTGACCTTCTCGCCCGACCGACAGACGATGTACGTGAACTGCTACACCCCGGGGACGACGTTCGCGGTGACGGGCCCGTGGTGCTGACCTGACCCTTCCGACCTGACCTGTTGAGGTCCTGCTCCGTTCCGGCCCGGCCGTCCGCACTCGCGGGCGGCCGGGTTCCGTCGCAGGATCGGGGGAAGACGGGCGGCGACGCGGCGGAAGGGGAACGGGATGCCGAAGAAGCACGGACAGGGGAAGCGCGGGACGGACATACGGGGAACGGGGAAGACCGGGACGGGGAAGCACGGGTCGGGGAAGCACGGTCCGCGCTCGGCGTCCGAACCGTCCCTCCGTGAGGTGCTGCGCGTCCCGGGAGGCAAGCGCCTCGACCTGACCGCGTACGACCCCTCGGCGATCCCGGTCGGCCCCGGCGACAAGGCGGCGGGGCTGGCCGCGACGGCCGCCCTCGCGCCGCGTCTCGCCGACCTCCAGGAACGTCTGTATGCGGCGAGCACGGCCGGTGACCGCCGACGCGTCCTCCTGGTCCTCCAGGGCATGGACACCAGTGGCAAGGGCGGCACGGTCAAGCACGTGATCGGCCAGTTCAACCCGTCGGGCTGCCGGATCCACGCCTTCAAGGCCCCGACGCGGGAGGAACGGAACCACCCGTTCCTCTGGCGGATCATGAAGGCCCTCCCCGCGCCCGGCGAGATCGGCATCTTCGACCGCTCGCACTACGAGGACGTCCTCATCGCGCGCGTGCGGGAGCTGGCCGCCCGCGACCGGATCGACCGCCGCTACCAGCAGATCAACCGCTTCGAGAAGTCCCTCGCGGAGGACGGTGTGACGGTCGTCAAGGTCTTCCTCCACCTCTCGTACGAGGAGCAGCGCAAGCGGCTCCTCGAACGTCTGGACAACCCGGAGAAGCACTGGAAGTTCGCCGTGGGCGACATCGAGGAACGCGCGCTGTGGCCGGCGTACCGCGAGGCCTACGAGGTCGCGCTCGGGCGCTGCTCGACGGACGAGGCCCCCTGGTACCTCGTCCCGGCGGACCGCAAGTGGTACCGCAACTGGGCCATCAGCGGACTACTCCTCGAACACCTCGAAGCCCTGGACCCGACGTACCCGCCGGGGGACTTCGACGTGGAGGAGTGCAGGCGGCGACTCCTGGCGACATGACCCGGGTGGCGCTGCCGCGTCGCGAGCTGGAGCACCGATGATCGGATAACTTCCGATCGTGAATATTTTTGTCCGAAAAATGGCGATGCTCGGTCTCTCGGGTGTCGTTCTCGTCGCCTGCGGCGGGGGCGCCGCCGAGACCTCCCTGTCGAAGCGACCCGCCGCGCCGTCGGCCGGCGCGGCGGTCGGCGGCCCGAAGCCCGCCCGCGTCCCCGGCGCCCCGCCGACCATGGCACCGGGGCCCGGCGGTCTCACCCCCGTGTACGAGCGCCGGACGAAGGGCGCCGAGAAGGTCGTCGCGCTCACCTTCGACGCCGACATGACGGCCGACCAGGGACCCCGGGCCGCGCGGGGCGAGCGCTTCGACAACCCGGAGCTCATCGCGACCCTGCGCCGGCTCGATGTGGACGCGACGGTGTTCATGACCGGCCGCTGGGCGGAGGAGTACCCCGAGCAGGCCAGGTCCATCGGCGGCGATCCGCGCTTCGAGATCGCCAACCACTCCTACAGCCACTACGCCTTCGCGTCCCCCTGCTACGGCCTCCCGACCGTCCCGGGCCCGGACATGACGGCCGACGTCCAGCGGGCCTTCGACGCCTTCCGTGACGCCGGGGCCGTCAACGTCGTCCCGTACTTCCGCTTCCCCGGCGGGTGCTACGACGACGCGGCCCTGCGCGCCCTCGCGCCCGCCGGGGTGACGGCGGTCCAGTGGGACGTGGTCAGCGGCGACGCCTTCGCGAAGGACGCGGACGCCGTCGCCGAACAGGTCCTCGACGGGGTGAAGCCCGGCTCCCTGGTCGTCATGCACTGCACGCGCAGCGCCGCCCCCGTCACCGAGCGGGCGATTCGCCGGATCGTCCCGGAGCTGCGGGCCCGTGGCTACCGCTTCGTGAAGGTCTCCGAGCTCATGAGCCGCTGACGGGGCTCACCCGGAGCAGGCCGTGCGCTCGGCCTCCCGCCATTCGCACACCGGGCACAGCGTGATGCCCTTCGTCGACTCCGGGTACTCGGTCGGCTCCTGGCACTGCACGCACGCGGCGAACGGTCCCCCGACCGCCCGTTCGGGCGTCGGGCCGGGCTCGGGCGCGCAGTACGACGTGGACTCGCTCATGTCTTCGAGCGTACTCACTCCAGACGTGCCGTGGCCCGGCAGGCGAAGGCCGCCACCACGCCGGCCAGGAGCACGGCACCGGCGCAGGCGAGCCACGGAGGCTCCGCCGCCGCCGTGCGGGAGCCCGTGATCAGGGCCGTCACCGCGTGCTTCGCCGGCGACCCGGTGGTCACCAGGGCCAGCAGCGAGCCCAGGGCCAGGGCCGCGAGCGACCAGCCGGCGGCGCGGAGGAAGGGCCTGGAGGTCAGCGCGCCGACGGCGGCGCCCGTCAGGGCGCAGGCCACGGCCGCGACGAGGCCGGTGCTCGCGGCGGCCGGCGCCGTGACGCCGCGCCGGTCGCAGAGCGCGGTCACCGCGAGCACGGCGACCGCGCCGATGAGCACGGGCAGGGCGGTCCCGGTCACGAGTGCCGCGAGATGGGCGCGGTCCCGGCCGGCCGCGGCCGCGACGACGCTCCTCGCGGCGGGCGGCTCCTGCGTCAGACAGATCCGGACGGACCAGGCGGTCACCGGAAGGAGAGCCGCCGCCGCGAAGCCGAGGGCCCCGAGCACCGGCTCGCCCGGGTTGACGCCGACCCCGACGAAGGCCGCGTACAGGAGGAGCGGGGCGAGCCAGCGCTGCGAGCGGAGCAGCAGGCCCGTCTGGTAGCGCAGGAGCGCCGTCATACCCGTACGCCCTCGGTGGTGAGGTGATGGACGTGCCAGGACGCCGCGAGGAGCGCCCCCAGCAGGGCGTCGGAGTGGGCGGCGCCCACGGTCAGGACGGTGGTGATGCCGTCGGGCCCCGGAGCGACGACGGGATCGCCGGGCAGCCACGCGGGCAACGGGCGCCGCCCCCCGGAGACGACGATCGTGACGAGGGAGGCGGGCGCGGGCGGGTCGGGGTCGGGCGAGTGCGGGTCGGGGTCGGGGTCGGGGTCGGGGTCGGGGTCGGGTGAGTCTCGGTCGGCGGGGGTGGCCGTCCCGTACCCCGGCGCGACCGCTTCGCGTCCGGGCCCGACCGTCCCACGTCCGGGCGCGGCGGTTCGCTCCCGGGCTCGCCCCGCCCCCACCTCGTACACCGCGTCCGCCTCGTCCGCGAGTCGTCGGGGGTCGTGGTCGACGAAGACGACCGTCGCGCCCGCCGCCCGGCGTTCCCGGACGGCCGCGTCCAGCTCCGCACGCGCGCGCGTGTCGAGGCCCGTCCAGGCCTCGTCGAGGACGAGGAGGGCCGGATCGGCGACGAACGCCTGCGCCACGGCGACCTTCTGGCTGCTGCCCTTGGAGAGCCGCGCCATGTCCGTACGGGCGTGCTCGGCGGCCCCGAGGCGTTCCAGCCACTCCCCCGCCCGGGCCCGCGCCGCCGCCCTGCCGAGGCCCTGGACGCGCCCCAGGTGGACGAGGTAGTCGACGGCCGTGAACGGCAGGGCGACCGGGAAGCGTTCGGGGACGTACGCGGTACGGGCCGGACGGCCCGTGACCCGGCCCTCGCTCGGCGCGTCGACACCGGCGACGAGCCGGAGCAGGGTGGACTTGCCGGTGCCGTTGGCGCCGACGACCCGCACGAGCGTCGCCGCGGGCAGGTCGAGACCGACGTCACGCAGGACCCACGGCCCCCGGAGGCCGTGCCGGCGCCCGACCCCCTCCAGCCTCAACCGCCCGAGTTCTTCTGCGGGGTGGCCTCGCTGGGACGGACGACCACGAAACCCTGGCCCTCCAGCTTCAGCTGCACCGCCTCGCCCGAGCCGCCGCGCATCATCGAGCCCAGCGACTGCGAGCGGTGCAGCGAGGTGCTCAGCTGCTCGCTCCAGCCGACGACGGCGTCCGTGTCGACGAAGACGGGTGCCTGCGGGGTGACGGGGATGACGATGGGGGTGCCCTCGCAGATCAGGGCGACCTTGCCGTGACCGGTGAAGACGGAGTTGAAGAGGCCGCCGCCGGTCATACCGGCGCCCTTCACCGTCTTGATCTCGTAGCGGAGGGTCGCGTCGAAGCAGAGCACGTTGCGGCCGTTGACCGAGAACGCGTCGCCCTGCTCGATCTCGACGATGAAGCAGTTCTGCGCCTCGTGCGCGAACCAGGCCTCGCCCTGGCCGCGCACGGCCATCAGCGCCAGGCCCTCGCCGGTGACGGCGCGCTTGAGCAGACCTCCGATGCCCTGCCCCTTGCGCTCGAACTGGAGGTCGCCGCGGAAGGCGATCATCGACCCCTGACGAGCGTGCATCTCGCCGTTGACCGTGTACTTGACGGATTTGGCGTTCTGCAGGGTCATGCCCGGGAAGCCGGCGGCCTCGGCGAGGTGCTCACCGGCGAAAAGATCGCTCTTCATGGGGGCATCCTGGCCCGGAAGGGACGACTCCCACAAGAACGGCTCGTCACCGCGATGGCAGACTTGCCGGGTGAGCAGCAACGACACCGATCTCCGCGATGAGAAGCCCCAGTTCGTCCTCCCCCTGGTCGTCCGGATGGAGCGGGACGCGCCCCCGGCCCGTACCGACGCCCTGGAGACGGCCGCGCGCGCCGTCATGGAGATCCTCACCGACGCCCGTTCCCTCGGTGACGGGGAGTGGGCCCCGGCCATGACCGACTGGCAGGACGCCAGGATCCGCAAGGTGGTGCGCCGGGCGCGCGGCGCGGAGTGGCGGCAGGCGGAGGCGCTGCCGGGGATCACGGTCGCGGGCGAGGAGGCGGAGGTACGGGTCTTCCCGCCGGTTCCGCTCGACGGCTGGCCCAAGGAACTGGCCAAACTCCAGGTCTCGGGCACCGAACTCGACGACCCGGCCGCGCCCGGTCCCGTACCGGAGGGTGCCGTGGTGCTCTGGATCAACCCCGGGCTCGACATGTCGGCGGGCAAGACGATGGCGCAGACCGGGCACGGGGCGCAGCTGCTGTGGTGGGCGATGACGGACGCGGAGCGGAAGGAGTGGCAGGAGGCCGGTTTCCCGCTCGCGGTGCGGACGGCGGCGCCCGGACGCTGGGCCGCGCTCGCGGCGAGCGGTCTGCCCACCGTGCGGGACGCCGGGTTCACCGAGATCGCGCCGGGAGAGACGGTCGTGTCCGAGGGCAGCGACCGTTTCGCTCCCCGTCTGCGTCTCCCCCGGGCGTGAGCGCCGCCGGCGAACCTCAAATGAAGCTCTGAACGTCCCCCTCCCGGGGTTCGAACGTTCCCGCGAGGGCCATCACGTGGGTGACTGGGGACCGAAGGAGGGGGACATGACGGAACTCGGCATCGGCATCGGCTGGCGTCCCGAGATCGCTGAGGCGGTGGAGGGACTGTCCGGCGTCGACTGGGTGGAGGTCGTCGCGGAGAACATCTGCGCCGGCCATCTGCCCGCATCCCTGACGCGGCTGCGCGAGCGCGGTGTGACGGTCGTGCCGCACGGCGTGTCGCTGGGGCTCGGGGGCGCGGACCGGCCCGACCCGGCGCGGCTCGCGGCGCTCGGGGAGAAGGCGGTGGCGCTCGGGGCACCGCTGGTCACGGAACACATCGCGTTCGTCCGGGCCGGGGGGCCGCTCACGGCGACGCCGCGGCTCGAAGCGGGCCACCTGCTACCGGTGCCCCGGACCCGGGACGCCCTCGACGTGCTCGTCGAGAACGTGCGGATCGCCCAGGACGCGCTGCCCGTGCCGCTCGCCCTGGAGAACATCGCGGCGCTCCTCGCCTGGCCGGGCGAGGAGATGTCGGAGGGACGGTTCCTCGCGGAGCTGGTGGAGCGCACGGGGGTACGGCTCCTCGTCGACGTCGCCAACCTGCACACCAACCACGTCAACCGGGGCGAGGACCCGGCGCGGGCCCTGTCGGAACTGCCGGTCGAGGCGATCGCGTACGTGCACGTGGCGGGGGGTGTCGAGCGGGACGGCGTCTGGCACGACACCCACGCGCATCCCGTGCCGGAGGCGGTGTTGGACGTCCTGGCGGACCTCGCGTCCCGGGTGTCGCCGCCGGGCATCCTGCTGGAACGGGACGACGACTTCCCGCCCGCGGCGGAGCTGGCGGGGGAACTGGGCCGGATACGGGAGACGCTGACGGATGCGGCGCCGCGACGGGATGCCGCTTCCGGCGGAGGGGCTCCGCGCGGCCGGGCTGTGCTCCCTCGTCCCGCCCCTGCGGAACGTGGGCCCGCAGCCGGTACGGCGCTCCTCATCGGTGCCGAGGCCCGGGTCTCGGGAGGCCCGATGCCGGCCGCGCCCGCCTCGCGCGACGGCGACAGCGGTGGCGCGCGCCAGCGGCTCGGCCTCGCCCAGGCCTCCCTCCTCTCGGCGCTGGTCGCGGGCACGCCCGTGCCCGAGGGTTTCGACAGTCGGCGGCTCGGCGTGCAGAGCCGGGCGCTCGCGGCGAAGCGGGCGGGGGTGGTCGCGAAGGTCGCGCCGGAGCTGCCGGAGATCCTGGGCACGGACTTCCGGCGGGCGTTCCTCGGCTACGCCAGGTCCCGCCCCATGACCGGCGGCTACCGCCGGGACGCGCTGGACTTCGCCGCACACCTGCTGGTGGCCGGCCGGCCGGAGGATCCGGCGGCGCGGCAGAGGCTGACCCGGTGGTGGGAGGACCGTTCCGGCAGCCGCCCGCCGGGCCGCGCCACCCGGCTCGTACGGGCCGCCCGTCACGCACTGGTCGGAAGGTGAGGTGCCCATGAACGTCCTGACCGCCCTCTACTACCTCTTCGGTGCCGTCGGCATCACCCTGGTCGTCACCCGGGTCGTGCGGACGCGGCGCGGTCCCGGCGGGCCCGTCCACGACCGGTACGAGGTCGCCTTCCTCACCGGCGGGCCGGCCAGGGTCGTCGACACGGCGCTCGCCGCGCTCCAGGCGGACGGCCGGCTGGCGGTCGGCGGCCCGGGGATCGTGGCCGTCGTCCGGCCCGTCGCGCACGACCCGGTGGAGCGCGCCGTGTTCCAGGCGCACGCCGCCGCCCCGCACGGCGCGCTGCACCACCTGCGGCTCGCCGTGATGCGGCACCCGGCGGTGCAGGAGGTCGGCGACGCGCTCGCGGCGCGCGGGCTCGTCGTCCCTCCGGCGACCCGGCGTACCACGGCCTGGTGGTGTGCCGGGCTCGGTCTGTCGGTCTTCGTGCTGGTCCCGGTGTCGGTCGTCCTGACGGCGGTGGGCTTCGCGGTGACGCCGGGATTGTCGGTGCCGTTCGTCTTCTCGGTCCTGCCGGCGCTGCTGGCCTGCGGGCTCACGGCCCTCGTCTGCGGGGCGGTGTCCGGCCGGCAGGTCACCTCGGCCGGGCGGAACGCGCTCTTCGCGTACGGGCGGGCGTACGGGCACCTCACGGACGCCGGGCATCTCGTGGCCCTGCACGGCCTGCGGGCTCTGCCGGACCCGGTGTTGCGGGAGCAGATCCTGGCCGCCGCCCGGTTCTACGGACCGGTCAGGCGCGGCAGGCGTCCTTCGCCGCAGTTCGTCGCGGACTGGGGTGCGGCGGACGCCTCCGGAGCGGTGGCCCTGTGGTGCGCGGGGAACAGCTCCTGCGGCGGAGGCGGTGGCTCCGGTGGCTCCGGGTCGTGTTCCTCGGGTTCCTGTTCCGGAGGGGGCTCCGGCTGCGGGGGCGGCGGAGGCGGAGGCGGCGGCAGCTCGTGCTCCGGCTCCAGCGGGAGTTCGTGCTCCAGCTCGAGTTCCGGCGGAAGCTCGTGCTCCAGTTCCAGCAGCTCATGAGATGACGCCGGTGCGGCGCGCGTGACGCGCGCCGCACCCGGTGCCGGACCCGGTGTCGCTGGACCCGCAGGCGAGATTCCCGCCTGCCGTCTGATCTTCCGGGTCGAGGGGTGACGCACCCGGCCGGGAGCCGGGCCGCCACCATGTTCGTACGGCCGTCAGGCCAGGCCCGCCACCAGGTCGGCGACGCTCTTGCGGCGACCGGTGTAGAACGGGACCTCCTCGCGGACGTGCATCCGCGCCTCGGAGGCGCGCAGGTGACGCATGAGGTCCACGATGCGGTGCAGCTCGTCGGCCTCGAAGGCGAGGAGCCACTCGTAGTCGCCCAGCGAGAAGGAGGCGACGGTGTTGGCGCGGACGTCCGGGAAGCCACGGGCCATCTTGCCGTGGTCGGCGAGCATCCTGCGGCGGTCCTCGTCCGGCAGCAGGTACCAGTCGTAGGAGCGCACGAAGGGGTAGACCGAGACGTAGTCGCGGGGGTTCTCGTCGGCCAGGAAGGCCGGGATGTGCGACTTGTTGAACTCGGCGGGGCGGTGCAGCGCCATGTTCGACCAGACCGGGTCGAGGGCGCGGCCAAGGCGGGTGCGGCGGAAGAGGTTGTACGCCTCCTGGAGCTCGTCGCTCGTCTCGGCGTGCCACCAGATCATGACGTCGGCGTCGGCGCGCAGACCGGACAGGTCGTACGTGCCGCGGACGGTGATGTCCTTGGCCGCGAGCTGGTCGAACAGCTCCTGGACCTCGTCGGCGTAACCGCCGCGGTCCTCGGGCAGGACGTCGCGCAGCTTGAAGACGGACCACAGGGTGTAGCGGATGACCTCGTTGAGGTCCTTCGCCTTCTTACCGGCGTTCGGGATCTTTTCGGGCGCACTCATACGCCTATTCTCGCCCGTCACCGGGAGTGCCCCGCACCGGGGTCGGTCCTTTTCGACGTGGCGATGATCTCGTCCGCGATCTCGTCGGCGGCGCGGTGGGCCGAGACGACGCAGGCGGGGATGCCGACACCGTCGTACGCGGCGCCCGCGACCCGCAGCCCGGGGAGCGCGGCGACGGCTTCGCGGACCCGGACGACGCGGGCGAGGTGGCCGACCGGGTACTGGGGCAGGCCGCCGGGCCAGCGGGTGACCGTGGTGGCGACGGGGCGGGCGGCGAGACCGGTGGCGGCGGCGAGGTCCTTCAGGGAGGCGGCGACGAGGTCGGCGTCCTCGCGGTGGACCTGCTCCTCCTCGCCGTGCCGGCCGACGGAGGTGCGCAGCACGAACAGGTCGGGGGCGCCGTCGGTGACCCAGCGCCACTTCTGCGAGGAGAAGGTGGAGGCCTTGATCGTGTGGCCGTCGACGGGCGGCACGAGGAAACCGGAGCCGGCCAGGGCGGGCATGTCGGTGCGGCGGAAGGCGAGGGTGACCAGGGCCATGGAGGCGTACGCGACGGCGTCGAGTTCGGCGGCCGCCGCGGGGGCGTGGGGGGCGAGGAGCGCGGCGGCGGGCCCGGCGGGGGTGGCGAGGACGACGGCGTCCGCGTCGAGGACCCGGTCGCCGGTCACGACCTGCCAGCCGGTGCGGCCGGTGCGGCGCAGTCCGGTCACGGGGGCGTCGGTGAGGATCTCGCCGCCCGCGGCGCGGATCGCGGCGGCGACCGCGCCGGGCAGGGTGCCGACACCCCCGTCGACACCGAGGAAGACGGAGCCGCCGAGGCCGGTGGCGGCGCCCGCCGCGTCGGCGGGGACGGCGGCTCCGGCCTGCTGGACGGCGCGGACGGCGGCGGTGAGGGTGGGGTGGGCGCGGGCGGCGTCGAAGAGGGCGGGGACGGCGGCCCGCATCGAGATGCGGTAGGCGTCACCGGCGTACACCCCGCCGAGGAGGGGTTCCACGAGCCGGTCGACGACCTCGTGGCCCATGCGGTCGGCGACGTACGCGCCGATGGCGATGTCCTCGCCGATCTCGGTCGGGGGCAGCTCGGCGTCGCGGCCGATCCGGCGTACGCCCTCCTCGGAGAGGAGCCCGCCGACCGCGCGGGCGTCGCCGGGGACGCCCATGACGTGGCCCTTGGGCATGGGGACGAGCGCGCCCCGCGACCAGACGGACGCGGTGGTGGTGGCGGGGGCCTGGAGCCGGTCGCCGAGGCCGACCGCCCTGGCGAGGGCGACGGCCTCGGGGCGGCGGGCGAGCAGCGACTCGGCGCCGAGGTCCACGGGCGCTCCCGCGATCTCCCCGGCGAGGAGCTTGCCGCCGAGCCGGGGTCCCGCTTCGAGAAGCGTCACCCGGTGGCCGGCGACGGCCAGCCGGTGGGCGGCCGCCAGCCCGGCGATACCGCCTCCGGCGACGACGACATGGGGTCCCGTGGTGTCCGCGTTCATGGGACCACTCTCTCAAATCGCCCGCCGCTCCCGTTCCGAGGCCGGACCGTGACCGCATCGCTACCGCGGGAGGGCAACCCGTTCCGGGGGCTCGTACGTCGAAGAGGCGTCGAAGTGGCAGCACTTCACCACACCCTGGGGGGACACGATGCGCAGCGCACGTACGACGGCGAGGACACGGGTGGCGGCGGCCGCCGCCCTGCTGACGGCCGTACTGGTCGTGACCGGCTGCGGAGCCGACGACACCGGGATGAGCTCGGACGCCAAGCGGGACCTGGGCGCGGCGCAGCCCGCCGACGGGGCCGAGGGCAGTGCGGCCGACGCCTCCGGCCGGGGGGCCGCCGACGCCGCCTCGGGCAGCGGACAGGCGGCGGCGCCGTCCAAGGCCGCCGCCCAGCAGCACGTCATCCGTACCGCCTCGCTCTCGGTGCAGGTCGCGGACGCGACGAAGGCGGTGGCCACGGCCCGCCGGGTGGCGGCGGCGGCGGGCGGGCGGGTCGAGAACGAGTCGACGGAACGCGTCGACGACACCCACGTCACCTCGCACATCGTGCTGCGGGTGCCGCAGGAGCGGTACGACGCGGTGCTCACCGAGCTCGCGGGCACCGGGAAGCTCCTCGGCCGCAAGGCGGACGCCAAGGACGTCACCGAGCAGGTGGTGGACGTGGAGAGCCGGATCGCCACCCAGCGCGCGAGCGTGGCGCGGGTACGGGCGCTGATGCAGCGCGCGGAGAGGCTCGCGGACGTGGTGACCCTGGAGGGCGAACTGAGCCGCCGCCAGGCGGACCTGGAGTCGCTGCTGGCCCAGCAGTCCTCGCTGAAGGACCGCACGTCCCTGGCGACGATCTCCCTCCAGCTGACGGAGAAGGAGAAGCCGGCGCCCGCGGCGCCCGACGAGGGCCGTCCGGGCTTCGGGGACGCCCTCGGCGGCGGCTGGAACGCCCTGGTCGGCGCGGCCACCTGGATCGGTCTCGTCCTGGCCGCCCTGGCCCCGTGGCTCGCGGTCGGCCTGATCGCCTTCGCCCTGTGGCACCGTCTGATCCGCCCCCGTCGCACGGCCCGGAAGCCCCAGGACTCCCCCACGGAGCGGGAGGTGCCGCGCAACGCGGCGGGGGCGCCGACGGCTCCCGAACCCGCGGGGACCCCCGAGAAGTAGTTTCCTCCCATGAGCGAACGATTGGTTGTCATCGGTGGGGACGCGGCGGGGATGTCCGCCGCGTCGCAGGCGCGCAGGCTCAAGGGGGCCGGGGAGCTGGAGATCGTCGCCTTCGAGCGCGGTCGTTTCTCCTCGTACTCGGCGTGTGGCATCCCGTACTGGGTGGGGGGTGACGTCGCCACCCGCGACGAGTTGATCGCGCGCTCTCCCGAGGAGCACCGGGAGCGTGCCATCGACCTGCGGATGCGGACGGAGGTCACCGAGGTCGACGTGGCCGGTCAGCGGGTCCGTACCCGTGATCTCGAAGCGGGTACGGAGGCGTGGACGGGTTTCGACAAGCTGGTGATCGCGACGGGGGCCCGGCCGAAGCGGCCGCGGCTGCCGGGGATCGACGCGCCGGGGGTGCACGGGGTGCAGACCCTGGGCGACGGGCAGGCGTTGCTCGACTCGCTGGAGCGGGCGCCCGGGCGGCGGGCGGTCGTGGTCGGCGCGGGGTACATCGGCGTGGAGATGGCGGAGGCGCTGCTCGGCCGGGGCTACGAGGTGACGGTCCTGAACCGGGGCGAGCAGCCGATGGCGACCCTGGATCCGGACATGGGCCGTCTGGTGCACCGGGCGATGGACGGTCTGGGGATCACGACGGTCGCCTCGGCGGAGGTCACGAAGATCCTGACGGATGATGGGGGCACCTCCCTGCTCGAACGCAGCCGAGAGCTCGGGGGACGCCGGGTCCGGGCGGTGGCGACGGACGAGGCCGAGTACCCGGCGGACGTGGTGGTCCTCGGGATGGGGGTGGAGCCGGAGACGTCCCTGGCGAGGGCGGCGGGGCTGCCGCTCGGGTCGCACGGGGGGCTCCTCACCGATCCGGCGATGCGGGTGCGGGGGCAGGAGAACATCTGGGCGGGCGGTGACTGCGTGGAGGTCCTCGACCTGGTCTCAGGCAGGGAGCGGTACGTGCCGCTCGGGACGCACGCGAACAAGCACGGTCAGGTCATCGGCGCGAACGTGGGCGGCGACTACGCGACCTTCCCCGGCGTCGTCGGCACGGCGGTGTCGAAGGTGTGCGACCTGGAGATCGGCCGGACGGGCCTGCGGGAGAAGGACGCCCGTGCGATGGGGCTGCGGTACGTGTCGGTGACGGTGGAGTCGACGAGCCGGGCGGGGTACTACCCGGGGGCCGCGCCGATGACGGTGAAGATGCTGGCGGAGCGGCGCACGGGGCGGCTGCTCGGGGTGCAGATCGTGGGCCGGGAGGGCGCGGCGAAGCGGGTGGACATCGCGGCCGTGGCGCTGACGGCGCGGATGACGGTGGAGGCGATGACGGCGCTGGACCTCGGGTACGCGCCGCCGTTCTCGCCGGTGTGGGACCCGGTCCTGGTCGCGGCCCGCAAGGCTGCGGCGGCGGTCCGCGCGGCGGGCTGAGACGACGACGCCTCCGCCCGGTGGGGCGGAGGCGTCGGCTGTGCGGGGGCGACCGTCAGACGGCGGTCCGGGTGTGGACGTACTCGACGAGGCGGCTCAGCGCGTCGGGGTCCATGGACGGCATGACGCCGTGGCCCAGGTTGAAGACATGGCCCTCCAGGTCCTTCGCCGCGGCGAGGACCTCGTCGGTCTTGGCCTCCACGACCTCGCGGGAGGCGAAGAGCACGGCGGGGTCCAGGTTGCCCTGGAGCGCCTTGCCGGGGCCGACGCGGCGGGCGGCCTCGTCGAGCGGGACGCGCCAGTCGACGCCGACGACGTCCGCGCCGGCCTCGCCCATGAGGCCGAGCAGTTCGCCCGTACCGACGCCGAAGTGGATGCGGGGGACGCCGTATCCGGCGACCGCGTCGAAGACCTTCACGGAGGCCGGCATCACGGAGCGGCGGTAGTCGGCCGGGGCGAGGGCGCCGACCCAGGAGTCGAAGAGCTGGACGGCGGAGGCGCCGGCCTCGATCTGGACCTTGAGGAAGGCCGAGGTGATCTCGGCGAGGCGGTCGAGGAGGTCGGCCCAGAGCTGCGGGTCGCCGTACATGAGCGCCTTGGTGTGCTCGTGGTTGCGCGAGGGGCCGCCCTCGACGAGGTAGCTCGCGAGGGTGAAGGGCGCGCCGGCGAAGCCGATGAGCGGGGTCTCGCCCAGTTCCTCGGTGAGCATCCCGATGGCCTCGGTGACGTAGTGGACGTCCTCGGGGGTCAGGTCGCGCAGCCGGGCGAGGTCGGCGCGGGTGCGGATGGGGTCGGCGACGACGGGGCCCACGCCGGGCTTGATGTCGAGGTCGATGCCGATGGCCTTGAGGGGGACGACGATGTCGCTGAAGTAGATGGCGGCGTCGACCTTGTGGCGGCGGACCGGCTGGAGGGTGATCTCGGTGACCAGCTCGGGCCGCATGCACGACTCGAGCATGGGGATGCCCTCGCGCACCTTCAGGTACTCGGGGAGCGAGCGCCCGGCCTGCCGCATGAACCAGACGGGGGTGTGCGGCACGGGCTCACGCCGGCATGCCTTGAGGAACGCGGAGTCGTGCGTCCGCGACTGCTGCTTCGTCTGCTGGCCCTGCGGGCTGTCGTTGGCACTCACGCCCAGAATCTTCGCATGTGGCGGGAAGCCGCTCGTCCGGGCCGGGTGTCCCTCCCTGCACGGAGGCCCCGTTCCGCCTACTCTTCCCGGCATGGCTGCGGCGCAGGGACATTTTTCCGATCATTCCGACGGCGATCGAGGGACGGGCGAAACGGCGGACAGTACGGAGGCGAACGCGGTGCCACCGGCGTTCCGGCGGGCGGTGGAGGCCTTGCGCTCGGCGCGGCTGCGGCCGGAGGTCGAGGTCGATCCGACGAGGCCGCCGCAGCGCCTCGCGCCGCACGCGTACGCGGTGGAGGCGGCCGTGGTGGACGGCGAGGAGGATCTGGCGGACGGGCGGCTCGTCCTGCTGCACGATCCGGCCGGGCACGAGGCCTGGAAGGGAACGTTCCGCCTGGTGACGCTCGTCCGGGCGGAGCTGGAGCCGGAGATGGCCGCGGATCCGCTGCTGCCCGAGGTGTGCTGGTCCTGGCTGACCGGGGCGATGGACGCCCGGGGCCTCGCGTACGGGGAGGCCAGCGGGACCGTCACGATGGCGGGCTCGCACTACTTCGGCGGGCTCGCGGAGCGCAGGCCGGCGACCCAGATCGAGATCCGGGCGTCCTGGACGCCGCACGAGGGTCCGGGAGGCGTGCCGGACACGGGAGCGCACCTGGCGGCCTGGTGCGATCTCCTCTGCCAGATCGCGGGGCTCCCCCCGGCGCCGGCGGAACCCGGGGCGGCGGGGACGGTGTCGGGCGCGGGGGTCGTCTCGTTGCCACAGCGGCGGGGCCCGCAGCAGCCCTAGGGGGGTGAACGGCGGCGTCCCGGCGCTCCCTCGTGGGGGTGACGGGGCGGGGTCCGCTCGTAGGATGATCGATCAAGCGTCCGAATTGCCCTAATTGTTACTCACCAAATCGTGATCTTTCCCTAAAGGCGGGCGGCTCGGCTGCCGAAGGAGTGAGAGACCCCTTCACAGCACGGGTTCGCCCCCGGCCTCTTCCCCGAGCCGGCCCCCGTCCCGCATCCTTCCCCCAGGAGGCCTGGTGTCCGTTCTCCTCGAGCAGCCCGCAAGCCTGGTCGCCTACCGCCCGAACAAGCCGACGGCCATGGTCGTCGTAGCCGATCCGCGTGTCCGTTCCACCGTGACCCGCCACCTGTGGGCCCTCGGAGTACGTGACGTGATCGAGGCTTCGTCCATCGCGGAGGCACGTCCCCGCGTCGGCAACCCGCGCGACATCTGCGTTGCCGACGTCCATCTGCCCGACGGCAGCGGCCTGACACTGCTGTCCGAGACCCGCGCCGCGGGCTGGCCCAACGGCCTCGCCCTCTCGGCCGCCGATGACATCGGCGCCGTGCGCAACGCCCTGGCGGGCGGCGTGAAGGGCTATGTCGTCACCGGGACCCGGAACAACATCGGGCACCCCACCCGGCCCGGCGCCGCCCCCATCGGCGCCGCGGCCGCCCGTCTCGGCCACCGCCGCCCCCCGGGTACCCCGAGCCACCCGGGCGGCTACCGCGAGCTCTCCGGCCGGGAGGTCGAGGTGCTCCGGCTCGTCGCGGAGGGCCAGTCGAACAAGGCGATCGGCGTCTCCATGGGCCTCTCGGCCCTCACGGTGAAGAGCCACCTCGCCCGCATCGCCCGCAAGCTGGGCACCGGCGACCGCGCCGGCATGGTCGCGGTGGCCCTGCGGACGGGGATCATCCACTGACAGAACGGTGGACATCGGGCCCGCGCCTGTCGACGGAACGTTCCGTCGGCGGGCGCTTGCCGTTCACCGATACCCTTGACAGGTGACCGACGCCCAAGAGACCGCAGCAGACACAGCACTGCGCACCACCGGGGGCGGCCCCCCGGACGACGACGTCCCTGCGAATGGGCTTCCGATCCCGTTGCTGGAGCCCCGCGAGGGAGTTCCGCCCGTCGTCGAGACCGAGGACGCCCTCGCCGAGGTGATCGCCGCCTTCGCGGCCGGCCGCGGCCCCGTCGCCGTGGACGCCGAGCGCGCCTCCGGCTACCGCTACGGCCAACGCGCCTACCTCGTCCAGCTCCGTCGCGAGGGCGCGGGCACGGCGCTCATCGACCCCGTGGGCTGCCCCGACCTGTCGGGCCTCGGCAACGCGCTCGCCGGGACCGAGTGGATCCTGCACGCGGCGACCCAGGACCTCCCCTGCCTGCGCGACATAGGCATGCTCCCGACCTCGCTGTTCGACACGGAGCTGGCCGGGCGGCTCGCCGGCTTCCCCCGCGTCGGCCTCGGCGCGATGGTCGAGTCCGTCCTCGGCTACGCCCTGGAGAAGGGCCACTCCGCCGTGGACTGGTCCACCCGTCCGCTGCCCGAGCCCTGGCTGCGGTACGCGGCGCTCGACGTGGAGCTCCTCGTCGACCTGCGGGACGCGCTGGAGAAGGAGCTCGACCGGCAGGGCAAGCTGGACTGGGCGCACCAGGAGTTCGACGCCATCGCCGCGGCCCCGCCCGCCCCGCCCCGCAAGGACCCGTGGCGACGGACCTCCGGCATGCACAAGGTGCGCCGCCGGCGTCAGATGGCGGTCGTGAGGGAGCTGTGGACGGCCCGTGACGCGGTCGCCCAGCGGCGGGACGTCTCCCCCGGCAAGGTGCTGAGCGACGCGGCGATCGTGGAGGCGGCGCTCGCGGTGCCGGTGAACCTGGCCGCGCTCTCGGCACTGCCCGGGTTCGGTCACCGGACGGGCCGCCGTCAGCTGGAGCAGTGGCAGGCCGCGGTGGACCGGGCCAGGGCGCTGCCCGAGAGCGAGCTGCCGCAGCCCGGCCAGCAGATCGCGGGCCCGCCCCCGCCGCGCGCCTGGGCGGACAAGGACCCGGCCGCGGCGGCCCGCCTCTCGGCGGCGCGCGCGGCGGTCTCGGCGCTCGCGGAGGAGCTGAACCTCCCGCAGGAGAACCTGATCACCCCGGACACCGTGCGCCGGGTCTGCTGGGAGCCGCCGTCCCCGTCGGGCCCCGAGGGCGTGTCCGAGGCCCTGACGAACCACGGCGCCCGGCAGTGGCAGGTCGAGCTGGTGACCCCCCTCCTCGTGGAGGCGCTGACGGCGACGGCGTGACGCCGCCCGAACAGGCCCCCCGGCGCCCCCGACGGCGCCGGGGGCTTCGTCGTCCTACGAGACCGGGCTGAGGATGCCGTCGGTGTCCATGTCGAAGACGCCCTGGGTCTTGCCGTCGACCTTGAGGTGCTTCAGCCAGTGCTTCGAGAGGAGGTGCACGTTCTTGTGCTGCGCCTCCCACACCACCGAGTGCCCCGCGCAGGCCAGCCTGACCATGAGCTTGTGGGGGCCCGCGACGGCGTCGTAGAGCTCGGGGACCGAGAAGTTGAGTTCCGGGTCGGGGTTGGGCGGCGAGGTGTTCACCTGGGTGTCGCTGTCCCCGTACACGATGAGCACCGGCACGCTTCCGCCGAGCACTCCGCCCTGGGACGCCGTGGTCTTGTTCCATCCCCACCGGACGAAGTTCCTGATCCTGTTGAACCCGGTGGGCGGCCCCCAGGCGCTGCCGATCGGGTCACACGCCATGATCGCGTCCCAGGCCACGTCCGTGATGCCGGGTTCGCGCTGGTCCACGCAGTGCGTCTCGTTGTCCATGCCCCTGACGAACCCCGTCTTGCCACCGACGAAGGTCGGAAAGCCCGGCTGCGGCAGCGGGGACGGCGGGGTGGAAGAGCCGTTGGCCGGGAAGATCGGGGCCAGCAGGAACAGGCTCTCGACCCTGCCGGGGTTGTCGATCGCGTACGGCCCCATGTGGAAGGCGGCCGCGGACCAGCCGACGAAGGCGAGTTTCGCCGTCCCGCACTCGTTCAGGACGAACTCCACGACGGTGTTCAGCTCGTCGCGGTCGCTGTCCGAGTTGGTCAGCTGGTACGGGTAGCTCGGCGGGCCCGGCACGAATCCCGGCGGCCTCGGGTTCAGCAGGTGCTGCTGGGCGGGGTTGACGTTGCGGGGGTCGTCCATCTTGGGGCGCGGCGAGAGTCCCGAGCCCTGGAGGTCCATCAGGAAGACGTCGTAGCCGGCCTTCGCCAGGTCCTCGGCCCAGCTGTACGACTTGTACTGGAGGTCGAAGCCCGGGAGCACCGGGACGCTCCGGCCGTGGAGCATCAGGACCGGCTTGCGCGGCTGTCCCGGAGGCGTGCCGTTCCGCTCCCGTACGAAGAGCTCGACGATCTCGTCCTTGTTCGCCGGAACCGTGGAGGTATGGGTGACCTGGTGATCGGTGGTGACGATGGGCACGGGGATCCCTTCTGTGCGCGGGGCGCCGGGACCTCGCGCCCCGGCCCGGCCAGACTGCGGCCGCCCGTGCGAGCCGACCCCGTGACGCGGCCGCCGCCCTGGGCCATCGGAGGGCGGGACCGTTCGAACGGTCGGGCGTGCGCGGGGGGCGTGCGGTCGGTCCGGTGGCATCCTCGGGATGTGACCTTCGCCGCTTGGCCCCCAGGGGCTGGGCAGCCTGGTTACCCACAAGTAGCATGGGGGAAGCAAGCGCACGCTTAGGCGTGTGCTCGCAGCAGTGCCATCCCGCACCCTGGAGGAGAGCCATCGTGCCTCGTACCGTCAGGGACGTCGTCTTCGTCGACGGCGTCCGCACCCCGTTCGGCAAGGCGGGCCCGAAGGGCATCTACCACGAGACCCGCGCCGACGACCTCGTCGTCAAGGCCATCCGGGAGCTGCTGCGCCGCAACCCGGGCCTCGACCCGGCGCGGATCGACGAGGTCGCCATCGCCGCGACCACGCAGATCGGTGACCAGGGCCTGACCCTCGGCCGTACGGCGGGCATCCTCGCCGGGCTGCCGCAGTCGGTGCCGGGCTACTCCATCGACCGCATGTGCGCCGGTGCGCTGACCGCCGTGACGAGCGTCGCCGGCTCCATCGCCTTCGGTGCCTACGACGCCGTCATCGCCGGTGGCGTCGAGCACATGGGCCGCCACCCCATGGGCGAGGGCGTCGACCCGAACCCGCGGTTCGTGAGCGAGAAGCTGGTCGACGAGTCCGCCCTGTTCATGGGCATGACCGCCGAGAACCTGCACGACCGCTACCCCAGCATCACCAAGCGGCGCGCCGACGAGTACGCCGTGCGCTCGCAGGAGAAGGCCGCCAAGGCGTACGCCGACGGCAAGATCCAGCAGGACCTGGTGCCGATCTCGGTGCGCCGCACCGACGCCTCCACCGGTGAGACCGGCTGGGGCCTGGTCACCGCCGACGAGCCGATGCGTCCGGGCACCACCCTGGAGTCGCTGGCCGGCCTGAAGACGCCGTTCCGCGTCCACGGCAACGTGACCGCCGGCAACGCGGCCGGTCTCAACGACGGCGCCACCGCCTCGATCATCGCCTCCGAGGACTTCGCGCGGGAGAACGACCTCCCCGTCAAGATGCGCCTCGTCTCGTACGCCTTCGCCGGCGTCGAGCCCGAGGTCATGGGCTACGGCCCGATCCCCGCGACGGAGAAGGCGCTGGCCAAGGCCGGTCTCTCCATCGAGGACATCGACCTCTTCGAGGTCAACGAGGCCTTCGCGGTCCAGGTCCTCGCCTTCCTGGAGCACTACGGCATCGCCGACGACGACGCCCGCGTCAACCAGTACGGCGGCGCCATCGCCTACGGTCACCCGCTCGCCTCCTCCGGCGTCCGTCTCATGACGCAGCTGGCCCGCCAGTTCGAGGAGAACCCGCAGGTCCGCTACGGCCTCAACACGATGTGCGTCGGCTTCGGCATGGGCGCCACGGTCATCTGGGAAAACCCCCACTGGGAGGGCAAGTGAGCACCACCGCCGAGCTTCTGAAGGGCGCCGCGGAGCTCTTCCCGGACGAGGTCGTCACCAGCGCCCACGTCCGCCACTTCGACCTGCCCGCCGGTGCCGGCCGGTTCGCGCTGATCACCCTCGACAACGGCTTCGACCACACCAAGCCGACCACCTTCGGCCCGCAGTCCCTCGCCAACCTGAACACGGCGATCGACCAGGTCGAGGCGGAGGCCGCCAACGGTGAGATCGTCGGTGTCGGCCTCACCGGCAAGCCGTTCATCTTCGCCGTCGGCGCCGACCTCAAGGGCGTCGAGCTGCTGAAGAAGCACGACGAGGCGCTCGCCATCGGCAAGGGCGGCCACGACGTCTTCAAGCGTCTGTCCGCGCTCGCCGTGCCGACCTTCGCGTACTACAACGGCGCGGCCATGGGCGGCGGCGTCGAGGTCGGTCTGCACTGCTCCTACCGCACCGTGTCGAAGGCCCTGCCCGCCTTCTCGCTGCCCGAGGTCTTCCTCGGTCTGGTGCCCGGCTGGGGCGGCTGCGCGATCCTGCCGAACCTGATCGGCGCGGAGAAGGCCGTCTCGGTCATCATCGAGAACTCGCTGAACCAGAACCGCCAGCTCAAGGGCAAGCAGGTCTTCGAACTCGGCATCGCCGACGCCCTGTTCGAGGGCGCCGACTTCCTGGAGCAGTCGCTGATCTGGACGGCCTCCGTCCTGAACGGCTCCGTGACCGTCGAACGCCCCGAGATCGACCGCGGCGAGGGCTGGGACCAGGCCGTCGCCAAGGGCCGCGCCATCGCCGACTCCAAGGTGCACGGCGCCGCCCCGGCCGCCTACCGGGCCCTCGACATCATCGAGGCCGCCAAGGACGGCGACCTGCAGAAGGGCTTCGACGCCGAGGACCAGGCCCTCGCGGACCTGATCATGGGCGGCGAGCTGCGTGCCGGCATCTACGCCTTCAACCTGGTGCAGAAGCGCGGCAAGCGCCCCGCCGGCGCCCCGGACAAGTCCCTCGCCCGCCCGGTCACCAAGGTCGGTGTCGTCGGCGCCGGTCTGATGGCCTCCCAGCTGGCCCTGCTCTTCCTGCGCCGCCTGGAGGTGCCGGTCGTCCTGACCGACATCGACCAGGAGCGCGTCGACAAGGGCGTGGGCTACGTCCACGCCGAGATCGAGAAGCTGCTCGGCAAGGGCCGGATCAACCAGGACAAGGCCAACCGTCTCAAGGGCCTGGTCTCCGGCGTCCTGGACAAGGCCGAGGGCTTCGCGGACGCGGACTTCATCATCGAGGCCGTGTTCGAGGAGATGTCCGTCAAGCAGAAGGTGTTCGCGGAGGTCGAGGCGGTCGCCCCGGCGCACGCGATCCTCGCCACCAACACCTCCTCGCTGTCCGTCTCGGAGATGGCCTCCAAGCTCCAGCACCCGGAGCGCGTGGTCGGCTTCCACTTCTTCAACCCGGTCGCGATCCTCCCGCTCCTGGAGATCGTCCGCGGCGAGAAGACGGACGACGCCTCCCTCGCCACCGCCTTCGGCGTGGCGAAGAAGCTGAAGAAGACCGCGGTCCTCACCAAGGACGCCCCGGCGTTCGTCGTGAACCGCATCCTCACCCGCTTCATGGGCGAGATCCAGAACGTCATCGACGAGGGCACCCCCGTCGAGACGGCCGAGAAGGCCATCGAGCCGCTCGGTCTGCCGATGTCGCCGCTGGTGCTCCTGGAGCTCGTCGGCCCGGCGATCGGTCTGCACGTCTCCGAGACCCTGAACCGCTCCTTCCCGGACCGCTTCACCGTCTCGCCGAACCTCAAGCGTGTGGTCGAGGCCGGCAAGCGCGGCTTCTACGTCTACAACGCCGAGAACGGCTTCAAGCCGGAGCTCGACCCGGAGGTCGCCGCCCTCCTCGTCCAGGGCGACTCCGTCCTGACCGAGGAGCAGGTCCGCGACCGTGTCCTGGACGCGGTCGCGCAGGAGATCGGCCTGATGCTGGAGGAGGGTGTCGTCGCCGAGGCGCAGGACATCGACCTCTGCCTCATCACGGGCGCGGGCTGGCCCTTCCACCTGGGCGGCATCACGCCGTACCTGGACCGTGAGGGCGTCTCCGAGCGCGTCAACGGCAAGCGGTTCCTCGCGCAGGGCGTGGCGAGCGTCCCCGCGTAACGCCTCCCCGTACACGGGAACGGCCCCGGCACCTTCTCCAGGTGCCGGGGCCGTTCCCGTGCCGTCAGGGGCCGTGGTCACGCCAGGGAGCGCCAGCCTTCGAGCAGGAGTCCGTCCGCCGCCGCCTTCTGACGGGTGGTGAGCAGCGAGGTCCCGCCGACGTGGGCCATCACGACGAGACGCCCGTCGAGCCCCCGGGTGAGGACGGGGGCGAGGTCGCCCTGCGCCTCCCCCGTCTCCGACCAGCGGATGCCCTCGGCCTCCTGCTCGCTCGGGTAGGCGGCGAGGGCGAGCCGGCCGTCGGTGGACTGCTGGGCCAGGACCGTGCAGTCGAAGCCGTCGATGAGACAGCGGGTGACGGCGAGCCGGCCGGTGCCGACCGCCTCACCGAGGGGCGTGGGCTCCAGGGCGCGCTCCGGCGACCAGGCGCAGACCCGGCCGTCCTCGTCGAGGTAGTAGAGGGTGACGTGACCGGACGGGCCGGTCGTCGCCGCCAGGGTGCCCATGGTCACCGGGGCCGGCACGACCTCCTCGCGGATCGGCTTGGCCCCGGGCTCGCGCTGGACGTACCGGGCGAGGCCCTTGGCGTGCGCGCTGTACAGCTCGACGAGGCCCGAGCCGTTGGTGACGGCGACCGGCGAGGGGTCGGTCCGGGAGCCGTGCAGGTCCCACCAGGGGTGCCAGCCGCCGGCGTCCTTCTGCGCCCGCACGCTCAGGCCGCCGCCGCCGTTGCGCATGAAGACGTACGCGCGGCCCTGGGCGTCGACGGCGACGGCGGGGTTGCCGGTCCACGGCCCCTTGACGTTGGAGTGCCCGATCGCGCGCCATTCCAGGGCGGGGCGGCCCGTCTGGAACTGGACCGTGTGGACCACCTCGACGTGTCCTTCGTCGCCGCCGGTGGGGCGCAGTCCGACGAGGTGGACGTAGCGGTCGGCGCCCTGGCCGACCGCGAGGAGGGGGGTGAGCCCGCCGCCGCCGAGCGACACCGGCCCGCTCCAGACTCCGTCGGGCCCCTCGGTCCAGCGCACCACCTCTCCGTCCCGGGGCAGGTAGGCGCTGAACCGGCCCTCCTCCCCTCGGGTCAGCCAAGGCCCCTGGAGTACAGGGGCGGTGGTCGAGGTGTGAGAGCGGGCAGCGGGGACCTGGGATCGATTCGCCATGGGGGGATCCAGCACTCCGGTCGTCGTGAGGAGTTCGGGTACGAACCGACTGTAGTCGTCCTGCCGAACGGCCCCTTCCGCGGCCACCGCCCACCCGTCTCAGTACCGGGCGTTCGGGCCCTCCCGGCCGAGCCGGCTGTGACCGCGTCCGTACAGGAAGTACACGACGATGCCGATCGCCATCCAGACGGCGAAGCGGAACCAGGTCTCGCCGGGCAGGTTGAGCATCAGCCAGAGCGAGGCGGCGATGGAGAGGATCGGCAGCGCGGGCACCCAGGGGGTGCGGAAGGCGCGGGGCAGGTCCGGGCGGGTGCGGCGGAGCACGATGACACCGAACGCGACGAGGACGAAGGCGAAGAGGGTGCCGATGTTCACCAGGGTCGCCAGCTCGTTGATGCTGGTGAAGCCGGCGACGATCGCGATGATCACACCGAGCAGGATCGTCGGCCGGTAAGGGGTCTTGTACTTGGGGTGCGTGACGGAGAAGAAGCGCGGCAGCAGGCCGTCACGGCTCATCGCGAAGAACACCCGGGTCTGACCGAGGAGCAGGATCAGACAGACCGTGGTGAGGCCCACGGCGGCGCCGAAGCTGATGACGCCCGCGTAGAAGGGATGCCCGGCTGCCTTGAAGGCGTCGGCGAGCGGGGCGCTCACGGACAGCTCCGTGTAGTGCTGCATGCCGGTGACGACCAGGGCCACGGCCACGTAGAGGACCGTGCAGATGAGGAGCGAGCCCAGGATGCCCCGGGGCATGTCCCGCTGCGGCAGCTTGGTCTCCTCGGCGGCGGTCGCGACGACGTCGAAGCCGATGAAGGCGAAGAAGACGACCGAGGCGGCGGTGAAGATGCCCATGACGCCGAAGTTGGTCGGCTCGTACCCGAAGAGCAGCTGGACGAGCGGCGAGTCCCAGTTGGAGCCGCCGCCCTCGGGGGTGATCGCCGGCGGGATGAAGGGCTTGTAGTTGTCACCGACGATGAAGAACAGGCCCGCGATGATCACGATCATGACCACGGTCACCTTGATCGCCACGACGACGGCGGTGATCCGCGCGGAGAGCTTCATGCCGAGGACGAGGACCACGGTCAGCACCAGGACGAGGATGAAGGCCAGGATGTCGAAGGTGCCGCCCGCGGCGTCCGGGCCCTCCAGCCAGGCCGGTAGGTGCCAGCCGATGTTGTCCATGAGCGAGCGGACGTACCCCGACCAGCCGACGGCGACCACCGCCGTGCCGAGCGCGAACTCCAGGACGAGGTCCCAGCCGATGATCCAGGCCGGCAGCTCGCCGATCGAGGCGTACGCGAAGGTGTACGCCGATCCGGCCACCGGCACCGTCGAGGCGAACTCGGCGTAGCAGAGGGCGGCGAGGGCGCAGACGATGCCCGCCGCGACGAACGCGAGGGCGGTGGCCGGGCCCGCGTTCTCCTTGGCGACCTTTCCGGTCAGGACGAAGATGCCGGTGCCGATGATGACACCGACGCCGAACACCGTCAGATCCCACGCGGAGAGTGATTTCCGTAGCGCGTGCTCCGGTTCCTCCGTGTCCCGGATCGACTGTTCGACCGACTTGGTCCGGAACATTCCGGAGTTCGCCCGTGGCTGCTGGTCCGTACTCACCTTCGTACCTCCCTGCCGGCTGTCCGCCCTGGGGTCAGAATGCACGGCAATGGGCCGGTCGGCACTCCGAAGAGCAAGCCGACCGGCCCAAGGGTGACGCCGGGTGACGGGATCCGTCAGTCGCGGGCGGGCTCCACGGCCTGCGCGCTGCTCTCGTCGGGGGTCCCCCCCGCTCGAGCGGAGCCGAGAGCTTGGGGGAGGCCGTCGAGCCGTGAGACCAGACCGGTGACCTGGCGGGCGATGTCCGGGGCGGTCAGCCCGATCTCGGCCATCACCTCGGCCCGCGAGGCGTGGTCGAGGAAGCGCGGCGGGATCCCGAAGTCACGCAGCGGTACGTCCACTCCGGCGTCGCGCAGCGCCTGCGCGACGGCCGAGCCGACACCGCCGACGCGGCTGTTGTCCTCGACCGTGACGACGACCCGGTGACGCTCGGCCATCGGGGCGAGTGCCTCGTCGACCGGCTTGACCCAACGGGGGTCGACGACGGTGGTGGTGATGCCCTGGTTGTCGAGGAGGGTCGCGATCTCCAGGCACATCGGGGCGAGGGCGCCGACGGAGACCAGGAGGACGTCCGGCCTGTCGGTGCCGGGGTCCCGGAGCACGTCCATGCCGCCGACCCTGCGCAGGGCGGGGACGGCCGGGCCGACCGCGCCCTTGGAGAAGCGGACCACGGTCGGGGCGTCGGTCACCTCGACGGCCTCGCGCAGCTGGGCGCGGACCTGGTCGGCGTCGCGCGGGGCGGCGAGCCGCAGGCCGGGGACGACCTGGAGGATCGACATGTCCCACATGCCGTTGTGCGAGGCGCCGTCGGTACCGGTGACGCCGGCCCGGTCCAGGACGAAGGTGACACCGCACCTGTGCAGGGCCACGTCCATCAGGACCTGGTCGAAGGCGCGGTTGAGGAAGGTCGCGTACACCGCGAAGACGGGGTGCAGTCCGCCGGTGGCGAGACCGGCCGCGGACACCGCGGCGTGCTGCTCGGCGATGCCGACGTCGAAGACCCGCTCGGGGAAGGCCTTGGCGAACTTGTCGAGACCGACGGGCTGGAGCATGGCCGCGGTGATCGCGACGATGTCCTCGCGCTCCTTGCCGAGCGCGACCATCTCCTCGGCGAAGACACCGGTCCAGTCGGCGCCGGAGGAGGAGATGGGCAGGCCCGTGTCGGGGTGGATCTTGCCGACGGCGTGGAAGCGGTCGGCCTCGTCCTGGAGGGCCGGCTGGTAGCCGCGGCCCTTCTCGGTGAGGCAGTGGACGATCACGGGGCCGCCGAAGCGCTTGGCGCGCGTGAGGGCGGACTCCAGGGCCTCCATGTCGTGGCCGTCGATCGGGCCGACGTACTTGAGACCGAGGTCCTCGAACATGCCCTGGGGGGCGATGAAGTCCTTGAGGCCCTTCTTCGCGCCGTGCAGGGTCTCGTAGAGCGGCCTCCCCACGACGGGGGTGCGCTCCAGGATGTCCTTGCCGCGGGCGAGGAAGCGCTCGTAGCCGTCGGTGGTGCGCAGGGTCGCCAGGTGGTTGGCGAGGCCGCCGATGGTCGGCGCGTAGGAGCGCTCGTTGTCGTTGACGACGATGACGAGCGGGCGGTCCTTGGCGGCGGCGATGTTGTTGAGCGCCTCCCAGGCCATGCCGCCGGTGAGGGCTCCGTCGCCGATGACGGCGACGACGTGGTCGTCCTTCTTCAGGACCTCGTTGGCCTTGGCGAGGCCGTCGGCCCAGCCGAGGACCGTGGAGGCGTGCGAGTTCTCGATGACGTCGTGCTCGGACTCGGCCTGCGAGGGGTAGCCGGAGAGGCCGCCCTTCATCTTGAGCTTCGAGAAGTCCTGGCGGCCGGTGAGCAGCTTGTGGACGTAGCTCTGGTGGCCGGTGTCCCAGAGGACCTTGTCCTTCGGGGAGTCGAACACGCGGTGCAGGGCGATGGTCAGCTCGACCACGCCGAGGTTGGGCCCGAGGTGCCCGCCGGTCTTGGAGACGGCGTCCACGAGGAACGTCCTGATCTCGTCGGCCAGCTGGTCCAGCTGTTCCGGGGAGAGCCGGTCCAGATCTCGCGGTCCCCTGATACGGGTCAGCAATGCCACCCGTGCCTCCTTGCGTTTGAGCTGGTCGAGCTTGCCGATTTGTCGAGTCTAATGTTCCGTCTTGGATCGTGGGCATCGGGCCGGTGGATGAGGCGTCACCCTCACGGCCTACACGCCGCTGATCTGTACGGCCCCGTGCCGGGCGGTGCACTGCTCCGGACGCAGCAGCGCCCGGCGCCGGTTTCGCGGCGCCGGGCGGTGTGGCGAGCGTTACGCGCGCGGGACGGGGTCCGTCCCGCGCGAGGGACAGGCCTAGGCGCGTCCCGCCGTCTTCTGCGTCTTGCGGGAGACCGAGTCGATGATCACGGCGATGAGCAGGACCGCTCCGGTGATCATGTACTGGATCGCGTTCGAGGACAGGTTCATCTGGTTGAGGCCCTGGACGATCGACTGGATGACCAGGATGCCGAGGAGCGCCGACCAGACCTTGCCGCGTCCGCCGAACAGGGAGGTACCGCCGATGACCGCGGCGGCGATGCACATCATCAGCTGGTTGCCGCCGCCGAGGGAGCGGTCGGCGCCACCGGTCGCGGACGCGAGGAACAGTCCGCCGATCGCGCCCATCGTGCCGGAGATCATGAACACCGAGATCCGGATCCACGCCACGTTGATGCCGGCGCGGCGGGCGGCCTCGATGCCGCCGCCGACGGCGAAGACCTGACGGCCGTAGGTGGTGCGGCGCAGCACGAAGTCGGTGACGAGCAGGATCACCAGGAAGATCACCAGCGACAGCGGGAGGCCCTGCTCCTGGTTGAAGCCGTAGGCGGCGACGAGGACCAGGACCGCGAGGACGGCGGTGCGCAGGATCATCTCGCTCTGCGGGCGGTACGGCAGCTCCGCGGCCTTGCGGCGGCGGGCGTCGCGCAGCTGGGCGAGGTAGAACGCGGCGACGACGGCCACGGCGAGGCCGTAGGCGGCGGCGACGTCGGAGAAGTAGTACTTGGTGAGGTCGCCGACGAAGCTGCCGATCGGCGTCGGGATGGTGGACCGCTCGCCCATGACCCAGGTCTGGAGGCCGGCCCAGCCGAGGAAGCCGGCGAGGGTGACGACGAAGGCGGGCACGCCGATCTTGGCGAAGACCAGGCCGTGGAAGGCGCCGAGCAGGGTGCCGGAGAGGATGCCGAGGAGGATGGCGAGGCCGTCCGGCATGTCGGTGCCGAGGACGCCCCACACCGCGCCGGCCAGGCCCGCGACGGAGCCGACGGCGAGGTCGATCTCGCCGAGCAGCAGCACGAACACGATGCCGACGGCCATGATGCCGGGGCCGACCGCGTACAGCGTGATCTGGTCGAGGTTGTACGACGTGATGAAGTTGCCGGTGAGGGCCTGGAAGACGATGCCGATGACGACGAGGCCGACCACGACGGGCAGCGAGCCGATCTCACCGGAGCGGATCTTGCGCTTGAACTCGTCGACGTAGCCCTTGAAGCCCTGCTCGCGCACGAGGAGGCGGGGGTCGACGGCGGGGACCGCGGCGGCGGCCGGGGTCTCGGTCACCGGGGTCTGCTCGCCGGGGGCCTGCGCGTCCGGGGTGCGGGGTTCGGGGACCGCTGCTTCCTCGCTCGCGGCGGGAGGGGTGTTGCTCACTTCGCTACCTCCGCGTTGCGGGCCTGGCGGCGGGTCACGGCGTTGTCCGTGGCACCGGTGATCGCGGCGATGATCTCTTCGTGCGTGGTGGTGGCGACCGGGAAGGTGCCGTTGTTGCGGCCCAGGCGCAGCACCGCGACGGTGTCGGCGACGGCCTTCACATCGGCCATGTTGTGGCTGATGAGGATGACGCCGAGGCCCTGCTCGCGCAGGCGCTCGACCAGGTCGAGGACCTGGGCGGTCTGCTCGACGCCGAGGGCGGCGGTCGGCTCGTCCAGGATCACGATCTTGGGGTTGCCGACGAGGGCGCGCGCGATGGCGACGACCTGCCGCTGGCCGCCGGAGAGGGCGGCGACGGGGATGCGGACGCTGGGGATGCGGATGGAGAGCGTGGAGAGCAGGTCCTTGGCCCGCTTCTCCATGGCGACCTCGTCGAGGACGCTGCCCTTCTTGATCTCGCGGCCGAGGAACAGGTTGGCGACGACGTCGAGGTTGTCGCAGAGCGCGAGGTCCTGGTAGACGGTCGCGACACCGAGGTTCTGGGAGTCCTGCGGGCGCTGGATCTCCACCTGCTCGCCCTCCCACTCGATGACGCCCTCGTCGATCGGGTGCACGCCGGCGATCGTCTTGACCAGCGTGGACTTTCCCGCTCCGTTGTCGCCGACGAGCGCGACGACTTCTCCTGCGTGGACTTCGAGATCGACACCGGAGAGGACCTGAACCGCTCCGAACCGCTTGAAGATCCCGCGCAACGCCAGCACGGGCGTCTGGGACACGTGAACCAACTCCTTCGCCGCCCGCGGGCGGCGGCATGTCGCGCCGCCGGTGCAGCGCCAAAGTTCGAGAGGGGGGGTGAGCTCGTCCGGCCCCCGGGCCGACAGCGGGGTCTGGGTCGGCCGGGGGCCGGACGGGCGGGAGGACGGATCCCAGTGCCGCACGCCGGCCGGAGGGAGTGTTCACCCTCTGTACGCGGGCCGTGGCGGCGGCCCAGTGCCGGCCACCCCGTCCGAGGGGCGGCCGGTGGGCCGTACGCGGCCGGCGGCGGGATCCGTGGTGCCGGGACCTCGGGGGGCCCGGCGGGTGGGGCGAGGGCCTACTTGACGCCCAGCTCGGTGCACTTGGCGGCGAGGTCCGCGGTGCAGAGGTCGGCGACCTTGTAGATGCCGTCCTTGACGACCGTGGTCTGGATGTTGGTCTTGTCGACCACGACCGGCGGGAAGAGCGTGGACGGCACGCCGTCGGTCGCGCCCTGGGCGCCGAGCTCCTTGCCCTGGAGCAGGTTGACCGCGAACTTGGCGGCCTCGGGGGCCAGCTGGAGCGGCGACTTGTAGATGGTGAAGGTCTGCGTGCCGGCGATGATCCGCTGGATGCCCGCGACCTCGGCGTCCTGGCCGCCGACCGGGATGTTCTTGATGCCGGCGTTCTCGAGGGAGGTGATGATGCCGCCGGCCATGCCGTCGTTGGCGGAGTAGACCGCGGTGATCTTGTCCTTGCCGAGCGAGGAGATCGCGGCGGACATCTTCTCGCCCGCGACCTTCGGGTCCCACTCGCCGGAGGCCTCGTAGGCGATCTTGCCGACCTTGCCGTCGAGGGCGCTGTGGGCGCCCTTCTTGAACAGCCCGGCGTTCGGGTCCTTCTCGTCGCCGTTGATCATCACGACGTTGGCGGTGGCGGCCTTGCCGCCGAGGGCGGCGAGGAGCGCCTGGCCCTGGAGCTCGCCGACCTTGTTGTTGTCGTGGCTGACGTAGGCGTCGGCGCCCTTGACGGCACGGTCGTACGCGATGACCTTGACGCCCTTGGCCTTGGCCTCGGTGACCCAGCCCTCGGCCTTGGTGGCGTCGACCGAGCCGAGCGCGATGACCTTGACGCCGTCGGCGATCAGCTGGTCGAACTGCTGCTTCTGCTTGACGACGTCGGAGACCGCGTTGTTGTAGACGACCTCGCAGTCACCGCAGGCGGCCTTGACGGCCTTCTCGAACTGGGGCTTGTCGAGGCCCTCGTAGCGAGCGGTCTTGTTCTCCGGAAGGAGCAGGCCGATCTTGGTCGAGCTGCCCTTGTCCGCGCTGTCGTCGCCGCCGGCCTGGCCGCAGGCGGCGAGCGTGAGGGCCATCGAGACCGCGGCCGTGGCTATGACGGCACGACGCGTCACTGCGTTCATGTGGGTTTTGCCTCCCTGACGAGGCCGCGACGTTGCGGCCGAGGTGGCACGAAGTCAACTTGGCCGCAACGTTGCCGTCAAGAAGTAAATTCTTAACGAGATGACAACGGTGGTGTTCGTTATCTAAGTGAAGGCAAGCCGAGACGCCGGCGCGGCCGTCGGGAGGGCGCTCTCCAACAGGGTCGAATCGCCCATTTCACTCAGGACGAGCGCGAGCGCGCCGAGCACCTCCGCACGGCCGCCGAGGGCCCCCTGGGTCAGCGAGAGCTGCCGGGCCGCGCTGGGGATCGCGTACCGGGAGACGGAGTCCCTGATGGGCGCCAGGACCAGCTCCCCGGCCTCGGCGAGGTCACCGCCGAGCACCACCCTGCTGGGATTCAGGAGGTTGCAGAGGTTGGCGATGCCGCTGCCGATGTGCCGCCCCACGTCCGCGATCACCCGCCGGCAGCCCGGGTCGCCCTCCCGGGCCAGCTGGACGACCCGTTCCATGGTGAGGTCGGGACCGTGGCCGGGCTGGAGCAGCGGCAGGACGTACCGGGCGGCGGTGAAGGTCTCCAGGCAGCCGCGGTTGCCGCAGCGGCAGACCGGGCCCGACTCGTCGAGCGTGATGTGCCCGATCTCCCCCGCGGTGCCGCCCGGCCCCCGGTAGACCCGCCCGTCGATGACCAGGCCGGCGCCGACACCGCTGGCCACCTTGATGTACGCCAGGTCCTTGACACCCCGCCCGCTGCCCCAGACCAGCTCACCGAGGGCGCCCAGGTTGGCGTCGTTGTCGACGTGCACGGGGACGCCCAGGCGGCCGGACAGCTCCTCCGCGGGGTTGATCCCGCTCCAGCCCGGCAGGATCGAGGTCGATCCGAGGGTTCCGGAGGAGACGTCGATCGGGCCCGGCACGCCGAGTCCGACACCGATCACCTTGTCCGGACCGATCCCGGTGGCCAGGATCAGCCGCTTGACCAGCTGTTCCGCCCGGTCGAAGCCCTCGGCGGCGGAGGCGTCCACGTCGAGCGGCTCGGCCTCCTCCGCGAGCACCTGATGGGCGAGGTTCCCGACGGCGACCCGGAGGTGGGTGTGGCCGAAGTCGACGCCGATCACGATGCCGGCGTCGCCGGAGAGCGAGACGCTGCGGGCGCGGCGACCGCCCGCGGAGGTCGGTGTGACGTCGACGGTGCCGCCGTCCTTCAGCTCCCGGACGATGTTGGAGACCGTCGCGGCGGACAGGCCCGTCGCCCGGGCGATCTCCGCCTGGGTCAGCGATCCGGCCATCCGCACCGCCCGGACGACCCGTTCGAGATTGGCCCTGTGCAGAGACGTCTGCGACCCCGGAGTCTCCATCGACTCACTCACTCCCACCGTTTTCTCCAACATGTGAACTCTAAGGGGACGCTTTCGCCTTGGTCCCCGTCAAGACCTTGAGAGGCGGACGGTCCGAGTCACACGGTGCCGGCGGTACGCGAGGGGCCCCCGGCACGGGGTGCGCCGGGGGCCCTGCGGGTACGGAAAGGGGGTTACGGGATCACTTCACGGCACCGGCCGTCAGACCGGCCACGACCTGACGCTGGAAGATGATGTACGCGGCCAGGACCGGGAGCATCGCCATGACGAGGCCGGCGAAGAGCCCGGACCAGTCGCCCTTGTAGCCCTGGCTGACGGCGAGCTGGACGAGTCCCTGCGAGAGCACCTTCCGCTCGGGCTCGGTGTTGAGCACGGTCGGCAGCAGGTACTGGTTCCACTGGCCGAGGAAGTTGAAGATGCCGACGCTGATGAGACCGGGCTTGGCCATCGGCAGCATCACCTGGAAGAAGGTCCGGGTGTGCGAGGCGCCGTCGACGAAGGCCGCCTCCGCGACCGAGGTCGGCAGGGTGCGGAAGAAGGCGGTCAGGAAGAAGACGGTGAAGGGCAGCGAGTACGCGATGTACACGAGGATCAGGCCGTGCAGCGTGTTCAGGAGGGCCATGTTCTGCATCACGTAGAACAGCGGCACGAGCGCCAGGATGATCGGGAAGCTCATCCCTCCGATGAAGAGGAAGTAGACGAAGCGGTTGCCCGGGAAGTCGAAGCGGGCCAGGACGTAGGCCGCCATCGAGCCGAGGAGCAGGGTCCCGAGGAGCGAGCCGCCGACCACCAGGAGCGTGTTCAGGAAGTAGTCGCTCATGTGGGCTTCGGTCCAGGCCCGCGACCAGTTCTCGAAGTGCAGCCGGTCCGGGAGCGCCCACGGGGAGGTGAAGATCGCCCGGTCGGTCTTGAAGGAGGTCATCACGGCCCAGAGCAGCGGCGTGACCACCATGATCGCCCAGATGATCAGTACGCCGTGCGAGAAGACGTTGAGGGCCGCGCCCTCGGCCTTGGCGGTCCTCCGGGGCGGGGGCGTGACCGTCTTGGTGACCACGGGACCCGGGCCGCCCGGGGAGCCGGGGCTCTCGACGCCGGTGGGGGCAGTGTCGGTCGTCTTCATCAGAACTCCAGCCGCTCGCGCCGGCCCACCTTCATCACGACGGCCGCGAAGGCCAGCGTGACGAGGAGGAGCGCGACACCGATGGTCGTGGCGTAGGCGGCCTGACCGTCCCGGAACGCCTTCTGGTACACGTACAACGGAAGGACGATGGTCGAGTAGTCCGGTCCGCCGCCACTGGGGCCGACGGTCATGATCTGGACGACGGCGAAGGACTCCGCGCCGAGCGCGAGGATGCCCATGTAGATCCAGCCCGACTGCACGGTGTCCCAGAGCAGCGGCAGGGTGATCTTGAAGAACGTGGTGAAGCGGTTCGCCCCGTCGAGGAGGGCCGCCTCGTAGAAGTCCCGCGGAATGGACGCCATGCCGGCCGAGAAGAGGACGACGAAGAATCCGACGGTGGACCAGACGAGGACCACCATCACACACATGAGGGCGAGGTCCGGATCTCCCAGCCAGTCCGGCTGGACGGTGTCGAGACCGACACCCTTCAGAACGGAATTGATGGCTCCGCTGTTCGGGTTGTACGCGAACTGGAAGAGCAGTGCCACGATCGCGATCGACAGCACCTGCGGGAAGAAATAGACGATCTTGTAGAAGGACGAGCCGCGCACACCCGCGATGGCCGCGCCCCTACGGCGCCGACCGCCGACATTGAGCATGAAGGCGAAGAACAGCGCGAGTCCGACCGTCACGATCGGGAGCACCACCGCGAAGGTCAGGCTGTGCTGGAGCGATTTCCAGAAGATCTCGTCGTCCAGCATCCGGCTGTAGTTGTCGACCCCGACCATCCCGAATTCGGGACTCAGTCCCGTCCAGTCCGTGAAGGAGTAGTAGATGGACTGGATGAAGGGCCAGATGACGAACAGCGCGTAGAGCGCGAGGGGGGCCGCCAGGAACCCCACGATGAAACGGTACTTGCCGTGTTGCATTCCTACCGACCCCGATCTTCCCGCGGAGGCGCGCCGCTGGTGCCGCGCGCGAAGGGCCCGGGGCCCGCTCCCGGTCGGCGGGAAGGGGCCCCGGCACAGCTCACTGGTGCTTGTAGTGCTTGATCGAGGAGTCCTTGGCCGCTTCGTCGGCGTACTTCTGGATCTTCTTGATCGTCTCGGCCGGGGTCGCGCGGCCCGCCATCATCTCGCCGATGCCCGCGACACCGATCTTCTCCTTCTGGAGCGCGACGTACCAGTCCTGGAGGCGCGGGTTGACGACGTTCTGACCGGCCTTCTCCAGCGCCGCGACGCCCGACTTGAGTCCCGGGGTCAGCTCGATGCCGTCGGTGCCGCCGTTGAGCGCGGTGAGGGACTTCACGGACTGGGTGAAGTTCTTGGAGGACGCCTCGCTGAGCATGATGCGCAGCTGCTCCATGCCGCCCTCGGGGTTCGCCGCCTTCGCCGGGACGATGAAGGGCTCGCCACCGGAGGCCCAGATGGTGCCGAACGGCATCTTGTCCGAGGCGTCGATGCCGGTCGGCGCGGAGACGGCCAGGCCGAAGTCGGCCGGCATGGTCTTCGCGGCCTCGTTCTCGACCCAGGAGCCGTTCGGGATGAACAGCGCCTTGCCCTCGGTCCAGGCGGTCTGCGACTGGATGTGGTCGAGGCCGGGCGTCCCCTTGAGGATGTAACCCTTCCGGACGAGCTCGTAGTACGCCTCGAAGCAGGCCTTGACCGCCGGGTGCTCCCAGGCCTTCGGCTCCAGGTTGTCGATCGCGTCCAGGACCTCGCGGCCGCCGACCTTGCCGATCATCGGGTAGAGCGAGAAGGGGACGTAGTACGGGTGCTTGCCCGCGTACGTCCAGCCGGCGATGCCCTTCTTCTTGGCCTTCTCGCAGACGGCCAGCATCTCGTCCCAGGTCTCCGGGTACTTCGCGTCGAGCGAGTCGAGGAGCTTCTGGGAGTACCAGACGCCGTAGATCGTGTAGGCGTAGTACATGATCCACACGGGGTCGCCGTCGAACTGGCCCATCTCGACGATGCCGGGCCGCAGGGTGTCGCGGACCTTCTTGCTCGGGTCGTCGATGGAGGGCGCGTCCAGGAGCGGGGTGAGGTCCGCCAGCTGCTTCTGGCCGACGAGGACACCCATGTCCATCTGCTCGGCGCCCGAGTTGTCGATGAGGTCCGGCGGGTTGCCGCCGTTGAAGCGCGGCTGGAGCGTGGTGGTGATCTTCTGGGTGGGGGTGAACTTGACCTTCGCCTTGGGGTAATTGGTCTCGTAGACCTTGACCGCGTCCTTGGCGTACTGCTGTCCGAATCCGCCGTCGAAGAGGACGAAATCGAGCGGAGCCGACTCGTTCACCGCGAGCGGGTTCTTTTCGGACTTCGTGCCCTTCTCGACCTTTCCGTTGCCACCGCTGTCGCTGCTCGCACAGGCGGAGAGGAACCCCATCGTCGGTACGGAGATCAGACCGATAGCGGCAGAACGCTTGATCAGATCGCGACGGCCAAGGCCCTCATCGGTGTGTGCGGAGGTGGATCCCATGCTCAAGTCCTCGCCTTCATTCAGGACTCAGGCGGTGTACCGGTCGCCCGTACTCGCTCGCCACAGGCGAAGGGCCCCGCCACCGCGGTCATTTGCAGCCGGGTCGTGCAGGCGTCGGGCCGTCGTGTGATGGATACGACTGGCTGGACGCCGACAGGTATAGTCCACTTCCCTTCGTCCGAGCAAGATCGAAACCAGGTTTCGGCAACCATCTTTCCCGAGTTGAGACCTCCGGGATAAGCACGGCGGATCTGCGGCGTTTCGTCCAACCATCCGTTCGTCGCCACCCTTGACACGACATCAGGCCTCACCGTACTGAGGCCGTTCCGGTGGGCCGCGGACGGCGGCTCATGGACAGACCGGACAAGGGGGACATGAGAGCGGGATCGAAACAGTTGTGTCACAGACCCCCTGCCCGGTGAAGGTTCTGTAAGGGCGATCCGGGATCATAGAGGTCCACCGTCTCCGTCCTCACGCAGCGACGAACGGCGGAACCTGCCTTTTACCTCTCGCATCTGGAGTAATACGTGGCCAACTCTTCTGGCCTGAACCGCACGGGCGTCCTGTCCCGTGTCACCGTGGCCGCGATCACGGCCGCCCTCGTGGGCACCACGACCGCCGCGGTCGCGGCGGACGCGCCGCAGTCCCGCTCCGCCGTCGCCGCCGCGACCGAGTCGTCGCGCGCCGGTACGTTCGCCGCGACCGCCGCCACGGTCACCCCGAACAACTCCCTGTTCGGCGTGGCGGGCAACGGCACCCTCTACCGCTACGACCTCGACGGCAGCGGCGGCCTGAAGGCCTCCGTGAACGCCGGCAGCGGGTGGCAGTACAGCAAGTTCATCACCCAGACGGACCACAACGCCGACGGGTTCGCGGACGCCCTCTGGTTCGTCGAGAACGGCCGACTCGCCCACATGAAGTTCGGTGGCTCGCCGGTCGACATCGGCGGCGGCTGGGGCGCCTACAACAAGGTGTTCTCGGCGAGCAACACGGGTGGCGGCGCTGCCGACGACCTGTTCGCGCGTGACAGCGCGGGCGTGCTTTGGCACTACCTGGGCTACGGCACGGGCAAGCTCACCACCCGGACCAAGGTCGGCGGGGGCTGGAACGCCTTCAACCAGATCACCGGCAAGGGTGACCTGACGGGTGACGGCAAGGCCGACATCGTCGCGCGCAACGCCTCTGGCGTGCTGTACCTCTACAAGGGCACCGGCAACTACAAGGCGCCCTTCTCCGCCCCCACCCGCATCGGTGGCGGTTGGAACGCCTTCAACTCCCTGCTGTCCGTCGGTGACATCAACATCGACGGCGTCGCGGACCTGGTCGCCCGTGACAGTGCGGGCGCCCTGTGGCTGTACAAGGGCACCGGCAACGCGGCCGCGCCCTTCCACACCAAGGTCAAGATCGGCACGTCCGGCTGGAACGGCTTCAAGATCATGTTCTGACCGTCCCCACCGCAGCACAAGGGCCCCGCTCCTCTTCCGAGGAGCGGGGCCCTTGCCGTTCAGCCGGTCCGGGGGTGTCAGCCGCGGATCAGGTTGCGGAGCACGTACTGCATGATGCCGCCGTTGCGGTAGTAGTCCGCCTCGCCGGGCGTGTCGATGCGGACGACCGCGTCGAACTCGACACCGGTGTCGGTGCTGACCTTGACCGTCCGCGGGGTCGTGCCGTTGTTGAGCTCCTCGACGCCGGTGAAGGAGAAGGTCTCCTCGCCGGTCAGGCCCAGGGTCGCGGCCGTCTGGCCCTCGGGGAACTGGAGCGGCAGGACGCCCATGCCGATGAGGTTCGAACGGTGGATGCGCTCGTACGACTCGGCGACGACGGCCTTGACGCCGAGCAGCGCGGTGCCCTTGGCGGCCCAGTCGCGGGACGAGCCGGAGCCGTACTCCTTGCCCGCCAGGATCGCGAGCGGGGTGCCCTGCTCGATGTAGTTGCGGGAGGCGTCGTAGATGAACGACACCGGCGCGTCCGGCTGGGTGAAGTCGCGGGTGTAGCCGCCCTCGGTGCCCGGCGCGATCTGGTTGCGCAGGCGGATGTTGGCGAAGGTGCCGCGGATCATGACCTCGTGGTTGCCACGGCGCGAGCCGTAGGAGTTGAAGTCGCGACGCTCCACACCGTGCTCGGTGAGGTACTTGCCGGCCGGGGTGTCGGCCTTGATGGCACCGGCCGGGGAGATGTGGTCGGTGGTGACCGAGTCGCCCAGCTTGGCCAGGACGCGGGCGCCGACGATGTCGGTGACCGGGGTGGTCTCCATCGTCATGCCCTCGAAGTACGGGGGCTTGCGGACGTAGGTGGACTCGGTGTCCCACTCGAAGGTGTTGCCGGTCGGGATCGGCAGCGCCTGCCACTGTGCGTCACCCGCGAAGACGTCCTGGTAGGACTTGTTGAACATGTCCTCGCCGATGGCGTTGGCGACGACGTCGTTGACCTCGGCCTCCGTCGGCCAGATGTCGGCCAGGTAGACGGGCTTGCCGTCCTGGTCGACGCCGAGGGCGTCCTTGGTGATGTCCACCTTCATGGACCCCGCGAGGGCGTACGCGACGACCAGCGGCGGGGAGGCCAGGTAGTTCATCTTGACGTCGGGGTTGATACGGCCCTCGAAGTTCCGGTTGCCGGAGAGGACCGAGGTGACCGCGAGGTCGTGGTCGTTGACGGCCTTGGAGACCTCCTCCGGCAGCGGGCCGGAGTTGCCGATGCAGGTGGTGCAGCCGTAGCCGACGAGGTTGAAGCCGACCTTGTCGAGGTACGGGGTGAGACCCGCCTTGTCGAAGTAGTCGGTGACGACCTTCGAGCCCGGGGCGAGGGTGGTCTTGACCCACGGCTTGCGGGTCAGGCCCTTCTCCACGGCCTTCTTCGCGACGAGCGCGGCGGCGACCATGACGTACGGGTTCGACGTGTTGGTGCAGGAGGTGATGGCCGCGACCGTCACCGCACCGTGGTCGATCTCGTAGGTCGAGCCGTCGGGGGCGGTCACGGTGACCGGCTTCGACGGGGCGCCGTTCGGGGTGTTCGCCGGGGCGTCGGAGGCCGGGAAGGACTCCTTGCCCGCCTCGTCGATGTCGTCCACGTAGTTGCGGACGTCCTGGGCGAACTGCTGGGCGGCGTTCGCGAGGACGATGCGGTCCTGCGGGCGCTTCGGGCCGGCGATGGAGGGGACGACCGTGGAGAGGTCGAGCTCCAGCTTCTCGGAGAAGTCGGGCTCGGCGGCCGGGTCGAGCCAGAGGCCCTGCTCCTTGGCGTACGCCTCGACGAGCGCGACCTGCTGCTCGGAGCGGCCGGTCAGCTTCAGGTACTTCAGGGTCTCGCCGTCGATCGGGAAGATCGCGGCGGTGGAACCGAACTCCGGCGACATGTTGCCGATGGTGGCGCGGTTCGCGAGGGAGGTCGCGGCGACGCCCTCACCGTAGAACTCGACGAACTTGCCGACGACGCCGTGCTTGCGCAGCATCTCGGTGATCGTGAGGACCAGGTCGGTGGCGGTGGTGCCGGCCGGGAGCTCGCCGGTCAGCTTGAAGCCGACGACGCGCGGGATGAGCATGGAGACCGGCTGGCCGAGCATCGCGGCCTCGGCCTCGATGCCACCGACGCCCCAGCCGAGCACACCGAGGCCGTTGACCATGGTGGTGTGGGAGTCGGTGCCGACGAGGGTGTCGGGGTACGCCTGGCCGTTTCGGACCATGACCGTACGGGCCAGGTGCTCGATGTTCACCTGGTGGACGATGCCGGTGCCCGGGGGGACGACCTTGAAGTCGTCGAAGGCGGTCTGGCCCCAGCGCAGGAACTGGTAGCGCTCCTTGTTGCGGCCGTACTCCAGCTCGACGTTCTGGCCGAAGGCCTCCTTCGTGCCGAACTTGTCGGCGATGACCGAGTGGTCGATGACCAGCTCGGCCGGGGAGAGCGGGTTGACCTTCGCCGGGTCGCCGCCGAGCTCCTTGACGGCCTCACGCATGGTGGCGAGGTCGACGACACAGGGAACGCCGGTGAAGTCCTGCATGATCACGCGGGCCGGCGTGAACTGGATCTCCTGGCTCGGCTGGGCCTGCGAGTCCCAGCCGCCGAGCGCCCGGATGTGGTCGGCGGTGATGTTCGCGCCGTCCTCGGTGCGGAGCAGGTTCTCCAGGAGGACCTTCAGGCTGTAAGGGAGGCGCGCGGAGCCCTCGACCTTGTCCAGCTTGAAGATCTCGTACGACTCGTCACCCACGCGCAGCGTGCTGCGGGCGTCGAAGCTGTTCGCCGACACGACAGTCTCCTTCATCAGTGTGCGCGATTACCGCGCAGCGACAATATGCGGCTGCCGCCGCGTGGTGCCGCCCGACTCCCCGCCGATCCGCTAAGGTAAGACTTAGTTAGGTAAACCTTACCGGGTGGGCGGCCGCGGTGCGCCGTAAGCAGTTATCTCGATGTCGAGATAACTCTAGTGCATCCCCGCCAGTCGGTCATGCCCGGCATGCCTGTGACCGCCGCCATGACGTTCCGAGCGGATCGGGGCGGCGCGGGTCGGCAGGTGTACGCCGCCGGTGAAGCCACCCGCGTACCCGGACCCTCCGGCGCCGCCGCCACGCCCACCAGCAGGAACCGGCTCCGCAGCGCGGGTGCCCACCGGGCGGGGCATGGGTCCTCCGAGGCCGGCGTGCGGATTCCGTCCCCCTGGTGAGGAAGCCGGCCGCGCGAAACGTTCTCCCGGGACGCGAATCTTCTCGGAGGCTTACGACCCCTCGGGCCGGCTCCCCGGGGGGCCGGTCAGGAACAGGTCCCGGGTGCCGGTCAGCGACAGAGGTCCACGACGTAGCCGTCGAAGGCCGGGAACTCTGTCGCCGCCTCCTCCCGTACGCGGGACGCCGGTGCGCGGTGGGACGGGGCGAAGCGCTCCGCGATCGCCGTCAGCTCGGGGTGCGGGTGCGGGGTCCAGTCGGGCTCGTACGAGGTGGCCGCCTCCCACGGGCCGTAGCCGGCGGCGAGCAGCCACAGGAAGGAGCCCAGGTCGCGCGCGACGACGCCGGTCTCGCCCTCGGAGCCGAGGAAGACGACGGGCTGTTCGACGACCGGGCGGCCAGGGCGGACCATCCAGAAGGCCGCGTATCCGCCGGTGCCGTCCTGGCCGAAGACACGGAAGTCGTCGCCGGTGAGTTCGCCGTTGCCCGTCCAGGCTTGGAACCAGTCCGTGGTCTCCTCGGCGGACAGGAAGGCACTGAAGGGCTCGAAGTCGATGCCGGAGCCCTCCTCGTACTCGAAGCGGACCGCCATGGCGGCGGCGATCCCCGGAGGGAAGCGGCGGTCGTCGGTCGGCGTCATGCGAACAGGCTAGCGATCGGGTAGGGGGGTCCTCGCGCACTGGGTCTGGACGGTCACCCGGGGCGGTCCTGGGACTGGACGCCACCCCGGGGGACGGCGGCACCCACCGGGCCTACACCTCACCCGGCGTGGACGGTCCTGGGGTGGGGCCGTGGGCTCCCGGCTCCTCGGTGGGCGCCGTGGACCGGCGGAAGGTGCGGCGGTAGGCGTCCGGGGGGACGCCGAGGGTGCGGTTGAAGTGGCGGCGCAGGGTCGTGGCCGTGCCCATGCCGGTGGCCGCCGCGATGGCGTCGACGCTGTCGCCACTGGATTCGAGGAGCTCCTGGGCGCGCCGGATCCGCTGGGTCAGCAGCCACTGGAGCGGGGTGGCGCCGGTCACCGCCCGGAAGTGGCGGCCGAGGTGGCGCGAGCTGATGTTCGCGCGGCGGGCCAGGTCCTCGACGGTGAGCGGCTGGTCCAGCCGCTCGATCGCCCACGGGAGCAGCTCGGTGAGCGGGTGGTCCTCCTGCGCCGGCACCGGCGCGGTGACGAACTGGGCCTGACCTCCGGAGCGGTGCGGGGGGACGACCAGACGGCGGGCGATCGTGTTGGCGTACGCCGAACCGTGGTCGAGGCGGACCAGGTGCAGGCAGAGGTCCATCGCGGCGGCCTTGCCGGCGGAGGTGAGCACGGTGCCGTTGTCGACGTAGAGGACGTCCGGGTCGACCTCGACCAGGGGGTGGCGGGCGGCCAGCTCGTCCGTGTGCGCCCAGTGGGTGGTGGCGCGGCGCCCGTCGAGCAGTCCCGCGGCGGCCAGGACGAACGCGCCCGTGCACAGCGAGGCCACCCGCGCGCCCGCCTCGTGGGCCGCGCGCACCGCGTCGACGAGTTCGGCGGGCGGGTCCACGTCGACGTCGGCCCAGCCGGGGACGATCACCGTGGCGGCACCCGGGAGCCGGTCGAGCCCGGCGTCCGGTTCGAGCCGGAACCTCCCGAACCGAACCGGGCCCGGTCCGCAGACGGCGAGATCGTACGCCGGGTCGTCGAACACCTCGTGCGCTACCGAGAGTTCGAAGTGCAGCATGCCGTCGGTGACGGCGAGCGCGACGGTTTCCATGTCCGTAATTGTACGGGCCATGTCGTTCCGGACACTCGTCGCGGCTGACGGTCCCTGACAGGCTCCTCGTACCGGAAGAGAACAGAGAACAAGGAACAGAGGACAGAGGGCGATGAAGGAAGTCATGGGTTCGGGACGGACGGTCGCGGTGTTCGGCGCCTACGGGCACACCGGGCGTTTCGTGGTGGCGGAGCTGCTGGACCGGGGGTTCGTCCCCGTCCTGTCCGGGCGCGACGCCGGAAAGCTGGCGGAGTTCGCGGCGTCCCGCCCGGAGCCGGCCGGCCTCGATGTCCGGCCGGCCACGGTCGACGACCCGGCCTCGCTGGACCGCGCGTTCGCCGGCGTCGCCGCCGTGATCAACTGCGCCGGTCCCTTCGCGTCGACCGCCGCCCCGGTGATCGACGCGGCGCTGCGCGCCCGGATCCCGTACGTGGACGTGGCGGCCGAGATCGAGGCCAACGTCGACACCTTCACCCGTTTCGCGGAGCCCGCCCGCGCCGCCGGCGCCGTCGTGGTCCCCGCGATGGCCTTCTTCGGCGGCCTCGGTGACCTGCTGGTCACGGCGGCGATGGGCGACTGGGCGTCGGCCGACGAGGTGCACGTCGCGTACGGGCTGAGCAGTTGGCACCCGACGGCCGGCACCCGTACGGCGGGAGCGGTCTCCCGGGAACGCAGGGAGGGCCGGCACGTCCGGTTCACACGGGGGCGGCTCGAGTACCGCGACGAGGCGGCCTCCACCGTCCAGAAGTGGGCCTTTCCCGAGCCGCTGGGGGTCAGCCCCGTGATCGGTGACTTCACGATGGCCGACGTCGTCACCGTCCCCAGCCACGTGGACGTCCCCGAGGTCCGCACCTACATGGCCGCCGGGGCGGCGGAGGATCTGGCCTCCTCCGACACGCCGGCGCCGACGGCGGTCGACGAGCGCGGACGGTCCGCGCAGACCTTCCTGGTGGACGTGGTCGTGCGCTCCGGCGGCGAGGAGCGGCGCGCGGTGGCGCGCGGCCAGGACATCTACGCCGTCAGCGCGCCGCTCGCGGTGGAGGCGGTCGACCGGGTGCTGTCGGGGCGGACGAGGACAGTGGGGGTCGCTTCGGCGGGGGCCGCTTTCGACGCGGCCGACTTCCTGCGCGCCCTCTCCGCCCATGTCTCGGTGGACCTGCCGTAGCGGCCGGGGAGGGGGCCCGGCCCTCGTACGGACGCCGAACGATTGCCGCCGCCGCACCGGAGGCCCAGGATCGGAGCATGTTCAGCGGCGCGCATGTGATTCTGTACACCCGGGACGCGGAGGCCGACCGCGCCTTCCTCAAGGACGTGTTCGGCTTCGAGCACGTCGACGCCGGGGGTGGCTGGCTCATCTTCAAGCTGCCGCCGTCCGAGATCGCGGTGCATCCCACGTCGGAGGAGCCGAAGCACGAGGTGTACCTCATGTGCGAGGACCTCACGGGGACCCTGACGGCCCTGGAGGACCGGGGCGCCGAGATCTCACGCGCCATCACCGACCAGGGCTGGGGCATGCTCGCCGCCGTCCGGCTGCCGAGCGGCACCGAACTCCCCCTGTACGAGCCGCGTCACCCCACCGCGCACGGCCTGTCACCCTGACGGCCCACCCCCATGATCAGCGTCATCTCATATCTGAGATAACGTGACGCCATGGCAGACGACTACCTCGTACGCATCGGCAAGCTCATCCGTGACGCCCGGCAGCACCGCGGCTGGACGCAGACGCAGCTCGCCGAGGCGCTGGCCACGAGCCAGAGCGCCGTCAACCGGATCGAGCGCGGCAACCAGAACATCAGCCTTGAGATGATCGCCCGGATCGGCGAAGCCCTCGACAGCGAGATCGTGTCCCTGGGATACGCGGGACCGATGCACCTCAGGGTCGTCGGCCGCCGCAGGCTCTCCGGCTCCATCGACGTCAAGACGAGCAAGAACGCCTGTGTCGCGTTGCTCTGCGCCTCCCTCCTCAACAAGGGGCGCACGGTCCTGCGCCGGGTCGCGCGCATCGAGGAGGTCTTCCGGCTCCTGGAGGTGCTCAACTCCATCGGGGTCCGCACCCGTTGGGTCAACGACGGTGTCGACCTGGAGATCGTGCCGCCGGCCGAGCTGGACATGGACTCGATCGACGCCGACGCGGCGATCCGCACCCGCTCGATCATCATGTTCCTCGGCCCGCTGCTGCACCGCATGGACCGCTTCAAGCTGCCGTACGCCGGAGGCTGCGACCTCGGTACGCGCACGATCGAGCCGCACATGATCGCGCTGCGCCGCTTCGGTCTCGACGTCACGGCCACCGAGGGCATCTACCACGCCCAGGTCGAGCGCTCGGTCTCCCCCGGCCGCCCGATCGTGCTGACCGAGCGCGGGGACACCGTCACCGAGAACGCGCTGCTCGCCGCCGCCCGGCACGACGGCGTGACCGTCATCCGCAACGCCTCCTCCAACTACATGGTCCAGGACCTGTGCTTCTTCCTGGAGGCGCTCGGCGTGCGGGTCGACGGCATCGGCACGACCACCCTGACGGTGCACGGCGTGCCCCAGATCGACGTGGACGTCGACTACTCCCCCTCCGAGGACCCGGTCGAGGCGATGAGCCTGCTCGCCGCCGCGGTCGTCACCGAGTCGGAGCTGACGATCCGCCGGGTCCCCATCGAGTTCATGGAGATCGAGCTCGCGGTCCTGGAGGAGATGGGCCTCGACCACGACCGCTCGGCCGAGTACGCGGCGGACAACGGCCGCACGCGCCTGGTCGACCTGACGGTCCGCCCCTCCAAGCTGGAGGCGCCGATCGACAAGATCCACCCGATGCCGTTCCCGGGCCTGAACATCGACAACGTCCCCTTCTTCGCGGCCATCGCGGCGACGGCCCAGGGCAAGACGCTCATCCACGACTGGGTCTACGACAACCGCGCCATCTACCTCACCGACCTCAACCGCCTCGGCGGCCGCCTCCAGCTCCTCGACCCCCACCGCGTCCTCGTGGAGGGCCCCACCCGCTGGCGCGCCGCCGAGATGATGTGCCCGCCGGCCCTGCGCCCGGCGGTGGTCGTCCTGCTCGCGATGATGGCGGCGGAGGGCACGTCGGTCCTGCGGAACGTCTACGTCATCAACCGCGGCTACGAGGACCTGGCGGAGCGCCTGAACTCGATCGGCGCGCAGATCGAGATCTTCCGGGACATCTAGGGCCGCCCCACACCGAAGGGCCCCCGTCGGACAGACGGGGCCCTTCGGTGTGGGTGGTTCGGGTGAGGGGAATCACTCGGTGAGCTTTCCGTCGTGCATGGTCAGGACGCGGTCGCAGGTGTGCCGGACCGCGGCCCGGTCGTGGGAGATGAACAGGCAGCCGACACCGAGGGTGTCCTGGAGGTCCATCAGGAGGTTGAGGACGCCGGCCCGCAGGGACGGGTCGAGGGCCGAGGTCGGCTCGTCGAGTACGAGGAGTTCCGGGCGGGTGGCGAGGGCGCGGGCGATCCCGGCGCGCTGGCACTGCCCACCGGAGAGTTCGTGGGGAAGCCGGTCACCGTGCGAGGGGTCCAGGCCGACGAGGCCTAGCAGTTCCGTGATCCGCGCGGGGCCGGCCGCCCGCGTCCAGAGTCCGTGCAGCCTGAGGGGCTCGGCGATCTGGTCGCGGACGCGGCGGCGCGGGCTGAGCGCTCCGTACGGGTCCTGGAAGACCGGCTGGAACCGGGGCCGCAACGAGCGCAGTTCGCCCTCGCGCAGGGTCGTCAGCTCCACCCCGTCGAAGCGGACCGATCCCGCGTCGGGGCGCAACAGTCGCAGGACGGCCGCGGCCGTGGTCGACTTGCCGCAGCCGGAGGGCCCGACGAGACCGACGGTCTCGCCGGCCGCCACGTCGAACGACACCCCGTCGACGACGGTGCGGCCGCCGTACCGTACGACGAGGTCGCGTACCTGGAGCAGGGTGCTCACGCGGTCTCCCCCAGGGGGTGATGGCAGGCGACCCGGCGACCGTCGACGGTTCTCGGCTCGGGGTCCTCGATGCGGCAGCGGGCCGTGGCGTACGGGCAGCGGGGTGCGAAGGCGCAGCCTTCGCCCGTCGCGCCCGGGAGCGGCGGGGCTCCGGCCAGGACGGGCAGCCGGGACCGGTGCGGGAGGCCGGGCGCGGGCAGCGAGGCGAGGAGAGCGCGGGTGTACGGGGCGGCCGGGCGTCCCAGGACCCTGTCCACGGGCCCGAGTTCGACGATCCGGCCCGCGTACAGGACGGCCACCCGGTCGGCGTGGCGGCGCACCGCCTCCAGGTCGTGACTGACGAGCAGCAGCGCCGCTCCGGCCGCCGCGCACCGCTCCCGCAGGAGGGTGAGGATCCGTTCCTGGCGGTCCGGGTCGAGCGCGGTGGTCGGCTCGTCGGCCACCACCAGATCGGGCCCGTTGACCAGGGCCATGGCGATCACGGCGCGCTGACGCATGCCGCCGGACAGGGCGTGCGGGTACGCGGCGGCGTCTTCCGGGCCGAGGCCGGTGTCGGCGAGCGCCCGGCGGGCGGCCGCACGGGCCTCGCGGCGGCCGAGACCCTGGACCGACCCTACGGCCAGGGCCAGTTGGTCCTCGACCCGGTGGACGGGCGAGAGCGCCGACAGGGCGTCCTGCGGGATACCGGCGAGGCGGCGCCCGAGGTCGGTCCGGGTGACGGGGGCGCCACGCAGCAGCACCCGACCGGAGACGGTTGCCGTGCGGGGCGCCATGCCGAGCAGGGCGCGCGCCGTGAGCGACTTGCCCGCACCGGACTCGCCGACCAGGGCGAAGACCTCGCCGGCGGCCACCTCGAAACCGATCCCGCGGACGGCCTCGACGCCCGCGGGGGCGGCCCCGGGGAAGGAGACATGGAGCGCGTCGACGGAGAGGAGCGGTTCAGGAGCGGGGGGCGGCAACGGGACCGGCCTTTCCGGGTACGGGGGCTGTGCGGCGGATTCGACCCGTCGGGGAGGCGTGGGAGAGGCGGACAGCGAGCGCGGCGAGCATGGCGAGGGCCGCGGCCGGGGCGAGCGCGGCGACGGGGGCCCGCTCGACGTAGTCGGCCGACTCGTCGAGGAGCAGGCCCCACTCCGGCGAGGGCGGCTGCGCGCCGAGACCGAGGAAGCCGAGGGAGGCGAGGGCGAGGGCGACTCCGGGCAGCCGCAGCACCGCGTGCCGGGCCACCGGGCCCGCCACCGACGGCAGTACATGCCGAGTGACGATCCACAACGGACCTGCTCCCAAGGCCCGTTGGGCTTGGAGGAAGCGGGAGGCGCGCACCTCCTGGGCGAGGGCGGCCGCGTGCGCGGCGAGCGGCGGCCAGGACACCAGGGTCACGGCGAGTGCGGCCGCGCCCGCGCCGGGACCGGTCACGGCGGCGACGAGCAGGCCGACGATCACCGGCGGCAGGGCGTTCGCGATGTCCGCGAGGCCGGCCGTCGCGCCCGGCAGGAAGCCGAGTACGAGGGCGACCAGACAGCTCAGCGCGGTCACCGCGGCGGCGGTGCCGACGGTGGAGGCGGCGCCGTGCCCGAGCCGGGCGAGGACGTCCCGGCCTAGCGCGTCCGCACCGAGCGGGTGCGTGGCGGAGGGCCCGGCGAGCCGGGAGGCGACGTCCACGGCGTACGGGTCGCGGAGCAGGCCCCAGCCGATCACCCCCGCGAGCACGGTGGCGAGCAGCAGCGGGACCGCGGCGGACACCCGCGTCGGCCGGGGCGGCGGCAGACTCAGACCCGCCTCGCGGAGCGCGGGACCGAGGAGCCGTCGTCGGACGAGCGAGGCCGCGCCGCCGACGAGCAGGCCGAGCAGGAGCAGGGCGAGGACGCAGCCCTGAAGCAGCGGCAGGTCCTGTGCCTTCGCCGCGCCGAGCGCCGTACGGCCGATGCCGGGGACGGCGAAGACGGTTTCGACGGCGACGGCGCCACCGGTGAGGCCGACCACCACCAGGCCGATCTGCGGGACGAGCGACGGCAGGGCGCGGCGGAGCGCGGCCCGCGTGATACGGGCGCGGCTGGTGCCCGCGCCGCGCCACAGCTCCGCCCACGCTTCCTCCAGGACGGGGGGGACCGCGTCGGCGACGAGCCGGCCGAGGAGCGCGCCCGCCGGGACGCCGAGGGCCACGGCGGGCAGCACCAGATGGGCCGGTCCGGCCCAGCCGGAGGTGGGCAGCAGACCGAGCCATACGCCGGCGACGACAAGGAGGACGAGGGACAGCAGGAACTCGGGCAGCGAGGCGAGGGCCGCGGCGACCGCGCCGGCCGTCGGGCGGCCCCGTACGAGCGCGGGCGCCGCGAGCAGTGAGCCGACGACGAGCGCGACTCCGAGGGCGGCGCCCATCAGGGTCACGGAGACCCCGAGGCCTGCCGCCACCGTGGGCAGGACGTCGGTGCCGGAGACCCAGGAGACTCCGAGGTCGCCCCGGAGCAGCCCGGCGCCCCAGTCGCCGAGGAGACCCCACGGTCCCGCGTCGAGACCGAGGTCGGCGCGGATGGCGGCGAGCGCCTCGGGGGTGGGCTCCTGCTCGGCGGACCGGGCCCGCAGCAGACCGAGCGCGGGATCCTTGCCGGAGAGCCAGGGCAGCAGCCCGACGACGGCCACGAGCCCGGTGAGGGCGACCCCCCTGACGGTGACCGCGGCGAGGACGGCTCGTCGGCGGGCGGGGACGGCCCCGGCGAGGGCGGTGGCCACACGCCGGTGGGCGGGGACCACCCCGGCGAGGACGGTGGCCACACGCCGGCGGGCGGGGACCGCCCCGGCGAGGATCGTGGCCCGTCGGCTCGTGGGGGCGGTCATGGGTGGGCTTTCGTCAGGAGGGACTTGACCGCCAGGGCCTTGGCGATGAGGAGCCGGGCCGCCAGGGTCGTGACCGCGGGGGACTTCACCGTACGTGGGTGTCGACGGTGACGAGTTCGCGTTCGCGCGGGTCGTGCGCGGCGTCCACGACGTGGGCGGCGTCGCCCTGGATGACGCGCTCGTGCAGCATCGGCACGGCCGCGTCGGTGGCGAGTACGGCGGCCTCGGCGGCGATCACGGCCCGGCGGCGGGAGTCCCCGGTCGCCGTGCCGGTCGCGGCGGCGAGCGCCCGGTCGACGGCGGGGTCGGCGAGCTGGGCGATGTTGAACGAGCCGTCGCCCGCGAAGTCGCTGTAGAGGTAGGCGGCGGGATCGCCGGAGTCGAGGACGGTGGCGCGGGAGAGGACGAAGGCGTCGAACTTCCCGGCGAGCGCGTCGGCCTCGATGGCGGCGTACTCCCGTACGTCCAGCTTCACGGTGAAGCCGGCCTTCTCCAGTTGCTGCTGGAGGAGCTGGGCCACCTCGGGGAGTTCGGCCCGGTCGGTGAAGGTGCCGATGGTGACGGTGGCGCCCCGGGGGGCGGCGGGCGCGTGGGGGCGGCGGACGGGTGCGCGGAGTTCGGCCGCCCAGGGCAGGGCCGGGCCGAGGAGTCCGCCGGCGACGTCGGCGCGCCCTTCGTACACCCCGGCGACGAGGGCGCGGGCGTCGACGGCCTCGCGGGCGGCGGCGCGGAGGGCCGGGTCCCTGAACGGGCCCGTGCGGGTGTTGAGGTACAGGGTGTTGGTCCGGGGCATGGGGACCTCGGTGACGAGCTCCGGGTCGAGGAGACGGGCCTGGGAGACGGGGACGGCTTCCACGATGTCCGCCTCGCCGGCGCGCAGGGCGGCGGCTCGGGCGGTGCCGTCGGGGACGTACCGCACGTCGATGCCGGCGGCCTTGGCGCGGCCGCCCCAGTAGGCGTCGTAGCGGTCGAGGGTCGCGGAGGCGGTGCCCTCGGCGCGGACCAGGACGAACGGTCCGGTGCCGGCGCCGACGGGGTTCACGGTCCTGCCCCGGTAGGCCTTGGCGGCGAGGATCGACAGCTGGGGCGAGCTGAGCCGCTGGGGGACGAGGGGGTCGGCGGTGCCGGTGGTCACGGTGACGGTGCGGGGCCCGGTGGCGCGGGCGGTGAGGGTGACGCCGTCGAGGATGCGGGGCTTGGGCGAGGCCTTCGCCGCGGTGGTGAGGGAGCGGACGACGGCCTCGGCGGTCAGGGGTGTCCCGTCGTGGAAGGTCACGTCGTCGCGGAGGGTGAAGGTCCAGGTCGGGCCGGTCTGTCGCCAGTCGGTGGCGAGGGCGGGTTCGGCGTTGCCGTCGCGGTCGAGCCGGACGAGGGTCTCGGCGGTGGACCAGCGGGAGAGTTTGAAGGCGTCGTCGGTGAGCGGGGAGAGGCCGGAACGCGGCGGTTGCATCATGGCGACCCTGAGGCGTCCGTCGGCGCCTGCGCTCCCGGGTCCGGACCGGGCCCCGGTGTCGGCTCCGGCTCCCGTTCCGGTTCCGGTTCCGGCGAAACAGCCGGTCAGCAGGGTCGCGGCCGCGAGGGTGAGTGCGAGCGCGGTGAGCGGGCGACGACGGTGGGCGCGGAGGGTGCGGCTGTTTCCGGGCAGGCCGGAGGGCGCGGGCAGGGGGAGCAAGGGGGGTCCTCGGAGGGCGCGGCGAGCGGGTACGCGCCGACCATACCAGAATGACAATCATTTTCATTACGCCGTCCCGGGGCCCTCGGGCACACTCAGGCCGGCGGCACCACGCCGCCCTTGAGGCGTTCGATGTCCGAGGCGCGGACCTGGATCACGAAGAGGGCGATCAGGGCGCCCAGCACGGCGAAGATCGCCGCCGTGACGAAGCCGGCCGAGACTCCGGAGGTGAGGACCTGGTCGCTCCACGGGGGCGGGAGCTGGCCGGTCCTGGCGAACTCGGCCTTCTCCAGCGGGCTCGCCTGGGAGAGGAAGGCGGGGACCTGCTTGTCCGCCTCGTTGCGGCTGGCCGTGCCGAAGACCGTGACCAGGATCGAGAGGCCCAGCGAACCGCCCACCTGCTGCGTGGCGTTGAGCAGGCCGGACGCGGCGCCGGTGTCCCTCTGCTCGACGTTCGACAGCGCCATGATGGTCAGCGAGACGAACATGAAGCCCATACCGAAGCCGAAGACGAGGATCGGCCCGAGGATGCTGCCCAGGTAGGTGGAGTCCACGTCGGTCAGGGTCAGCCAGGCGAGGCCCGCCGCGGCCAGTACCGAGCCCGTCACCATGAACGGCTTCGGCCCGTAGCGGGGCAGCAGGCTGGAGGTGAGTCCCGCGGCGACCGCGATGATCGCGCTGACCGGCAGGAACGCCAGACCGGCCTTCAAGGGACTGAAGCTCAGCACCTGTTGGACGAACAGGGTGAGGAAGAAGAACATCCCGAAGATCGCCGCCGCCAGGCACAGCATGATGGCGTAGGTGCCGGAGCGGTTGCGGTCGGCGAACATGCGCAGCGGCGTGATGGGCTGCTGGGAGCGCCGTTCGACGAGGAGGAACACGGCCAGGAGCACGACCGCCGCGACGAACGAGCCGATCGTGTACGGGTCGCGCCAGCCCTCCTGGGCGGCGCGGATGAACCCGTAGACCAGCGCCACCATGCCGAGCGTCGAGGTGAGGGCGCCGGTGAGGTCGAAGTGGCCGGGGCTGCGCTCGGACTCCTTGACGTGGCGGGGGGTGAGGAAGGCGATGAGCAGGGCGATGGGGACGTTGACGAAGAAGATCCAGCGCCAGTCCAGCCATTGGACGAGCATGCCTCCCGCGACCAGGCCGATCGCGCTGCCGCCGGCCGAGACGGCGGCGAACACGCCGAAGGCCCGGTTGCGTTCCGGGCCTTCGTCGAACGTCGTGGTGATGAGGGAGAGCGCGGTCGGCGAGGCTATGGCGCCGCCGACGCCCTGGAGCGCTCGGGCGGCGAGGAGTTGCCACTCGCTCTGCGCGAGTCCGCAGAAGAGCGAGGCGAGTCCGAAGAGCAGCACGCCGAAGATGAAGACGCGTCGTCGGCCCAGGATGTCGCCGGCGCGGCCACCGAGCAGCAGCAGGCCGCCGAAGGTGAGGGTGTAGGCGTTGACGACCCAGGCCAGGCTGGTGGTGGAGAAGTCCAGCGCGGTCTGGATATGGGGGAGCGCGATGTTCACGATCGTGATGTCGAGGACCACCATCAGCTGGCAGGAGGCGATCACGAACAGGGCGATGCCCTTGCCGTCACTGCCGTTCCCCGGGGTGGCGGTCTGTGCCGGTGTCGTCGGCTTGGGTGTACTCATGTGGGCGCCTCAAGTGCTTCGCCTGGTGAGTGAGCCGTGGGCCGGTCAGTCCACCTTTTCGACACTAAGCCCGGCCCGCGCGGCTGACCAGTTGATCAAGCGTGGGCGGGCTCGTCCAGGACCGCGAAGCCGTCGAGTTCCACCCTGGCCTGTTCGTCCCAGAGGCGTACGACGCCGATGACGGCCATCGCCGGGTAGTCGCGGCCCGCCAACCGGCCCCAGATCCGGCCGAGTTCATGGGCGTGCGTGCGGTACTCGTCGACGTCGGTGGTGTAGACGGTGACGCGGGCGAGGTCGGCGGGGGTGCCCCCGGCGTGCCGCAGGGCGGTGAGGAGGTTGGCGAGGGCGGTCGTGAACTGCTCGGCCAGGGTGTCCCCCACGACGGCGCCCTCGCTGTCGAGGGCGGTCTGGCCCGCGAGGAAGACGAACCGGGTGCCGGTGGCGGTGACGGCGTGGGAGAAGCCACTGGGCGGGGCGAGTTCGGCGGGGTTGTGCCGGTGCAGGCTCATGGGGACGGTTCCTCCTCGTGCGGTGTCGCGTCACGACTCATGACCGGCTCCTGGGGACGGTTCCCGCCGGCGGCGCGGCCCGGGGACGGTTCTTCGTGGCGGTGGTGGGACGCGTACAGCTCCTTGGCGATGATGGTGCGCTGGACCTCGGTGGCCCCCTCGTAGATCCGGGGTGCGCGGACCTCACGGTAGAGGTGTTCCAGGAGGTGGCCGCGTTGCAGGGCGCGGGCGCCGTGGAGTTGGACGGCGGCGTCGACGACGTGCTGGGCGGTCTCGGTGGCGAGGAGTTTGGCCATGGCGGAGCGCCGGGGCACGTCCGGATCGCCTTCGTCGTACGCCGCGGCCGCCGCGTACACGAGGAGGCGGGCGGCCTCGGTGCGGGTGGCCATCTCGGCGATGCGGTGGGCGACGGACTGAAGGTCGGCGAGGTGGCCGCCGAAGGCGGGGCGGGCGGCGGTGTGGGCGACGGCGGCGTCCAGGGCGGCCTGGGCCATGCCGACGGCGAAGGCGCCGACGCTGGGCCGGAAGAGGTTCAGGGTGTGCATGGCGACCCGGAAGCCCGCGTCGGGTTCGCCGAGGAGGTCCTCGGGGCCCACGGGGACGCCGTCGAAGGTGAGGGTGCCGAGGGCGTGCGGGGCGAGCATGTCGAGGTGCTCGCCGCCGAGGCCCGGCCGGTCGGCGGGGACGAGGAAGGCGGTGACGCCCCGGGAGCCCGCGCCCCGGGTGGTGCGGGCGAAGACGGTGGTGAAGTCGGCTTCGGGGGCGTTGGAGATCCACTGTTTCTCGCCGTGCAGCCGCCAGCCGCCGCGCCCGTCGGGGACGGCGTCGAGAGCGAGGGCGGCCGCGTCGGAGCCGGCGCCCGGTTCGGAGAGCGCGAAGGCCGCGACGGCCCGGCCCGCGGTGACCTCGGGGAGCCAGCGGGCGCGCTGCGCCGGGGTGCCGTAGGCGGCGACGGGGTGGGCGCCGAGGCCCTGGAGGGCGAGGGCGGTCTCGGCCTCGGTGCAGGTCCGGGCGAGGGATTCGCGCAGGAGGCAGAGGTCGAGGGCGCCCGCGTCGAAGAGCCGGGAGAGGAGGCCGAGTTCGCCGAGGGCGGCGACGAGGGGGCGGTTGACCCGGCCGGGTTCGCCCTTCTCGGCGAGGGGCCGCAGGCGTTCGGCGGCGAGGGCGCGGAGCTCCGCACACCAGGTGGTCTGTGCCGTATCGAGCGAGAATGCGGGCATGTGGGCCCTCTCTGACGCCCTCGGGCGTCGTCGTCCCGTCGTCGCCGGACGCCGTCGTCCCTTCGTCGCCGGGCACCCTTGTCGCGAACCGTTGACTGCCGTCACCAACACGATACGCTCGTGTGGCGACGGGCGACCCCACCACGACAGGGGGACGGACTCATGGAGCTGACACCCTCGGCCCACCTCGACACCTTCGCCCGCGACCGGCTTCCGCCACCGGACCGGTGGCCGCGGCTCGTCTTCGACCTCCCCGAGCTCGCCTACCCCGACCGGCTCAACTGCGGCACGGAACTCCTCGACCGCACGGTGGAACGATTCGGCGCCGAGCGGCCCGCCTTCCACGACGGCGAGGGCGGCGTCTGGAGCTACGGGGAGCTCCAGGACCGGGTCGACCGCATCGCCCACGTCCTCACCTCCGACCTGCGGGTCCGGCCCGGGAACCGGGTCCTGTTGCGCGGCCCCACCACCCCCTGGCTCGCCGCCTGCTGGCTCGCCGTGATGAAGGCCGGCGCGATCGCCGTCACCGTCCTCGCCCAGCAGCGCGCCCCCGAGCTGGCCGTCATGGCGGACGCGGCCCGCTGCACCCACGCCCTCTGCGACGCCCACACCCTCGACGAGCTCCTCGCGGCCCGGATCCCGGGACTCCGCGTCACCCCCTTCGGCGGGGAGGGACCGGACGACCTCCTCGCCCTCGCCGCCCGCCGCCCCGGCCCGTACCCGGCGGTGGCCACGGCAGCCGACGACGTGGCCCTGATCGCCTTCACCTCCGGCACGACGGGCCGGCCCAAGGGGTGCGTCCACTTCCACCGGGACGTCCTGGCCGTCGCCGACACCTTCTCCGCGCACGTCCTGCGCCCCCGGCCCGACGACGTCTTCGCCGGTTCACCGCCGCTCGCCTTCACCTTCGGCCTCGGCGGGCTCGTCGTCTTCCCCCTGCGGGCCGGGGCGAGCGCGGTCCTGCTCGAACAGGCGGGGCCCAAGCAACTGCTCGCGGCGATCGAGCGGCACCGGGTGTCGGTGCTCTTCACCGCCCCGACGGCGTACCGGGTCATGCTCGACGAGCTGGCCCTCGGCACCGCCCCCGACGTCGGGTCGCTGCGCCGCTGCGTCTCGGCCGGCGAGAACCTGCCGGAGGCCACCTGGACCGCCTGGTACCGGCGCACCGGGCTGCGTCTGATCAACGGCATCGGGGCGACCGAGCTGCTCCACATCTTCATCTCCGCCGCCGACGGCGACATCCGCCCCGGCACCACCGGCCGCCCGGTGCCCGGCTGGCAGGCCCGGATCACGGACCACGCCGGCCGGGAGGTCCCCGACGGCGAGGAGGGGCTGCTCGCGGTGCGCGGCCCGGTGGGCTGCCGCTATCTGGCCGATCCCCGCCAGTCCGAGTACGTACGGGAGGGCTGGAACATCACGGGGGACACGTACGTCCGCGAGCCCGACGGCTGGTTCCGGTACGTCTCACGGGCCGACGACATGATCATCTCGGCCGGGTACAACATCGCGGGGCCCCAGGTCGAGGAGACGCTCCTCGGCCATCCCGACGTGCTGGAGACGGCCGTGGTGGGCCGCCCCGACGAGCTGCGCGGCCAGGTCGTCGTGGCCTACGCGGTGGTACGGGACGGGGTGCCGCGCGACGCCACCACGGCCGCGGCGCTGCGGGCCTTCGTCCGCGCCCGCCTCGCCCCGTACAAGTCGCCCCGCGAGATCGTCTTCCTCGACGCCCTGCCCCGGACGCCGACGGGCAAGCTCCAGCGCTTCCGGCTGCGCGCGGACCCGGTACGACCCCGCCCGATCGGCGAGGCACCCCCTAAAGTGATCACGTGGCCGAGCAGCACACTCCCCGATCCCTGATCGTCTCCCTCTACGGCGCGTACGGCCGTGCCCCCGACGGTTCGCCGGTGCCGGTGGCCGCGCTCGTCCGCCTGCTCGCGGTGCTGGGGGTGGACGCGCCCTCGGTGCGTTCCTCCGTTTCGCGGCTCAAGCGGCGCGGGCTGCTGCTGCCGGGCCGGACGGCGGACGGGGCCGCCGGGTACGCCCTCTCGGAGGACGCCCGTCGGCTCCTGGACGACGGCGACCGCCGTATCTACGCCCGTACCGAGCCGAAACTGTCCGAGGGCTGGGTCCTCGCCGTCTTCTCGGTGCCCGAGGCCGAGCGGCACAAGCGCCATCTGCTGCGCTCCCGACTCGCCCGGCTCGGCTTCGGTACGGCGGCGCCGGGCGTCTGGATCGCGCCCGCGCGGCTGTACGAGGAGACCAGGAACACCTTGGAACGCCTGGAGCTCTCGCCGTACGTGGACCTCTTCAGGGGCGACCACCTGGGGTACGCGGCGACGGCCGGGGCGGTGGCCCGCTGGTGGGACCTGCCGGCTATCGCCGCGCTGCACGAGGAGTTCCTCGCGGCCCACGGGCCGGTGCTCCGGGGCTGGCGGACGGCGCCGGCGGACCCTGAGGACGCCTACCGGGACTACCTCCTCGCCCTGGACTCCTGGCGCAGGCTGCCGTACGCGGACCCGGTGCTTCCGGCGGAGCTGCTGCCGGACGACTGGCCGGGGAGACGCTCGGTGGAGGTCTTCACGGCCCTGCACGAACTGCTGCGGGACCGGGGCGCGGACTTCGTGCGCCCGTTCCTCTCCGGAGAACCCGCCTAGCCGGGTCCTGTCCGGCGGCGCACGGGTTGCGGGGGCGGGTCGGGGCGGCGGGGTTGACCTCAAGTCGGGTTGAGCTTCTAGGTTCGGGGATGCCGATGTCGACGTACCCGGGAGGAACGACCATGAGGACGCTGGTACTGGGCAGGACGCCCGCAAGGGTGACGGCGGTGCTGACGACACTGCGCGAGGACGGGTTCGACGCGGAGGGGGTGAGCACCGACGAGGAGGCCCTGAAGCTGATGGAAGCCGAGGAGTTCGGCGTGCTGATCATCGGCGGGGGTGTGGGGCCGGAATCCCGCGCCGTGATCAAGGCGTTCGCGGCGGAGCACCGGGTGCGGCGGGTGATCGACGGCGCGCTGACGCAGCCCTTCGACGTCTACGTGCGGCGGGAGTTCGAGCCGCTGATCCGGCAGGCGGCCGCCGAGGGGTGACGGCCGGTCCGGCCGGCAGCTCCGAACCGGTGGCCTCTCCGCGAGACCGTCACTGGCGACCGGTGCCGGGACTGTCGGGGCGGGCCGCGTGGTCGGGGTGGCCATCGGTGCGGCGGGCCTCCTTCATCTCCGCCTCGTACAGGTGGTCCTTCCCCTCGGCCAGGTCGGCCAGGACCTGCCGCTCCACCGACCGGAACGGCTCGTAGTAGGTGCGGTTGTACTCCTCGACGATCTGGAAGGTCCAGCGTCCGGGGATGACGTTGCGGCCCACGATCTCCCGCCGCACGCGGTCGGCCCAGGCGCTGTGACCGGCGTCGCTCAGCAGCCGCGTCGCCCGGTCCAGTTCGAGGTCCGCGCGTCCCGTCAGCTGGTGGAACGAGTAGAGGTGACCGCGGGCCCGCTCGGTCGTCTCCAAGGCCTTCGACAGGGAGCCGAGCGCTTCCACGGTGGCGTCGGTGACACCGTCCGGACGCCGGTGGCCGCCGTCGGGCCCGTCGCCGCTCACAGACATGGAGAGCCGTCCTTCCGGAGCACCCCGTGGGTGGGGGCGCGATGGGAGAAGTGGTCGCTGCCCCATCCCACCCGAGCCGCGCCGAGGCGGCGAACGGCGTACGGCCACTCGGAGCAGGCACCGGCCGGTGGGGGGCGGCGGGTGGTTGGTCGCGGCGGCCGACCGGGGGGGGCGGCGGGTGACTGGTCGCGGCGGCCGACCGGGGGGGCGGCGGGTGACTGGTCGCGGCGGCCGATGGGAGGCGGGCCGCTGGTCGCCGCGGCCGGTCAGGGGGCGGCGGGTCGCTAGTCGCGGCGGCCGGTGGGAGGGCGGCGGCTGCCCGCTCGGTAGGGCGCCGGCCAGGGTGCGGCCGGGCCCTGGTAGCCCTGCTCGGCCGCCGCGTGGAGGGTCCAGTGCGGGTCGTAGAGGTGCGGGCGGGCCAGGGCGCAGAGGTCGGCGCGGCCGGCGAGCAGCAGGGAGTTGACGTCGTCCCACGAGGAGATCGCGCCGACGGCGACGACGGGGATCCCGACCTCGTTGCGGATCCGATCGGCGTACGGGGTCTGGTACGAGCGGCCGTAGGCGGGGGTCTCCTCGGCGACGACCTGGCCGGTGGAGACGTCGATCGCGTCGGCGCCGTGCTCCGCGAAGGCCCGGGCGACGGCGACGGCCTCCTCGTCGGTCGTGCCCCCCTCGGCCCAGTCGGTGGCCGAGATCCGGACGGTCATCGGACGGTCGGCGGGCCACACCTCCCGTACCGCGTCGAAGACTTCGAGCGGGAAGCGCAGCCGGCCGTCGAGGTCGCCGCCGTACGCGTCGGTGCGGTGGTTGGTGAGGGGGGAGAGGAAGCCGGAGAGCAGGTAGCCGTGGGCGCAGTGCAGTTCCAACAGGTCGAAGCCGCAGCGGGCGGCCCGCAGGGCGGCGTCCGTGAACTCCGCGCGTACGGCGGCCAGTCCGGCGCGGTCGAGGGCGCGGGGGGTCTGGTTGACACCCGGCCGGTACGGGAGCGGCGAGGCGGCGACCAGGGGCCAGTTGCCGGCCGGGAGCGGCTGGTCGATGCCCTCCCACATGCGGCGGGTGGAGCCCTTGCGGCCGGAGTGGCCGAGCTGGACGCCGAGCGCGGTGCCGGGTGCCTGGGCGTGGACGAAGGCACTGATCCCGCTCCAGGCGGCGGCCTGCTCGTCGGACCAGAGACCGGTGCAGCCGGGGGTGATGCGGCCCTCGGGGCTCACGCAGACCATCTCGGTCATGACGAGCCCGGCACCGCCGAGGGCTCTGGCCCCCAGGTGGACGAGGTGGAAGTCGCCGGGAACGCCGTCCTCCGCGACGTACAGGTCCATGGGTGAGACGACGACCCGGTTGCGCAGGGTGAGGCCCCGGAGCCGGAACGGGGTGAACATGGGCGGGGTGCCGGGCGGGCAGCCGAAGTCGCGTTCGACGGCGGTGGTGAAGTCCGGGTCGCGGAGCCGCAGGTTGGCGTGGGTGACGCGGCGGCTGCGGGTGAGGAGGTCGAAGGCGAACCGGCGGGGCGGGCGGTCGACGCGGCCGGCGAGTTCCTCGAACCAGTGGAGGCTGGCGGCGGCCGCGCGCTGCGTGGACGCGACGACGGGACGGCGCTCGGCCTCATAGGCGGCGAGTGCGTCCGGGAGCGTCCGGTGCCCGCCCACGGCGTGCGCCAGGGCCAGGGCGTCCTCGACGGCGAGTTTGGTTCCGGAGCCGATGGAGAAGTGCGCGGTGTGGGCGGCGTCGCCGACGAGCACGGTGTTGCCGTAGGACCAGCGCTCGTTGACGACGGTACGGAACGCCGCCCACGCGGAACGGTGCGCGCGGAGTTCCCGCCCGCCGAGGGCCTCCGCGAAGATCTTCGCGCAGCGGACGGTGGAGTCGGCCTCGTCGAGCCCGTCGAATCCGGCCGCGCGCCAGACCTCCTCGCGCATCTCGACGATGGCGGTGGAGGCGCCGGCCTCGTACGGGTAGGCGTGCAGCTGCATCACGCCGTACTCGGTCTCGGCGATCTCGAAGCGGAAGGCGTCGAAGGCGACGTCGGCCGCGAGCCAGATGTAGCGGCAGCGGTGGGTGGTGACCGTGGGGCGGAAGTGCGGGGCGTGTGCCTCGCGAGTGCGGCTGTGGACGCCGTCGGCGGCGACGACCAGGTCGTGGCGGGCGGCGAGGACGTCGGCGGGCGGGGCCTCGGTGCGGAAGCGGAGCCGTACGCCCAGGTCGGCGCAGCGGGCGTGCAGGATCTCCAGGAGCCGGCGGCGGCCCAGGGCGGCGAAGCCGTGCCCGGTGGAGCGGGTGCGGTGGCTCCGGTGGACGACGTCGATGGCGTCCCAGCGGACGAGGTCGCGGCGGAGCGCCTCGTACACGACGGGGTCGGCGTCCCGGATGCCGCCGAGGGTCTCGTCGGAGAGGACGACGCCGAAGCCGAAGGTGTCGGAGGGCGCGTTCCGCTCCCAGACGGTCACCTCACGACCGGGGTCGAGCCGCTTGAGCAGGGCGGCGGCGTAGAGCCCGCCGGGGCCGCCTCCGACTACGGCGATGCTCGACGGACGGGGCGCGGTCGACGGGTGGGATGTGGCCTGCGGTTGGGATGTGGTCGCCGGTCGGGGTGTGGCCTGGGGTTGGGGTGTGGTCGCCGGTCGGGGTGTGGCCTGGGGTTGGGGTGTGGCCTGGGGTTGGGGTGTGGTCGGTGGCCGGGGCGTGGCCCACGGTAGGGATGTGGCAGCCGGCGGTGGGGCCGTGCTCAGCGGCTGGCGTGCGGTCGGTGACCGGGGTGTAGCCGGCGGGCGGGCAGTCTCCGGCGGGCGGGCAGTCTCCGGCGGGCTCGGCATGGTTAGCGGCCCTGCCATGTCGGGGGCCGTTTCTCCGTGAAGGCGGCGTGGAACTCGGCGTAGTCCGCGCCGTGCATCAGGAGGGCCTGGGTGGCCGCGTCCAGTTCGATCGAGGCGGCGAGCGGCATGTCGAGCTCGGCGGTGAGCAGCGCCTTCGTCTGGGCGAGGGCGAGGGCGGGGCCGTCGGCGAGGCGACGGGCGAGGGCGGTGGCCCGCTCGGCCGCCCGGCCCTCCTCGGTGAGCTCGGAGAGCAGGCCGATGCGCTCGGCCTCGGCGGCGTGGACGGGCTCGCCCAGCATGAGGAGCCGGGTGGCGTGTCCGAGTCCGACGACCCGGGGCAGCAGATAGGCCGCGCCCATGTCGCCGCCGGAGAGGCCGACCCTGGTGAAGAGGAAGGCGAAACGGGTGGTGGGGTCGGCGATCCGGAAGTCGGCGGCGAGGGCGAGGACGGCCCCGGCGCCGGCGGCGACGCCGTGGAGAGCGGCGACGACCGGGAAGGGGCACTCGCGCAGGGCCCGGACGACCTGTCCGGTCATCCGGTTGAAGTCCAGGAGCTGGGCCGTGTCGAGGGCGAGGGTGGCACCGATGATCTCGTCGACGTCACCGCCGGAGCAGAAGCCCCGGCCCTCGCCGTCGAGGACGAGGGCGCGGACGGTCCGCTCGCGGGAGAGCTCGGCGAGGAGGTCACGCAGGTCGGCGTAGGCGCCGAAGGTGAGGGCGTTGAGTTTCGCGGGCCGGGCGAGGGTGACCGTGGCGACGCCCCGGTCGATGTCGAGTCGCAGATGCCGCCAGTCCGCCGTGCGGGGGGCGGAGCCGGTGAAAGGGCTCATCGGGAAGGGCCTCCTTCCTCCGCTCGGAGGTTATCACCATACTGTGACTGTCGTCACGAGTGCGCGACATGGCCTGGCGTCCGCCAAGGTCCCGGGCACGAGGGGGCGGAGGTCCCCGCCGTAAAGGAGGGGCGCCCCTGGAACGAGAAATTACAGCTCGTAAGGTTGAAACCAGGACGTCTCTGGATGCCCCGCCCACTCGCCCCACCGCCCCCCTCGGTGAAGGGAGCCCTGCCCCCCATGCCCGAAGCCACCGGACCAGAAGGCACCGGACCAGAAGGCACCGGGTCCGCGGCCGACTCACGCGCGGCCGCCGGGTCCGCGACCGACTCACGCGCGGCCACCGGCCCCGAAGCCGACGCCCCCGCGAGCCGGCCTCCCGGCGCGGCCGCGACCGGCCCTCCCGCCGCCTGGCGCGTCCAGCTGCCGCACACCACCGCCGCCGTGCCGATCGCCCGCGCCCTGATCCGTACCGCGCTGTCCGACATCGACCCGGGGGCCGCCCACGGCCCCGACCGCGACACGGCGGAGCTCCTCACCGCCGAGCTCGTCGCCAACGCCGTCGAACACACCGGCGGCCGCGGCCCCATCGAACTCGTCGTCGAGCTGCTCCCGGGGCCCGGCGGCTGCCAGATCGAGGTCCACGACTCCGACCCCGGCCGCCCCGGCGCGCTCGTCTGCCCCGAACCGGTGACGGAGGTCGACCCCTGGCAGGAGCACGGCTGCGGCCTCCTCCTCATCCGCGCGCTCAGCAGCGACTGCGGGCACCGCCCCACCCCCCACGGCAAGGCGGTCTGGTTCACCCTTCCGGCGATACCGTCCCAGCGCCGCCCGGCACCGTGACCGGGCACGCCCGCGCGTGCGCGAGGCGCGGGGTCACCGGGATCACGCGGTCGGACCCGCCAGGGTCGCGACCATGACCGCCTTGATGGTGTGCAGCCGGTTCTCGGCCTCGTCGAAGACGACCGAGTGCGCCGACTCGAAGACCTCGTCGGAGCACTCCAGCTCGGTCAGGCCGTGCCGGGCGTGGATGTCCCGCCCGACCGCCGTACCGAGGTCGTGGAAGGCCGGCAGGCAGTGCAGGAACCTGACGTCCGGGTTCCCGGTGGCGCGCAGCACGTCCATGGTCACGGAGTAGGGGACGAGGGCGGCGATCCGCTCGTCCCAGACCTCCTTGGGCTCGCCCATGGAGACCCAGACGTCCGTGGCCACGAAGTCGGCGCCCCTGACCCCCTCCGTCACGTCCTCGGTGAGGGTGACGGTGGCACCGCTGGTCCCGGCGAGCTTCCGGGCGGCGGCGACGACGTCCTCGGCCGGCCAGTACGCCCGGGGGGCGACGATCCGTACGTCCATGCCGAGGAGGGCGCCGGTGACCAGATAGGAGTTGCCCATGTTCATACGGGCGTCACCGAGGTAGGCGAAGGTGATCGCGTCCAGCGGCTTGTCCGTGTGCTCGGTCATGGTGAGCACGTCGGCGAGCATCTGGGTGGGGTGCCAGTCGTCGGTGAGCCCGTTGAAGACGGGGACGCCCGCGAAGGCGGCGAGTTCCTCGACCGCGGCCTGACTGTCACCCCGGTACTCGATGCCGTCGAACATCCGACCGAGGACGCGGGCGGTGTCCCTGACCGACTCCTTGTGACCCAGCTGGGAGCTGGAGGGGTCCAGGTAGGTCGTGGAAGCGCCCTGGTCGGCGGCGGCGACCTCGAAGGCGCAGCGCGTGCGGGTCGACGTCTTCTCGAAGATGAGGGCGATGTTCTTCCCGCGCAGCCGCTGGACCTCGGCGCCCGCCCTCTTGGCGGCCTTGAGTTCGGCCGAGAGCGCGATCAGGGTGCGGAACTCCTCGGCGGTGAAGTCCAGCTCCTTGAGGAAGTGGCGGCCGATGAGGTCTATGGCCATGGGTCGCGCTCCTATGGGTACGGTCGGGGGGACGGCGATCGACGACGCTGGAAGTGTATACGCACACCAACATTTCTATACAGCCCCCTTCGGGCGAGGGCCCTCACGAATCCGTCACACCGCGTCGCGCTCCACCGGGCAGCTCATGCAGCGCGGGCCACCCCTCCCCCGCCCCAGCTCGCTGCCCGGGATCTCGATCACCTCGATGCCCTGCTTCCGCAGATGCGTGTTGGTGGTCGCGTTCCGCTCGTACGCGACGACGACGCCGGGCTCCACGGCGAGCACGTTGCATCCGTCGTCCCACTGCTCCCGCTCGGCCGCGTGCACGTCCTGCGTCGCCGTCAGGACACGGATCTCCTGGAGCCCGAGCGCCGCCGCGATGGCGCGGTGCATGTGCTCCGGCGGATGGTCGGTCACCCGCAGCGCCTGCCCCGCCTCCCCCGGCTCGATCGTGTACGAGCGGAGCATGCCGAGCCCTCCGTACTGGGTGAACGTGTCCTGGTCGACCATCGTCATCACCGTGTCCAGGTGCATGAACGCCCGCCGCTTCGGCATGTCGAGCGCGACGATCGTGCGCGCCGAACCGGCCGCGAACATGCCCCGGGCCAGCATCTCCACCGCCTGCGGCGTCGTCCGCTCGCTCATCCCGATGAGCACGGCGCCGTTGCCGATGACGAGGACGTCCCCGCCCTCGATGGTCGACGGGTAGTCGGCCTGTCCCTCCGACCAGTGGTGGAAGGCACCCGCCTCGGGGCCGGTGAAGAGCGGATGGTGCTTGTAGATCGCCTCGAAGTGGACGGTCTCGCGCTGCCGGGCCGGCCAGCGCATCGCGTTGATGGAGACACCGTCGTAGATCCAGGCCGAGGTGTCCCGGGTGAAGAGGTGGTTCGGCAGCGGGCCGAGGAGGAAGTCGTCCAGGTCGAGGGCGTGGAAACGGACCGAGGTCGGCTCGCGGTGCGCCACCAGGAACTCCCGCTTCGTCATCCCGCCCACCAGCGCCTCCCTCAGCGCGACCGCGTCCAGCGAGTCGAACGCGGCGCGGAGGTGGTCGGTGGCGAGCGGCCCGTACTCCTTCTCGTCGAAGACCCGGTCGAGCACGAGCGCGCGGGCGGCCGGCACCTCGAGGGCCTCGCTCAGCAGGTCCCCGAAGAGATGCACCTCCACCCCCCGGTCCCGCAGCACGTCCGCGAAGCCGTCGTGCTCCTGCCGGGCCCGGCGCACCCACAGCACGTCGTCGAAGAGGAGGGCGTCCTTGTTGCTGGGGGTGAGGCGCTTCAGCTCCAGATCGGGCCGGTGCAGGATGACGCGGCGCAGCCGCCCGGTCTCGGAATCGACGTGGAATCCCATGCGCCCATCCTGACGGAGCCGAGCGGCCGTGGCCCGCGTTTCGCACGAGGCGGGGTGGTCGGGGGGGCGGGGCGGGGTCATCGAAGGGCGGGGCGAAATGGTCCGGGGGGGGCGGGATGGCCGGGGGCGGGATGGCCGGGGGCGGGATGGCCGGGGGCAGGGTGGTCGGGCGTAACGGGCGGGCGCGCGGCGCCCGGCTCATACGCCGCCGGGAGGAGCGCGGCGGTCGTGCCGACCGGGGCGTCGCCGCCGACGACGAGGCGCCCGGTCCGTCCGCGCGCCGGGCGCCTCGGTGAGCGGGGGCCGGCGGTCGGCCGCCGGCCCCCGTCCCGGGCGTCAGGCCCCGCCCCACGGCGTCAGAGCCTCGGGTCCACCGGTTCCGACTCCAGGGCCAGGACCGCGAAGACGGCCTCGTGGACGCGCCAGAGCGGCTCTCCTTCCGCCAGGCGGTCGAGTGCCTCAAGGCCGAGGGCGTACTCCCGCAGGGCAAGCGACCGCTTGTGGCCGAGGAAGCGCTGCCGCAGCCGCTCCAGGTTCTCCGGGCGGGTGTACTCGGGGCCGTAGATGATCCGCAGGTACTCCCGGCCGCGCACCTTCACCCCGGGCTGGACGAGCCGGCCCTTGGGGTCGCGGACCAGCGCGGCCAACGGCTTGACGACCATGCCCTCGCCGCCCGCGCCGGTCATGTCCAGCCACCAGTCGACCCCGGCGCGGACCGAGGCCTCGTCGCCGGTGTCGACGACGAGCCGGCGGGTGACCTGGAGCAGCCCGGTGGGGTCGTGCTCCACGAGCCGGTCGAGCCAGGCCAGCTGCCCGTCGTGGGGGACGGCGGCGAGCGAGCGTCCGGTCGTCGCGAGCAGCTGGAACGGCGCGAACCGCACGCCGTCTAGCCCTTCGGTCGGCCAGCAGTACCTGCGGTACGCCTCGGTGAACGCGCCCGCGTCCGCCGCCCGCTGCCGCTGCTTGGCGAGCAGCCCGTCGAGCCCGTCGACGCCACGCGCCACCGCCTGTTCGAGGGCGGCGACGGCGCCGGGGAAGACGGCGCCGGAGGCCGCGCCGACCGCCGCGTACTGATGGCGGAGCAGACCTGCCGACTTGAGCGACCACGGCATCAGCTCGCCGTCGAGCAGCAGCCAGTCCGCGCCGAACTCGTCCCAGAGCCCGGCGGCGCCGATCGCCGTCCGCAGCCGTCCGAGGACCTCCTCGGTGACGGTCGGGTCGTCGAAGAAGGGCCGCCCGGTCCGGGTGTGCAGCGCGCCGGTCACCCCGTCGACGCCGAAGCGCTCGCGGGCCGCGTCGGCGTCCCGGCAGACCAGGGCCACAGCGCGGGAGCCCATGTGCTTCTCCTCGCACACGACCCGTCCGACTCCGTCCGCCCGGTACTGGGCGAAGGCCTCGGCCGGGTGCTCCAGGTAGCCGTCCTCCTTGGAGGTGGCGGTCGGTGCCATCGTCGGCGGCAGGTAGGTGAGCAGCCGGGGATCGACCGCGAACCGGCTCATGACCTCGAGGGCTGCCGCCGCGTTCTCCTCCCGCACCGCGACGTTGCCGTGCTGCCGGGTCTCCACGATCCGCCTGCCGTGCACGTCGGCCAGGTCCAGGGGGCGTCCCTGGTGCCCGCCGGGCGCCTCGGTCGCGAGCGGCCGGGCCGGCTCGTACCAGACACGCTCGGCCGGTACGTCGACGAGTTCGCGCTCCGGCCAGCGCAGCGCGGTCATCCTGCCGCCGAAGACGGCTCCGGTGTCGAGGCAGATGGTGTTGTTGACCCAGGAGGTGCTCGGCACGGGTGTGTGCCCGTACACGACGGTGGCCCGTCCCCGGTACTCCTCCGCCCACGGGTAGCGCACCGGCAGCCCGAACTCGTCGGTCTCGCCCGTGGTGTCCCCGTACAGCGCGTGCGAGCGCACCCGCCCCGAGGTCCGGCCGTGGTACTTCTCCGGCAGACCGGCGTGGCAGACGACGAGGTCGCCGCCGTCGAGGACGTAGTGGCTGACGAGTCCGTCGATGAACCGCGCCACCTCGGCCCGGAACTCCTCGCTCTCGTGCCCGAGCTGCTCGACCGTCTCGGCGAGACCGTGCGTCTCCTGCACCTTGCGGCCCTTGAGCCAGCGGCCCAGCTTGTTCTCGTGGTTGCCGGGGACGCACAGGGCGTCGCCGGCGGCGACCATCGCCATCACCCGGCGCAGGACGCCGGGCGAGTCGGGCCCGCGGTCGACGAGGTCGCCGACGAAGACGGCCGTACGCCCCTCGGGGTGGTGCCCGTCGACGTAGCCGAGCTTCGCGAGCAGGGTCTCCAGTTCGGAGCGGCAGCCGTGGATGTCACCGATGATGTCGAAGGGGCCGGTGAGGTGACGCAGGTCGTTGAATCGGCGCTCCAGGACGACCTCGGCGTCCTCGACCTCCTCGACGGACCGGAGCACGTGGACCTTGCGGAAGCCCTCGCGCTCCAGGCCCCGCAGCGAGCGGCGCAGCTCGCGGCGGTGGCGCTGGATGACGTGCGCGGGCATGTCGGCGCGGTCGGGACGGGCGGCGTTCCGGCTGCGGCACACGTCCTCGGGCAGGTCGAGGACGATCGCGATGGGCAGCACGTCGTGCGACCGGGCCAGCTGGACGAGCCGGCGCCGGGCCTCCTGCTGCACGTTGGTGGCGTCGACGACGGCGAGCCGTCCCGCGGCGAGCCGCTTGCCGACGATGTAGTGGAGGACGTCGAAGGCGTCCCTGCTCGCGGACTGGTCGTTCTCGTCGTCGGCGACGAGCCCCCGGCAGAAGTCGGAGGAGACGATCTCGGTCGCCTTGAAGTGGCGTCGGGCGAAGGTGGACTTGCCGGAGCCGGTGGCACCGACGAGCACCACGAGGGACAGGTCGGTGACGGGGAGCGTGCGGGTCATGCCGCGGCCTCCTTCGGGGTCTCGTCGGCGCGGGTGAAGACGGCCATCTGGGTGGGCGGCCCGACCTCGGGGTCGTCGGGGCCGACGGGGGTGAGCCCGACGTCGTACCCGTACCGCTCGGCGACCGAGGCCGCCCAGCTCCGGAACTCCTCCCGGTTCCACTCGAAGCGGTGGTCGCTGTGCCGGACGTGTCCGGCCGGGAGGGACTCCCAGCGCACGTTGTACTCGACGTTCGGCGTGGTCACGAGGACCGTGCGGGGCCGGGCCGAGCCGAACACCGCGTACTCCAGGGCCGGCAGCCTCGTCGGGTCCAGGTGCTCGATGACCTCGCTGAGGACGGCCGCGTCGTACCCGGTCAGTCGCTTGTCGGTGTACGCCAGGGAGCCCTGCAGCAGGTTCACCCGGGCGGCCTGCCGCTCCCCCATCCGGTCGATCCGCAACCTGCGCGCGGCCACGCTCAGGGCGCGGACGGACACGTCGACGCCGACGATCTCCGTGTACCGGGGGTCCTTGAGCAGGGCCTGCACCAACTGGCCCTGGCCGCAGCCGAGGTCGAGCACCCGAGCCGCCCCGGCCGTCCCCAAGGCGCCGAGGATCGCCTCCCTGCGCTGCTCGGCCAGCGGCACCGGCCGTTCCTCGGTGTCCGTCGACTCGTCCACGGCGTTGTCGACGTCGTCGACGTCGAGACCCTCGGCCTCGGCGAGCCGCACCAGTTCGAGCCGCTCCGTCGCCTCGCGGGCCAGGCCCCGGCGACGGGAGAGGTAGCGTGCCGTGATCAGCTGCCGCTCGGGGTGTGCGGCGAGCCAGCCGTCACCGGCGCGCAGCAGCTTGTCGACCTCGTCGGGCGCGACCCAGTAGTGCTTGGCGTCGTCGAGGACCGGCAGCAGGACGTACAGGTGGTTGAGGGCGTCCGCGAGCCGCAGCTCGCCCTCCAGGACCAGCCGTACGTAGCGGGAGTCGCCCCACTGGGGGAACTCCGCGTCCAGGGCCACCGGCTCGACGTCCACCGTGCCCCAGCCCAGCGGCGCGAACAGCGCGCGCACCAGGTCGGCGCCGCCCCTCGCGGGCAGCGCGGGCACCTCGACGCGCAGCGGCAGCGGCGCGGCGGCCCGCTCGGGCATCGCCTGGCACACCCCGTGCAGCGCCGTCTTGAAGACCCTGGCGAGCGCGACGGCGAGCAGCGAGGACGCCGCGTAGGGCCGGTCGTTGACGTACTGCGCGAGCGCGGAGTCCGGGGCGCCGCCCCGGCCCTTGCCCTTGCCGCGGCGCACCAGCGCCACGGGGTCCACCTCCAGCAGAAGTGCCGCCGTGCACCGCTCGGCGCTCGCCTCGGGGTAGAGGACGTGCGCCGTGCCGTGTGAAGTCGAGAACGTCTGCGCCCGCTCGGGATGCTTGTGCAGCAGGAAACCGAGATCGGTCGCGGGACGCTCCTGGTCGCCGGTCGTACTGATCGTCAGGAACACCCGTCCGAGTATGGTTCTCCTCTCCCCTCCTGACCAGGCATTTTCCGAGGGGTGGGCTCCGCGCCTCAGGCGCTGTCGTCGAGGGCCAGGGAGGCCGCCAGGGCGGTGATCGTGGTCGGTCCCACCCGGCAGCAGCCGCCGACGAGCCGGGCGCCGGCCGCGGCCCAGTCCGTGGCGCGGGCCGGATCGAAGGCCACGTCCCCCCGCCAGCCTCGCCCGCGGGCGTCCCACCGCTCGCCGCTGTTGGGGTAGACGACGGCCGGCTTCCCCGTCACGGCCGCGGCCTGCCGCACGGCGGGCCCGGCCTGGGCCGGGTCGCAGCAGTTGACGCCGACCGCGACCACCCGGTCGTTCCCGGCGGCCACCGCGAAGGCCTCCCCCAGGTCCTGCCCGGCCCGGGTCCGCCCGCCCTCCACCGTGTACGAGAGCCACACGGGCACCCCGCACCCCTCGGCCGCCCTCAGCAGCGCCTCCGCCTCCACCACGTCCGGAACCGTCTCCAGGGCGAGGACGTCCGGCTCCGCCGCCGCGAGGGCCTCGATCCGCGGCCGGTGGAACGCCTCCAGTTCCCGTACGGACAGCCCGTACCGTCCCCGGTACTCGCTCCCGTCCGCGAGCATCGCCCCGTACGGCCCCACGGACGCGGCGACCCAGACCTCCTCCCGCACGCCCTCCGCCGCCGCCCTCGCCAGCTCCACGCTCCCCGCCAGGAGCCGGGCCGCCTCCCGGCGGTCCACGCCCCGGCGGGCGAAGCCCTCGAACGTGGCCTGGTAGCTGGAGGTGATCAGCACCCGGGCCCCGGCCCGTACGTACGCCGCGTGGGCCGCCTCGATCTGCTCGGGCCCGTCGGCGAGGAGCCGCGCGGACCAGAGCGCGTCGGAGAGGTCGCATCCCTGCGCCTCCAGTTGGTTGGACAGACCGCCGTCGAGGACGAGGACTCCCGCCCCGAGGGCCTCGGCGAGCGTACGGACCGGCTTCATTTGATGGCCCCGCTCATCCCAGCTGCGACTGGACCCGTGCGGAGATCAGTTCCAGGTGGTCCAGGTCGTCCAGGTCCAGGACCTGGAGGTAGACCCGGGAGGAGCCGATGTCCGCGTACCGTCCGAGCTTGTCGACGACCTCGGCGGGCGAGCCCGCCAGACCGTTCGCCTTCAGCTCGTCCACGTCCCGACCGATGGCGGCGGCCCGGCGGGCCACCTCGGCGTCGTCCTTGCCGACACAGACGACCAGCGCGTTCGAGTACACGAGTTCGCCGGGTGCCCGCCCGGCCTCCTCGGCAGCGGCCCGGACGCGGCCGAACTGTCGCTCGCTGTCCTCCACGGACGCGAAGGGGATGTTGAACTCGTCCGCGTAGCGCGCGGCCAGGCGGGGCGTGCGGCGGGCGCCGTGCCCGCCGATCAGCACCGGGATCCGGTCCTGGGCCGGCTTGGGCAGTGCCGGAGAGTCGGTGAGCTGGTAGAACTCCCCCTCATAGCTGAAGGTCTTGCCCACCTCCGTCTCCCACAGACCGGTGACGATCGCCAGCTGCTCCTCCAGCCGGCCGAACTTCTCCTTCGGGAACGGGATGCCGTAGGCCTTGTGCTCCTCCTCGAACCAGCCGGCGCCGAGGCCCAGTTCGATCCGGCCACCGGACATCCGGTCGACCTGGGCGACCTGGATGGCGAGGACGCCGGGAAGCCGGAAGGTACCGGCGGTCATCAGCGTGCCGAGGCGGATCCGCTTGGTCTCCCGGGCGAGCCCGGCGAGGGTGATCCAGGCGTCCGTCGGTCCGGGCAGCCCGTCGCCGGAGCCCATGCTGAGAAAATGGTCGGAGCGGAAGAACGCGTCGAATCCGAGTTCTTCGGTGGCCCGTGCCACCGCGAGGAGGGTGTCGTAGTCGGCCCCCTGCTGGGGTTCCGTGAAGATGCGAAGGTCCATGCCTCCATCCTGCACCGTCGGGTGCGTGTCAACCTGTCCGTCAGCCCCTTGCCCGCCCCGGCTCGGTCGGGTGAACATCCGGCCCCCTGGCGGGCCGCGTCCTCCCCGGCCAGTGACCGGGCCGGGTTCCCGTCGTTGGCTCGGGCGGAGCCGGACCGCCCGGCCCGCGCGCCGGCGGCCGCTGCCGGTGCGTCGCTCTCTCCTGGCCCCGCCCTGGCGGCGGAGTCCGGGCCGAGGAGGCCCCTATGTCCCAGGAAGCCGCGCCGGAGCGGGCCGTGCCCGAGCAGCCGGTACCGCGGTCCGTGCCGGAGCAGAAGGGCGCCGGTGCCCCGGGGGGCCTGCTCCAGCAGATGGAGGAGCTGATGGCGGCGCTCTCCGCCGACCTCTCCCAACTGGACGCCGACCTCCAGTCCGCGTCCGAGCAGCACGAGCCGGAGCAGCACGCGCCGAACCAGTAGGGCCGGCCGGGACGGCCGAACCGGCACGGCCAATCGGGGCGGCCGGGCCGGCCGGTCGGCCGAACCAGCAGGGCCAAGCGGGGCCAGCAGGTCCGGACGGGCCGGCCGCACCGGTCGGGTGGGTAGACGCCCGCCGGTCACCACCGGCTCCGCGCGGCCCGTGCGGCGTCGGGAGGGCGGGCCCGCTCCCCTTCCCGCACCGCGAGCCGCCGCAGCATCCCGCGCACCCGGTCATTCGACTCGTCGACCGCGTCGATCGCCTCGATGCACTGCCAGTAGAGCCCCTCCTCGTCGGTGGCGCAGGCCACCCCGACCAGCCCGATTCCCACCTCCCCGAGAAGCTCACCGAGTCTGGTCAACGCGCCCTGCGGGTCCGCCACTTCGGACAACTGGGCCGCTCGCGGCCCGCCGGCTCCCCACGCCGGGTACTCCCCGATCTCACTCAGCCCCCGCGCTTCGCCCCGCAGTTCCTGCGGTCCACAGAGCGCGAGTCGACTTCCTATCGCCTGGGCGAGCGCCTGGGCCTGCCAGGCCTCCGCCACGATGTCCTGCGCCGTTCCGCTCTCGGCCAGTGCGTGCCGGCCAAGCGCGATGAGCCGCTCCGCTTCCATCAACGCCGCCCCCGTTCCTACGACTTATCCACCCACTGAGTCCACTACCCAGAGTGAGGCCGCCTGAGCCGCGGCACCAGGGGAATTCGGAAATCTGTGGACAGGAAGCTCGACGGGGAAAAGTGCCTCACTCCGAAGAGTGACGATGGTCGGCCGGATCCCCTTCTCCGTCCGCTCCGCCCCGCCTCCGGACCGGAAATCGGACCTCGTTCCGGTCGATCTTCGCCGCGAGCGCCGCCAGCGGGTCGACCCCGAGCACCGCGCAGAACTGGAGAAGATAGGCGAGGACGTCCGCCACCTCGTCCGCCACCCGGTGGGCGGTACCGGGGTCTTCCATCACCCGTTCCGCCTGCTCGGGCGTCAACCACTGGAAGATCTCCAGAAGTTCGGACGCCTCCACGCTGAGCGCCGCCGCCAGGTTCTTGGGCGTGTGGTAGGGCTGCCAGTCGCGGGCCGCCGCGAACTCGACCAGCCTGCGCTGCAATCCCGGTACGTCGTTGTCCGTCACACGTCCAGGTCTATCACCGTGACCGTCACGCACTCAGATCCACCACCGTCACTCCCGGCATCCGGAACGCCACCTCCGCCGCCGCGGCGCCGACCGTCCCGGCGACCCGGATGTGTCCGTCGGCGGCGATGCCCGTGGCGAGTCGGAGCAGTTCGCTCACCTGCCGCCCGTCGAGCCCCCGGTCGAAGCCGTCGGCGAGGAGGGTCAGGGACTGCATGGCGTCGGGCACCTCGGCGAGCCGGTCCATCGCCAGCACACCGGGCCCCGTGAGGAGGGTGAGGGCGAGTGCCAGATAGCGCAGTTCCCCGTCCCCGAGGCGGCCGAGCGGGGTCGCAGGACGGGCCCCTCGTTCGAGGACCGCCCGGACCGTGCCCTCGGGGAGTTCCTGCACGCCGAGCCCGGTGACGGGTCCGGCGCAGCCGGCTCCCGCCACGGCCGCGAGACGGTGGTGACGGCGCGGGCAGTCCGTGTGGGTGCGGTGCAGCACCTCGGCGAGGTTGCCACAGCCGCGCCGCAGCCGCCCCTCGCCGGGGAGGACGGGGGCCCGCATCCGCTCGGGCCGGGGGTCGCAGGCGAACGCGGAGCAGAGTCCGATGACCACCTGCTCGGCGGCGGCGAGGACCTCGAGCTGCCCCGGGGTCTTGCCCGCGACCCGTAGCGGCAGCAGCGCCGTACCCAGGAGGTCGTCGGGGAGCGGCGCCCGGGTGACGGGCGTGGAACCGGCCGTGTGCCACTCGGCCTGGACGGTGGTGCGGCCGGGGTCCCGCAGGGCGGTGGCGAGCAGGGTGCGGCCGCGGCCGGTGAGCCGCTCGCCGACGATACGGAGCCGGGGCTCGGCCTGGACGGCGAGGTCCAGGTGGACCGGGCCCTCCGGTCCGTCGACCGTGCATCCGATGCGGAAGCCGCGCCTGCCCTGGGCGTCGGGCTTGGCCCGCTCGGGGACGCAGTCGGCGGCGTCGGGGAAGACCTCGTCGAGCGGGTCGCCCGCGGCCAGCCGGGCCAGCGCCTCGTGGGCCCGCAGGGTGGTGGACTTGCCGCTGCCGCTCGGACCGGCGAAGAGGGTGACCGGTCCCAGCGCGTGCACGGCGGCGCGATGTCCGGCGAACGCGGACAGGCGCAGCTCGGTGACGGCGGGCCGTGGGCGGAGCCGGCCGCCCTCCCGCCCGTCGGCCGCCCCGCCCTCGGGCCTCCGCCCGGGCCCGCCCCGCGGCCGGCTCTCCGAGGCGGCCGGACCCCGGGCCTCGGGGACGGAGGCTCGCGAACCGGGGACTCCGGCTCGGGCGGGGGCCACGCGCGGCGCGGCGCCTCTGGCCGGGGCCACGCTCAAGGGCGCTCTGTCGGCGGGGGTGCCGGGAGAAGGCGCGAGGGTGGAGGAGTGGTCGAGCGTGAAGCCGCCGGTGAGGTCCATGCCCGGACCGTACGCACGTCATTCCCTGACGAACCGTTACGCCGAGATGACCTTCCTACGATCGGGGGACGTCGGCGGTCCTGCCGCCGACGCCGCCCTCCTCGTCCTCGCCTTCCGTGCCCTCGACCTCCGTACCGGCCGGGGCGAGCAGAAAGACGTTCCGGTCGACTCGGTGCATCACGCTGCCGAGGCCGAAGACGACGCCGCTGCTGAAGTCGAGGATGCGCTTGGCGACCTCGGTGTCGGCGCTCGTCAGGTCGAGGAGCACCGGGATCTGGGCGATGAGGTAGTCGGCTACCTCACGGGCGTCGGCGAAGACCTGCACGCGGAGAACGACCATACGGCGCTGCTCGGCGGATTCGTACGGCTCGGGATTCGTGCGGTGGTCGACCCTGGACGGCCATTCGTCACGGCCGCGCAGGGGCACGACCTGGGCGAGGCCCTCCCACTGCTCGTCGGTGACGTCGTACCTCTCGTACCTACTCATGGGCCCCATCCTCCCGCCCCTCACCCGTTCGGCCCAACAGCGACACGAGCTCTCGCCCGGATGGCGGAGCCCCACGCCTCGCGTACCACCCGGTGGCGGAGGAGGACGGAACGGCCGTCGAAGGTCCGTGATCTGTCAGCGCAGGTCGAGCCGCATCAGGACCCGGGGATGACCGGCCAGCACCGAGGTGGTGTCGGCGGCGTGGGCGAACCCGGCACGCTCGAAGTTCTTCCGGATCCCGGCGTACGCCATCGTCAGGTCGACCTTGGCGCCACCGCTGTCGAGCGGGTACGCCTCGATCGCCGGTGCTCCGTGGACACGGGCGAACTCGACCGCACCGGCAATCAGGGCATGCGAGATCCCCCTCTTGCGATGACCAGGGCGTACGCGGATGCACCACAGCGACCAGACGGGCAGGTCGTCAACGTGTGGGATCTTACGGCTGCGCGCGAAGGAGGTGTCCGAGCGCGGTGCTACGGCGGCCCAGCCGACCGGCTCGTCGCCGTCGTAGGCGAGCACCCCCGGAGGGGGATCCGTACGGCACAGCTCGGCGACATACGCACCGCGGGCCGGCCCGCGAAGCTCGTTGTTGAGCTTGGAGGGGATCCGGTAGCTCAGGCACCAGCAGACGTCGGCCCCAGGTGACTTCGGGCCGACCAGAGTACGGACATCCTCGAAGGCTGAAGCCGGGCGAACCGCGATCGTCATGGTGCCACGATGTCACGACGTACCTGGTGACACCGCTCAATCCCAGATGGCACAGCACCACGACATCGGAACCACTCGTCCAGGGAGCCGCCTTCTGTGCGGCCGGCGGTCCGATCGCGCTTCAGCGGCACGGTGCGGCGGCTGTCGCGTCGGCTGCGGCCCGGGACGACGGCAGCCGTCGCGGTCCGTGACCGGAAGGCCGGAGCGTCCCTACGCGAATGCCGCCTCTCGGCGGACGTGCACGTCGTCATCGGCGCCGACACGAAGCTGTTCATCGCCGCGGTCCGGCCGATGCCCCGCCACACCGCTGACGCGAGCGGGGTGGACGCGGGGATCAGGCGCGGGAGCAGGAGCAGGTGCGGGGCGCTACCTTCCGCCGTCCTTGGCGGTTCGCGCGCGGCCCGGCGGGGTGTCTCGGGCGTCGGCCCACAGGGACCGCACATGGCCGAGGTGGCGGCGCATGCACGCCTCCGCGCCGCGTGCGTCGCCGGCGAGCATCAGGTCGAGGAGTTCCAGGTGTTCCTCGGCGGAGGAGACGAGTCTGCCCGCCTCGTCCAGACCGGTCAGCCCGTAGAGGCGGGAGCGCTTGCGCAGTTCCCCGACCGTCTCGACCAGGCGTTCGTTGCCGGAGAGGGCGAGCAGCGCGAGATGGAAGCGGCGGTCCGCCTCCAGATAGCCGATGAGGTCGTGCTCGCGGGCCCGCGCGACGATCTCCTCGGCCACCGGGCGCAGCGCCTCCAGCTGCTCCCGGTCGGCCTTCCGGGTGACGCGGCCGATGGTGGGGACCTCGATGAGGGTCCGCAGTTCGGTGAACTGGTCGAGGTCCCGTTCGCTGACCTCCGTGATGCGGAAGCCCTTGTTGCGGACGGGTTCGACCAGGCCCTCCCGGGCCAGGTCGAGCATGGCCTCGCGGACGGGGGTCGCGGAGACACCGAGGTCGCTCGCGAGGCCGGGCGCCGAGTAGACCTGACCGGGGCGCAGTTCGCCGGCGATCAGGGCGGCGCGGAGGGCGTGCCCGACCTGGTCGCGGAGCCGTTCCTGCGCCCTGACGAGGCCGTACTGCTTCAGGTCACCCATCGTGCGTCCTCCGAGAAGTCACGGAGGGGCATCGTACAATGTCACGTTTCTCTAGCGGGAGCGGAAGTGACGGGGGGCGTTACGGAGGGCCGGTATCGAAGGGGGCGGGAGTTACGGGCGGTCAGAGCAGGAAGCCGGCGGGGAAGGGGTCCTCCGGGTCGAGGAAGTACTGGGCCGTGCCGGTGATCCAGGCGCGGCCGGTGACGGTCGGCACGACGGCCGGCCGGCCGGCGACTTCCGTCTCCTCGACGATCCGTCCGGTGAACTCGGTGCCGATGAACGACTCGTTGACGAAGTCGACTCCGGGGGCGAGGAGTCCCCGCGCGTGCAGCTGCGCCAGTCGCGCGCTGGTGCCGGTGCCGCACGGCGAGCGGTCGAACCAGCCGGGGTGAATGGCCATGGCGTGGCGCGAGCGGACCGCGTCGGAGCCGGGCGCGGCCAGGTAGACGTGTTTCACCCCGGCGATGGCCGGGTCCTCCGGGTGGACCGGCCGGTCGGGGCCGGCGTTGACCGCCTCCATGACGGCGAGTCCGGCGGCGAGCAGCTCGTCCTTGTGGGCCGGGTCGAACGGCAGACCCAGGGAGTCGAGGGTGACGAAGGCGTAGAAGTTGCCGCCGTAGGCGAGGTCGTAGGTGACGGTGCCGTACCCGGGCACGTCCGCCTTCAGGTCGAGCCCGGCCGCGAAGGACGGCACGTTGGTCAGGGTGACGGAGCGGGCCTGCCCGTCCTCGACGCGGACGTCGACGCTCACGAGCCCCGCCGGGGTGTCGAGGCGGACGGTGGTGACCGGTTCGACGACCGGCACCATGCCCGTCTCGACGAGGACGGTGGCGACGCCGATGGTGCCGTGACCGCACATCGGGAGAAGCCCCGACACCTCGATGAACAGGACGCCGTAGTCGGCGTCGGGGCGGGTGGGCGGCTGGAGGATCGCCCCGCTCATGGCCGCGTGGCCGCGCGGCTCGTACATGAGGAGGGTACGGACGTGGTCCAGGTGCTCGACGAAGTGGAGCCGCTTTTCGGCCATCGTGGCGCCGGGGATCACCCCGACGCCACCGGTGATCACCCGGGTGGGCATGCCTTCGGTGTGGGAGTCCACCGCGTGGTAGACGTGACGGGTGCGCATGGGGTCCCCTTCGGGTCGGCGTGCGGAGGAGTACGGGGGCGGGAACGGGACGCGGTGGAACGGGCGTTGGTCTGCGTGGCCTACGGCCTCTGTCGTCCGACCGGCCGGACCGGGCGGGCCCTCGGCGAGGCCGACCTACGCGTGGCCCTCGGCGAGGGCCTTCTCCGTCGCCGCGCGTACGGCCGTCTCCTGCTCCGTTGTCAGCGGGAGGCGGGGCGCCCGGGTGGGGCCGCCGGTCCGGCCCGCGACGTCCATCGACAGTTTGATCGCCTGGACGAACTCGACCTTGGAGTCCCAACGGAAGAGTCCGTGCAGGGACTTGTACAGGGGGACCGCCGTGTCCAGATCCCCCGCCACGGCGGCACGGTAGAGCGTGGCGCAGGTGCGCGGGAAGGCGTTGGGATAGCCCGCGACCCAGCCGACCGCACCGGCCAGGACCAGTTCGAGAAGGACGTCGTCGGCGCCGACCAACAGGTCGAGTCCGGGTGCGAGTTCGGCGATCTCGTAGGCGCGGCGGACGTCCCCGCTGAACTCCTTGACCGCGACGATGCTGCCGTCGGCGTGCAGGCGGGCCAGCAGGGCCGGGGTCAGGTCGACCTTGGTGTCGAACGGGTTGTTGTACGCGACGACGGGCAGCCCGGCGCCCGCGACCTGCGCGAAGTGGGCGCGTACGGAGCGCTCGTCGGCCCGGTAGGCGTTGGGCGGCAGGAGCAGCACCGAGCCGGCCCCCGCCTCGGCGGCCTGTTCGGCCCAGCGCAGGGCCTCGGCGCCGCCGTACGCGGAGACGCCGGGCATGACCCGGGATCCGTCCCCGGCCGCTTCGACGGCGGTCCGTACGACCTGGGCGCGTTCCGCGTCGGTGAGGGTCTGGTACTCGCCCAGCGAGCCGTTCGGGACGACACCGTCGCAGCCCTGGGCGATCAGCCAGGAGACGTGGCGCGCGTAGGCGTCGTGATCGACGGAGCCGTCGCCGCGCAGGGGGAGGGTGGTGGCGACCATGATGCCGTGCCAGGGGTGGGCGCGGGGCGCGGGGGCCTGCCCCTGGGCACTGGGAAATGTGCGGGGCGTGTGGGAATCGCGGGGCTCGTGGGCCATGGAAGAACTCCCTTGTGTGGTGTGTGACATTTTACTCGTGCGCGCGCCGGCCACAAGTGCATCCTGTGGCATCCGACTTGATGGAAGGTCAGTTGCGCGACGGTGGGGCCGGTAGCTCGGCCAGATGCCGGAGGGGTACGGGGCAGGAGAGCGGGCGCCGGTCCGGGGCGCCCTCGGGGGTGCCCGCGAGCGCCGCCACGGCGGGCCCGCACGTCCGGCCCTGGCACCATCCCATCCCGGCCCGGGTGAACAGCTTGACCGTACGGGCGTCCCGCGCGCCCAGCGTGTCGACGGCCTCCACGACCCGCGCGACGGGCACCTCCTCGCAGCGGCAGATCTCGGTGTCCTCCCGCAACCAGTCCGTCCATCCGACGCCGGGCCGGTGCACGGCCCCCATCGCCTCGGCGAACCCGCGCAGCCGGTCGCGGTGACGCCGGGCGGCGGTCGGTCCACGCGCGTTCCGTACCCCCGGCGGCCCGACCCCGAGGAGGGACCGGGCGACGGACTCCACCGCCAACTCCCCCTCCAGTACGGCCAGTCGCGCCCCGCCGACGCCACCGGGCTCACCGGCCGCCCAGATGCCGGGGACAGAGGTCGACTGGTCGGTGTCGAGGACGAGGGCAGACGTCCCGTCGGCGGACGTCCGGGTCGCGCAGCCGAGAGCGGTGGCCAGTTCCAGCTGGGGTACGAGCCCGTGGCCCACCGCGACCGCGTCGCACGGGACCCGTCGGCCGGTGCCGGGTACGGGGCGCCAGTCGGGGTCGAGCCGCGCCACGGTGACCGCCTCCACACGGTCGGTGCCGTGTGCCTCGACGACCGCGTGGCGGGTGAGGACCCTGACGCCGTGGCGGAGCAAGGTCCCTCCGTGCGTCGCGCCTTCGGCGAGCTTGGCCGGGTTGCGCAGCACGTCGGGCGCGAACTTCGCGTACCCCAGATACGTCCCGGCCTCGACGACGACCGGGACGCGTGCGCCCGCCGTCGCCAGGGAACACGCGACCGCCAGGAGCAGCGGGCCGCTGCCGGCGACGACGACGCGGCGCCCCGGCAGGACGAGCCCGCTCTTGAGCATGGCCTGCGCTCCCCCGGCTGCGACGACCCCCGGCAGTGTCCAGCCGGGAAAGGGCAGTTGGCGTTCGTACGAGCCCGTGGCCAGGACCACGGCACGAGCGCGTACGGTCACGGCCTTGTCGTCGGCGGTGGCGACCGCGTGCAGCCGCCACGCGGGGCCCTCGGGCACCACGGTCCAGACGTGGCACCCCGGGCGGTAGGTGACCCGTCCCGAACGGACGAACCCGTCCAGGGTCGCCGTCCGCCGGGCGAAGGCACGCCAGTCGTGGTGGAGCGCCTCCGGACGCAGCGCGCCCAGTGCGGGCGCCGGATGCCGGTGGTACTGGCCGCCGGGGCGGTCCCCGGCGTCGAACAGGGCCACGCGGAGGCCGAGCCGCGCCGCCTCCACGGTCGCGGCCAGTCCGGCCGGACCGGCACCGACGACGGCCAGGTCGAACGGGTCGCCTCCGGCAGCGTCGTGCGGCTCGGGTCCCGTGTCACACGGTGAGGTCGGCACGGCCGGTCCCCTCCTGCGTCGTGACGGTGGCGCCGGGGCGGGCCGGGGTGAGACAGGCGCGCTGGTTGGGGCGCCCGTCGACGGTGACGAGGCAGTCGTAGCAACTGCCCATCCCGCAGAAGACACCGCGCGGGGCGCCCGAGACGCGCGTGGTGCGCCAGGTCAGGATGCCCGCGCTCCACAGGGCGGCCGCGAGGGACTGCCCGGCGAGCGCGGGCACCGGACGCCCGTCGAAGTCGACGGTGAACGCGTCCGACGCGGCTCCGCCGACCAGGGAACGCGGGGTCCGGGCGCCGGACGCGGGACGACGTCGTCTCATGGTGCGGTCTCCCGGGGGGTGGGGGTGGGGTCTGGTGCGGAGCCGGGACCGGGGGCCGGGAAGGCCCCGGAGGTGGAATCGGCAACCGCTGGATCGAAGCCGGGGCCGGGACCGAAGCCGGGGCCGGAGCCAGGACCGGAACCGAGTCCGGAACCGGAACCGAGTTCGGGGGCGGGGCCGGAGCAGGGATCGGGGGCAGCCGTGGCGGTGGCGTCCGCCGTGAAGCGTTCCGGGCGGAACGGGAAGTGGTTCAGGGGTGGGGGCTCCCCCGTCAGCGCCGCCGCCACGAGGAGGCCCGTGGCCGGGGCCAGGCCGATGCCCGCGCCCTCGTGGCCGCACGCGTGGTGGAGGCCCGGGACGCGCGGGTCGGGTCCGATCGCCGGCAGGTGGTCCGGCAGGTAGGGCCGGAAGCCGTGGTAGGCGCGCAGTACCCGCACGTCGGCGAGGACCGGGAAGAGCGCGGCCGCCTGGGACGCGAGCCTGCGCAGGGCCTGGACGGAGAGCGAACGGTCGAAGCCCACCCGCTCCCGGGTGGCGCCGATGAGGACCGGCCCCGCGGGAGTGCCCTCGACGACGGCCGAGGACTGGAGCGCGGCGGAGCCGCTGGCCACGTCGGCGATGTAGTCGGCGGCGTACACCTTGTGCCGTACGACACGGGGCAGGGGCTCGGTCACCAGCACGAACCCGCGCCGGGGCAGTACCGGCAGGTCCGTGCCCGCCAGGGCGGCGACGGCTCCGCCCCATGTCCCGGCCGCGTTGACCACGGCGGGCGCGGCGAGTTCGCGGCGGGCCGTGCGGACGCCGCGTACCGCTCCCGAGGGGGTGCGGAGGATGGCGGTGACCTCCTCGCCGAGGTGGACGGCGGCGCCGGAGGCGGCGAGGAGACGGGCGGCGGCGCGGGCCGGCTGGATCTGGGCGTCCTGCGGGTAGAGGAAGCCGCCCGCGAGACCGTCGGCGAGGTGCGGTTCGAGGGTGCGCAGGGTGTCGCCGGGGACCTCGGCGGCCTCCACCCCCGCGGCCCGCTGGCTCTCGGCGTAGGTGCGCAGGGCCAGGAGCGTGGCGGTGTCGGGGGCCACCACGAGGCCGCCCTTCGTCTCGTACTCCATGTCCTGCGGCAGTGCGGCGGCGAGTTCGCGCCAGAGGCGTACGGAGAGCAGCGCGAGGTCGAGTTCGGGGCCGGGCTCCTTGTCGGAGACGAGGAGATTGCCTTCTCCGGCGCCGGTGGTTCCCCCGGCGACGGGTCCGCGGTCGACGACGGCGACGGAGAGTCCCGCGCGACCTGCGTAGTACGCGCAGGCGGCTCCGACGACGCCCGCGCCGATGATCACGGCGTCCAGGGTCCGCAGTCTCTTGGGCACGGCAGTAATATGTCACATTCTTTGGAAGGGGAACAGGGTGCGGAGTCCGCTCAACTCCGCACCCCGTCAGATGGGTTGGTCCACGGTCAGCCGCGCAGCGGTCCCTCGCAGTGGTAGCTCGACGTTCCCGCGCGTCCGCCGGTCCAGATGTCGACCGGACCGAAGGAGCAGTTCATGTCGGCGAGGTTGTTCGAGGCCGCGCCCGCCCGGTCGAGGAGGAAGTAGTCGACCGTCTCGGACATGTCCTTGAACACCTGGTCGGCGCTGCCCGCGTTCGCGAGGTTGGCCGTGACGCGTCCGGTGCAGGTGAAGCGGCGACCGCCGGGCTCGCCGCTCTCCGCGCAGACGGGGGTGCTGGACGTCGCGGCGGCGAAGGAGGCCGCGACGTCGGCGGCCCGGGAGTCCCGGAGCTGTGCGACGGGTGTGAACGTGGTGGCCGGCACGAAGAGCCGGTCGACGTCGGCGATCGCCGCGTCCAGGAAGCGGTCGTAGCCGCGCTGCACCGACGGGTCCGCGCCGAGCCGCTCACGCCAGGCGTCGTACGCGGCGACGTCGTTGCCGCGCAGGTGCTTGTACATCTCGCGCAGCGCGGCCGGCCTGTCGGTCCAGAGGTACTCGAAGAAGGTGCCGGCGTACGCGTAGAAGCGGAAGCCGTCGCCGTCGTACGTGGCGTGCAGGATCTGCCGTACGGTCATGCGCGGTCCGCCGCCCGCCGTGTCGGCGATGACGCTGCGGACGAGGGACTTGCGGACGGCGACGCCGTCGTCGCGGGTCGCTCCGTCGAAGAACTCGGCCGTGCCCTCGTCCATCGCCGTGGTGCGGTCGCCCTGGTACCAGGGGCCCTCGCCGAAGAAGCCGGGCACCGCGTAACGGCCGTTGAGGTAGTGCGTGTACTCGTGCCGGAACAGCTCTTCGAGGGTCAGCGAGGAGTCCTGCGGGACGCGCCGCTCATAGGTGTAGAAGGTGGCGCCGCGCTCGATGTAGATGCCGCCGTTGTTCGTGTCCATCCCGGTGAGGATGGGGTGGTACTTCTCGTAGTCCGCGCGGGAGGCGTACAGGACGATGTTCAGGGAGGTGTTGGGGTCGCCCGCCAGCGGCTCCTGTGTGCCGAGCACCCGGTGGAACTGCGCCTTGACCTGCTTGCTCGCGTAGTAGAGCGTGTCGACGGTCGTGCGCGGCAGCCCGGTGCGGACCTTGATCGCGCCGCTGTCGTACGGGTACGTGTACGGGAAGATCCGGCGCTCGATGTCCGCCTTGCAGACCCCGTACGGGGCGCAGGCCTCGTAGACGTTCAGCCAGGAGACCAGCGAGGCCCACGGGGCGCTGCCGGTGCCGAAGGTTCTCTCGACCGGGCCGAGGAGGGCGCCCAGGTCCGCGACGACCGCCGGGCGCAGTCCCTGGATCTGGCCGAAGCGGCCGTACTCGCCCAGGGCGTCACGGGCGACCCAGCTGTTGGCGGTGTCCTTCAGGTGCCCGTATCCCGAGAAGGCCTTGAAGGCGGCGCGGTACGCGGGGTCGGCGGCGGCGGCCGCGTGGAAGGCGGTGTCCTGGTTGCCGGGGTAGACGCCGAGGTAGTTGAGGGAGAGCGCGGCGAGCGCGGCGCCCGCCCAGGCCGGGTCGAGGTGCGTCGCGGGGTGCGCCGCGTCCATCGTCGCGAGTGTCCGGCGGATCAGGGGCAGTTGGTGCTGCCGGAGCCCCGGGGCGCTCGCCGCGTACAGGGCCTCGCGGAGGGTGTCGGCGTTGGTGGGGGTGACGTCGAAGGTGCGCGGGGCCGTGCCGTGGGCGGCGACAGCCCGTCGCACGGCGTCGACGGTCGGGGCGTCGGTGGTGTCGATCTCGTCGCGCGAGAAGTCGTGGTACGCCACCGCGTGGAGGTAGGTGAACATCTCCTCCAGGTGGGAGGAGTTCTTTCCGTCGTGGCCGGGCGCGAGGGTGGTGGCGCGGCGCGCGACGGCCTGGACGTGGGCGTCGGACATGACCGGCGCGAGCCGGGTGTCCCAGGTCCAGACGAGTCCGCGCAGACAGCCGTCGGCGGTCACGGCGGGGTCGGCGAGGAAGTCGGCGAACCGTTCGGGGGTGAGGCCGGTGACCCCGTCGAGGCTGCAGGGCGCGGCGGCGGCCCGCCGGTGCGCTCGCGGCGGTCGCGCGGCGGGGTCGGAGACGACTCCGGGGAGGCGGCCGGCCGGGTCGGAGACGGCTCCGGGTGTCCGGCCGGCGGAGTCGGTTGCGGCGGCGTGTGTCCGGTCGGCGGGGTCGGGGGCGGCGCCGGGTATGCGGCCGTCCGTGGCGCCGCCGGGGGCGGGGGCCGGGGCGGCGAGGGCCGGGGGCGCGGACGCGAGCCGTTCGACCTCGTCGTAGGGGTGCGGCTGCCACGCGGCGGCCACGGTCGGTGAAGTGCGGGGTGCGGCGGCCGCGCCGGCGGTCTGGCCGAGCGGTAGGAGCAGGCCGACCGCGAGGGCGGGGGCGAGCAGAGCGCTGCGCACGGATCTGTGCTGGGACACCAGAACTCCTGTCGAGGAGGGGGATGTGGGGGTGGTTCCCAGTCAACTCGGTTGCCTATAAGCCGAGTTGACGTTCTTTCCAGCGGAGGTGCGAGCAGTACCATAGTAATGTGAAATTGCACTGACAAGGGGCTGGCGCGATTCCGGCGCAAAGGAAACCGGGGGACCCCCTGGAGGGCCCCCCGGAACGACGGGTTCCTCAGACGCGGTCGGAGGCCGCCTCCGGCGCCGTGACCGTCTCCGGCGTCAGATGCTCCGGGGACGGCGGGTTCTTCGCCCGGCGCCCTGTGAGGCGGGTGGCCACGGGCTCCGTGAAGCGGGCTGTGAGCGGTCCGATGACGACGAGGATCAGGACGTACGCGGTGGCGAACGGCCCCAGTTGCGGCTGCACCCCCGCGGTGACGGCCAGCCCGGCGATGACGATGGAGAACTCGCCGCGCGCCACCAGGGCGCCGCCCGCCCGCCAACGCCCCTTGGTCCCGATCCCGGCGCGGCGCGCCGCCCAGTACCCGGTGGCGATCTTCGTCAGCGCGGTGACGACGGCCAGGGCCAGCGCGGGCAGGATCACCGGCGGGATGCTGGCGGGGTCGGTGTGCAGTCCGAAGAAGACGAAGAAGACCGCGGCGAACAGGTCGCGCAGCGGGCTCAGCAGCGCGTGGGCGCCGTCGGCGACCTCACCGGAGAGGGCGATGCCGACGAGGAACGCGCCGACGGCCGCCGAGACCTGGAGCTGCTGGGCGATGCCCGCGACGAGCAGGGTGAGGCCGAGGACGACGAGGAGCAGTTTCTCCGGGTCGTCGCTGGAGACGAAACGGGAGATGAGGCGCCCGTATCGGACGGCGACGAACAGGACGGCCCCCGCCACACCGAGAGCGATGGCGAGCGTCGCACTGCCCGCGGCGAGACCGACGCCCGCGAGGAGCGCGGTGACGATGGGCAGGTAGACGGCCATGGCGAGGTCTTCGAGGACCAGGATGCTCAGGATGACCGGGGTCTCGCGGTTGCCCAGGCGCCCCAGGTCTCCGAGGACCTTGGCGATGACCCCGGAGGACGAGATCCAGGTGACGCCCGCGAGGACGACGGCGGCGACCGGGCCCCAGCCGAGGAGCAGCGCGGTCGCGGCGCCCGGCAGGGCGTTGAGGGCGAAGTCGACAAGGCCGGCCGGGTACTGGGTCTTGAGGTTGGAGACGAGATCGCTCGCGGTGTACTCGAGGCCGAGCATGAGGAGCAGGAGGATCACCCCGATCTCGGCGCCGATGGCGACGAACTCCTCGCTGGCGCCGAGCGGCAGGAGACCGCCCTTGCCGAAGGCGAGCCCCGCGAGGAGGTAGAGGGGTATCGGGGAGAAGCGGAACCGGCCGGCGAAGCGCCCGAGCAGACCGAGGCCGAGGATGATGGCGCCGAATTCGATCAGGAAGACCGCGGAGTGCACGCCTGCCTCACTCCCGACCGAGGATCGTGGCGGCGGCGTCGACGCCCTCGCGGGTGCCTATGACGATGAGCGTGTCGCCGCCGGCCAGCCGGAACGCGGGCGTCGGGGACGGTACGGCCCCGGAGCGGCGCAGGACGGCGACGATGGAGGCACCGGCGTCGGTACGCATCCGGGTCTCGCCGAGGACCCGCCCGTTCCAGTACGAGTGGGCGGACAGCTCGATGCGTTCGGCCACCAGCCCCAGGTCGGTGGTGTGCAGGACGTTGGGGCTGTGGTGGGCGGGCATCAGGGCGTCGATCAGCGAGGCCGTCTCGGCCTCGGTGAGGTGCAGCGACTGGGCGCAGGCGTCGGGGTCGTCGGCCCGGTACACGTTCACGGTCCGGGTCCCGTCGCGGTGCGCGATGACCGACAGCTGACGGTGCTCCCGGGTGCTGAGGTCGTATTGGACTCCGATGCCGGGCAGGGGGGTCGTTCTCATCCGGGGAGCGGGCACGGGGCCGTCGCCTCCTGTCGATCGTGGGCGGTCGATGCGCACCCATGGTGTCATCCGTCCGGAACGCCCGATCGGACCGTCGGTAGGCTGGGCTCCCCGTCGGCGCCGGTGTGGGCGTCGACCCCGTGCCGTGAGGGGCGTCGTGATCGAGGAGCTGGTACCCGCGCCCGCGAGCGCGGCGCACGCCTTCCGCGACTGCGAGTCGGCCGTCCGGGAGCTGTTTCCCGAAGAGGCCGCCGCCGTCGCGCTCGCCCTGCCGAAACGGCGGCAGGAGTACGCCGTCGTCCGCATGTGCGCCCGGCGCGCGATGGGCGCGCTCGGTGTGGAGGCGGTGGCGCTCGTGGCGGGGGAACGGGGGGCGCCGCGGTGGCCCGCCGGTCTCGTGGGAAGCATGACCCACTGCGCCGGGTACCGCGCGGCGGTGGTCGGCCGGGTCTCCGACTACCGAGGGCTCGGCATCGACGCCGAGCCGAACGCGCCCCTCGACGACGACGTCCTGGAGTTCGTCTCCCTGCCGCGGGAGCGCGCCCGGCTCCGCGAGCTGGCCGCGTCCGCGCCGGAGGTCCGCTGGGACCGTCTGCTGTTCAGCGCCAAGGAGGCGGTGTTCAAGGTCTGGTACCCGCTGACCCGGCGCGAGCTGGACTTCGGGGACGCGGACGTCCGGATCGACCCGGAGGCCGGGACGTTCACCGCGCGCATATCCCTCCCGGACCACGGCCCGGACGGCGACCGTCTGAAGGTCCTCGAAGGCCGCTGGCTCTGCCGCGACGGCCTCGTCGTGACGGCCGTCGCCCTCCGGCGCGCGTAGCCGGAGGGCGGGCGCCGGAGGGCTGTGACGCGGGTGGGAGGTTACGGCCGGTGGCGGCGCCGACGGCCCCGGGTCACCGCGCGGGGCCGATCGCCGGACGCCGGGCCACCGCGCGGGGAGCCGAAGGCCGCGACCTCCGTCTCTCCCCCGTGACCTGAGGCCGACGTCCCGGCCTTGTCCGTCACGAGCCGGCGCCTCCGGGCCCTCGGCGGGGTGACGCGCGGGGGTCGGATGCGTCGTCGCCGGGGCCCGGAGGGGCCGGGGTCATTCCGCCGGCCGGCCCGTCAGATGCGCGAAGACATCGTCGAGGGTCGGCCTGCGCACGGTGAAGTCGCTGACCCGGATGCCCGCGTCGCGCAGCGCGACGGCGACGTCGGCGACGTCACCGAGACCGTCGTCGAGCTGGATGGCGACCGTGCCCTTGGCGGCGTCCACCGTCGGCACCGTCGTCAGCGCCGGTCCGAGGGCGGTGAGGACCGCACCCACCTCCGACGGGTCCGGCACCGTCACTTCGAGCCACTCCCGTCCCACCTTGCGCTTCAGAGCGTCGGGGGTGCCGTCGGCGATCACCCGGCCGGAGTCGACGACCGCGATCTGGTCCGCGAGGAAGTCGGCCTCCTCCAGGTACTGCGTCGTCAGGAGCAGGGTGACGCCGTTGTCCACCAGCTCGCGAACCAGCTCCCACAGCGCCATCCGGCTCACCGGGTCGAGACCCGTGGTCGGCTCGTCGAGGAACAGGACGGGGGGCGAGGTGAGGAGACAGCTCGCCAGGTCGAGCCGCCTCCGCATGCCACCGGAGTAGGTGCGGGCCGGCCGGTGGGCCACGGCGGTGAGACCGAAGCGCTCCAGGAGCTCGTCCGCACGCCGGCGCGCCGGACGGCGGCCGAGGTGCAGCAGCCTGCCGAGCAGCGTCAGGTTCTCGTGCCCGGTGAGGATCTCGTCGACGGCCGCGTACTGGCCCGCGAGGCCGATGCGCCGGCGTACCTCGTGCGGCTGCCGGGCCACGTCGAATCCGGCGACCTCCGCGTGCCCGCCGTCCGGCGCCACGAGCGTCGTGAGCACCTGCACGGTGGTCGTCTTTCCCGCCCCGTTGGGGCCGAGCAGGCCGAGCACCGTGCCGGCGCGCACCTGGAGGTCGATGCCGGAGAGCGCCTCGACGTCCCCGTACCGCTTGCGCAGGCCCTCGGCCCGGATGGCCGTGTCCACCTCTGCCGCCCCCACCGCGCTCAGCGCACCGGGTCCGGGGCCTGCTCCCGCAGGCTGCGCGGGCGCATGTCCGTCCAGTTCTCCTCCACGTACGCGAGGGCCGTGTCATGGCTGCTCTCGCCGAGCGCCACGGTCCAGCCGTCGGGGATCTGCGCGAAGGCGGGCCAGAGGCAGTACTGGGCCTCGTCGTTCACCAGGACGAGGAACGTGCCGTTCTGGTCGTCGAAGGGGTTCGGCATGTGGTCACTTCCCATCTGTCGCGGACTCGCGGGTCCGCTCGACTGTGGCAGGGGGCGCTGACACCGGGCTGATGCCGCCGGTCGCGTCCGGGGTGGGGCGGTCCAGACGGACCGGGAGGGCGGTGTAGCCGTACACGAAGTTCGAGTGGAGCAGGCGCGGGCCGCCGAGCAGTTCGATGTGTCCGACCTTGTCCCGCAGGGCGCGGAGCATCGCCTCGACGTGGGTGCGGCCGAGGAAGGCGCCGATGCAGAAGTGCGGCCCGTGTCCGAAGGCCACGTGCTTGTTGGGCGTACGGGCCAGGTCGAAGCGCTCCGGGTCGGTGAAGACGTCCTCGTCGAAGTTGGCGGCGCTGTTCCACAGGGTGACCACGTCGCCCGCGGCGATCGTGCGGTCGCGGATCTCGACGTCGGTGAGGGCGCGCCGGCCGAAGTGCATGGCCGGGGTCGTCCAGCGGAGCACCTCCTCGGTGGCGGTGGCGGTGTCGACGGCCCCCTCCTTCAGCGCCTTCCACTGGTCGGGGTGTTCGGCCAGGGCGAGCACGGCGCCGACGGACGACATCCGGCTGGACTCGTCGCCGCCGAGGATGAGGCTGTAGCAGTTGAAGACGATCTCGTCCTCGGTGAGGAGCCGCCCGTCGACGGTGCCGGTGGCCAGGGCGCTGATCACGTCCTCGCCGGGGTGCCGGCGGCGCTGGGCGGCGAGGCCGGAGAAGTACAGGAGGATCTCGTTGCGCGCGAGCCACTCCTCCTCCGCCCCGTGCTCCTCGCTCGTACGGGAGAGGGTCATGGTGTTCCAGTGGACGAGCTGCTCGCGGTCCCCCACCGGCACGTCCATGAGGTCGCCGATGGTGTTGATCGGGATGTGGTCCGCGAGGTCGACGACGAAGTCGAACGCGCCTCGGTCCAGGGCCCCTGCGAGCAGGTCGGCCGTACGGAGGTTCACGCCCTCCACGACCGGCGCGAGGACGCGGGGCGAGAAGGACTTGAGCATGAGGTTGCGGATCTCGCGGTGCCGGGGCCCGTCGGTGACGGCGAGCATCTTCCCGGACGCCGAGTCCTCCCCCTGGAGCAGGGTGGCGAGGACGTTGCCCCGTTCGGACGTGAACCGCTTGTCGTCCCGGTAGACCGCGACGACGTCGGCGTGGCGGGAGAGCGCCCAGAACGGGGGTGCGCCCGGGGTGGCGCGGTGGTGGTGGACCGGCCGTTCGGCGCGGAACCGGGCCCAGATCGCCCTCAGGTCGGGGCGGGTGAAGGTGCGGGGGTCGGTGAGGTCGACGCTGTCGGGGTCGGGGACCTCCGGTCTCGCGGGGTCGGAGGGCTGCGGTGCGGTGGGTCTCATGGCGGGTGCTCCCTTCGGAACACGGCGGAGAGGGGCGGTGGGACCGCGGCGCACGGCGTAGGTGGTGCGGGGAGCGGTGGTGCGGGAACCGAGGTGCGGTGGGATCGCGGTGTGACGAGGGGCGGTGGGGCCGCGGCGCGCGGCCGCCGCGGCCCCGGTCTCACGATGCCGCCGTGCGGAAGCGGCGGAGGCTGAACAGCACGGTGAGGACGAAGACGGCGCCCAGGGAGATGGCGACGGCGAGGGACGCGTGCTCGCCCGGGAAGCTTCCGCCGGCCGCGGTGGGATTGCCCCACAGCTCGCGGGTCCAGGTGACCACGGCGCTGACCGGGTTCCACTCGGCGACCGGGCGCAGCCAGGCCGGCAGCCGGTCGACGGACTGGAAGGCGTTGGACAGGAAGGAGAGGAGGACGGTGACGAGACCCGCGACCACGTTGATCGTCTCCATGTTGCGGGAGAACAGGCCGAGGAGGACGCCGACCCAGAGCATCGCGTACATGAACACGGCGAGCAGGAGGAAGCCGGCCAGCACGGGCAGCGGGCCGCGCTCGGGCCGCCAGCCGAAGAGGACGCCGATGCCGGTGACGACGGCGAGCCCGATGAGGCCGACGGCCAGGTCGCCGAGGGTGTGGCCGAGGAGCACCGAGGGGCGGGCGATCGGCAGGCTGCGGAAGCGGTCGACGAGTCCGCCCCGCAGGTCGGCGGCGACGGCCACGGCGGTGGGGCCGATGCCGGCGAGCCCGACCTGGGCGGCCACGCCCGCGAACATGTACGTCTGGTAGTCGGATCCGCCTGTCACCGACAGCGATCCCTGGAAGAGGTAGCCGAGGACGATCATGGAGACGAGCGGGTTCATGATGATGCCGATGAGGCGGCCGGGCGCCCTGCGCAGCCGGTTCAGTCTCCGGCCCGCGACGGCGAGGGACTCCACGGCCAGGGCGATGGGCGGGGCGGGCCTGCGGACCTGGACGAGGGTCACCATGTCCGGTCACCGCCCCGCTGCCCGCCGTCCGCCGCGCCGACGTCCGCGGGACGGGTGTCCGCCGCGTCCAGCCGTGCGAGCGCGGCGTCGACGGCGCGGCCGACGACGGCCTGGGGGCCGGGGTGCATCAGGTACTCGTGGCCGCAGTCGACCGGGTGGATCCGGAGGTGTCCGTCCACGTGGTGCTCCCATCGTCGGGTCTGGTCGGCCAGTCGGTCCGCCGTCCATTCGCGGGTGGCGGTGAAGAGGTGCATGTCGCCGGTGAACCGGCCGGCGGTGAACCGTTCCATCAGGTCCCCGTGGGTCCGGGACAGCCGCAGCAGTCGCGGGATGCCGTGCTCGCCGAGCTCGGCCAGCGGATGGTTCTCCCGCCGCAGGACGTCGAGGAGTACGGCCGGGGTGAGCGGACGGTCGGTGAAGGCGGCCCGGCTGTGGCCGAGGGCTTCGAGGGCCCGCAGGAGCAGTTCCCGCTCGTCGTCCTCCTCGTCGCGTCCGGTGCTGCCGAGGTATCCGTCGAGGTTGGCGAGGAAGTCGACCCGCTCGCCCGCCTGTTGCAGCTGCACGGCGATCTCGTGGGCCAGCACGCCGCCGTAGGACCAGCCGAGGAGGCGGTACGGGCCGTGCGGTCGGATCCGCCGGATGTGGCCGATGTACTCGGTGGCCACGGCACGGAGGTCGTCGGGGATCGGGGAGGCGCCGCCGACGGCCGGAGACTGGAGGCCGTAGAGGGGGTGGCGGCGGTCGAGGTGCCGGGCGAGCCCGACGTACGGGAGGCTGAAGCCGAGCCCGCTGTGCACGAGGAAGACGGGGGGCGCGTCGCCGCCCGGCCGGATGGGGAGCACGGTGGAGAAGGGATCGAGGGTGTTCTCCTGGTCCGGTCCCGTCTTCTCGGCGCGGGTGGCGAGTGCGGCGACGGTGCGGTGCAGGACCACGTCGGCGACGCTGAGCCGCAGGCCGGCGGTCTGGGCGCGGCTGACGAGGCGGACGGCGAGGAGGGAGTGGCCGCCGAGTTCGAAGAAGCTGTCGTCGATGCCGACCCGTTCCAGGCCCAGGACCTGCGCGAACAACGCGCACAGCACCTCCTCCACCGGATCCCGGGGCATCCGCGAGGACACCACCGCACCCATGTCGGGCGCGGGCAACGCCTTCCGGTCGACCTTCCCGCTCGGCGTCAACGGCAACGCGTCCAGAACCACCACCACCGGCACCATGTACTCCGGCA